>CAZYQL010000040.1:0-10760 GCA_964650055.1 uncultured Phycisphaeraceae bacterium | reverse complement strand
AAGTCAAAAAAAGCTGAACGCGATGAATGTTCAGGCCTTTCGCAGTTCGCAACTGATCTGCCCATCAGCACAGACTTCGCATTTTCCCGCCTTCGACTGAACATGGTTCAGGCAGTGGGCCACGCGGGATTCGACGATCTCCATCATCATCGGATGCAGGCCAAAAGGGGCGGTGACCATGAACTCCACCCCCGGATGCTCCGCCGCAGCCTCAGCGGTTAAGCGCGGAATGTCGCTGCTCCAGTGACGACCGGGTAAAAGAAAATAAGGCATCACCACCACGCGCTGTGCCCCGGCGCTGACACACTTTGCAAACGCCTGCGCGATCGAAGGCTCCGCCAATTCCATGTGCGCAGCTTCAACGATGGTGTAGCTCGTCTGAGCGCGAAAACGTTCGACGAACAATTCGAGCATCGCGTTGGACTCGGATCGCTTGGAGCCGTGATCGACAATGATGATCGCTGTCGTGCGAGTTGTCATGACAGTTATGGCGTCTTGAGTGGTGGGAACAGAATCGCTCATCCGCGTGTTCCCAGTTTGATTTTGATCTCCACCGGCTTGCCGCTGCGTTGTAAGCCGACGGTGATTTCATCTCCCGCTTTGCTGTCGCGGAGCATGTTGGTGAGGTCTTGCAGGTTCTTGACTGCTTTGCCGTTCCAACTGGTGATCTTGTCATCGGGCTTGAGTCCCGCCGCTGCTGCCGGGCTGCCGTTACTGGTGCCATCAATGAGGCAGCCATCGGTCGCATCCATGCTGGCGTAATTGGGCACGATACCCAGGTAGGCTCCGCCGCCGCGCGGGCCACCTGCTGCGGGGTGCGCCATGCGCACGGCTTGGAACTTGATGCGCTCGCTGGCGCCCCACTGGCTCATCACGATGGAAGTCACCAGATGCGCTGACTTGACGCCGCCTTCGACATTGATTTTGTCTGCGGTATCAGAAGGCTTGTGATAATCGGGATGGATGCCGGTGAAAAAGTGAACCGCCGGGATGGACTTGGCGTGGAAGCTTTGATGATCGCTGCCGCCGATGCCCATGCCCGATGAACTGGCGACATGCAGATTCAGTGGCTTGGCGGCCTGAGCCATGATCGCTTCAAACTGTTCGCCCGAGCCACTGCCCGAAGCGATGAGCTTGTTTCCATTCATTCGGCCGGTCATATCCATATTGAGCATGAAATCGATCTGTTCCAGCTTGATGTCCATCTCTTCGGGTTTTCGCAGCATGTACGCGGAGCCGAGTAGGCCACGCTCTTCACCGGTGAAAAGTGCGAAGAGAATCGTGCGCCGGTCCTGCGGTGCATCGCTCGCCTTGGCTGCTTGCGCGAGTGCGACAGCGCTGATGATCACGCCAGCGGTGCCTGATGCGTTGTCATCTGCGCCGTGATGAATCTGCCGCAGGCCGTCGCGTGCTAGGCTGCCCATGTCGCCAAAGCCCAGATGGTCGTAGTGGCCGCCGATGACGATATATTCATCCTTGAGTTTGCCCGCGCCAGGCAGCACGCCAGCGATGTTGTGTACCGTTGCTTTGACGCGCTCCATGTTCACCGTCAGTTTGGCCTGCACGCTGCTGAGTACATGCACTTTCGTTTCGCCCGCATTGGCCTCCTTCTCCCACTGTTTGGCGGTGGACACATCACCCAGATCATTGGAGCGAAGCATCATGCGGAAAATCTCCGGCTTGATCTGAATGACCGGAATCGTTGCCGCTGAACCTTGCGTGGCTGCCACCGAAGGCATGGAGCCGCCAGCATCCTGCGAGGGTGGATCGACGACCAGCAGCGCCGCTGCGCCGTGTTTCGCTGCCCAGTTGGCTTTATTGATCAGGCTCGATGCCTGTCCCCATTGCCCAGCTTTAGCGCCTTCGATCAGCGTCGGCCTTCCTTCTTCATCGACAGGCTCATAGCGATAAGCGACAGCGACCTTGCCTTTGAGCGCATCTTTTTCGAGCGTTTTGAAACTGTCGTAAGCTCCGTGCGGATCGCTGATGCCGTAGCCGATGAAGACGAGGGTGGCGGATGCTTTGCCATCGCCGGAGAAGCCGCGCGCGGAGAAATGCTCATTGAGCTTGGGTTCGAGAATGACCTTGCCTGCTTTATCCAGCAGCACCAGTTCCTGTTCCTTGGCGGCAATGCCTGCGGAGATTTCAAATTCCTGAAGGAATGATTTTTCACCCTTCGCAGATTTGAAGGCGGGTTCCAGGCCGATCTTTTTCAGTTCGCTCACGAGATAGTCGCGAGCTTTGTCGATGCCTTGCGTGCCAGGCCCGCGCCCTTCCATCGAAGGGTCAGCCAGATCGATGACAAGCTTTTTGTAGGTCGCCTGATCCGATGACCAGTCCAGGCTCGATGACTTCACCACAGCGACATCGCCGCTATTTATTTTCTCTGACGCCACCTCGGCGCTCAGCGTGACCGACCACAAAGCAACAACGAAAAGCCAGGCGCCAGCAGAACGAATACGAATCATGGTTAAATCTCCGGGAGTCGAAACAGGTCGAAATATGATACCCGTCAGCCATGGGCAAGACGAAGCGACAAAATCCGAGTAGTTAACCGTCCGCCTTGGCGAACGCGGAATGGGATGGCCGAGAAAAAGCGCAGAAGGCGCAAAAAAGAATTGGTGATGGCGCGGCTAATGGCCATGTAGGACTTTTGAGGGAGGCAGGAGAAAAGGAAACAAGGAATAGGCCGCTGTTTGTCAGTGTTTTTCCTTCCTTCCTTTCTTCCTGCTTTCCTTATAAAAATATCTTCCTTGAATATCTTCTTTTGCGCCTTCTGCGCTTTTTTGCGGCCATCCGTTCATCCGTCGTTCGCCAAGGCGAAGGGCGAACGACGTCGCGCACTTCATCGAAGTTATGCTGTGCCCATGCCCACCATTCGCAGCGACATTATTGATGTGTACGTCTTCCGCAAGATTCAAACGACCGGCAACGCCATCGCCGCGAATGTGGAGTTTCTTCAGCTTCGCCGCTCTAGCGGGGCACTCTCGAACACCTGGCAGACGATCATGGGCCACGTGCATGAAGATGAGACGGCGGTGCAGACAGCGCTGCGCGAGCTTCATGAAGAGACCGGCTACGCGCCGCCGGTGCTTTTGAATCTCTGGCAACTCGAGGAAGTGAACACCTACTTTCTCGCATCGCACGATGCGATTGTGATGAGTCCCTGTTTCGCGGCAGAAGTCGCGCCAGGCAGTGAGCCGGTGCTCAATGATGAACACGATGCGATTCGCTGGCAAAAGCGTGATCACTGTGATCTGCATTTCATCTGGCCCGGACAGCGGCAGGCGATTGCCGGGATCTGCCGAGATATTCTGCCTGCGGATGCACCATCGCGCGATCTATTGAAAATCAAGCTTCCCTGAGCCGCGACTCAACGAGTCGCGGACGGGTGCAATGGCGCTGGGTGATCCGCATTCAGACGGATCATCGAGGTCGAAGGCGAACTGCAAGATGAGCCACCTTTCATGCCTGTGGCGTCCGCGATGTGTTACATCGCGGCTGAGCGTCCACTTCGATGACGGCCCCGCCAATCCCTACTATCATTCCGCCTTATCCTTCCTGACCTCTGTCCTCTGAACTGCGACCTCTGTCTTCCCGAGATTCCCATGGATTCCTTTCAATACCGCGACGGCCAGCTCTTCTGCGAAAACGTGGACATCTCCGACCTCGCCACCAAAGTCGGCACGCCAGCCTACATCTACTCCCGCGCCACCTTCGAAGGCCACTACGATCGCATCGCACAGGCCTTCGCTGAGCTTGACCCGATCATCTGCTACTCCATCAAAAGCTGCGGCAATATTCACATCTGCAAACTGCTGGCCAACCGAGGCAGCGGCATGGATGTCGTCTCCGGCGGCGAGCTCCACCGCGCTCAGCAAGCTGGCGCTTCCATGAGCAAGGTCGTCTATGCAGGCGTCGGCAAAACCGATGCAGAAATCCGCCAAGCCATCGAGGCAAAGATCGGCTGGTTCAATATTGAGAGCGAAGCCGAGTTCGAAAACATCAGCAGCATCGCGCGCTCCATGGGGGCTGTGGCTAACGGCGCGCTGCGCATCAATCCCGATGTCTATGACCCCAAGACGCACGCCAAAACATCCACCGGCAAAAAGGAAACCAAGTTCGGCGTCGATATCGACCGCGCCCGCAGGTTCTTCGATCGCTACGGCAAAGATACACACCTCAAACTCAGTGCGATCCATCTGCACATCGGCTCGCCGATTTATTCAGCGGAGCCTTATGTGCAGGCAATTACGAAAGCGCTCGAACTCATCGCCGAGCTCAAGGGCAAAGGTTTCAACATCAACACCATCGACATCGGTGGCGGATTCGCAGCGGATTACGAAACCGACAAGTCCCCGCTCGCTCTCGACTATGCGAAAGAGATCGTCCCGCTGCTTCGCCCCTTCAAAGCAGCAGGCGGCAAGATCATTATCGAGCCTGGTCGCACCATTGCCGCCAACGCCGGTTTGCTGCTGACCCGCGTGCAGTACATCAAGATGGGCGGCAAGAAAAAATTCGTCATCATCGACAGCGGCATGCATCACCTGATCCGCCCGACGCTCTACGACAGTTTCCACTTCATCTGGCCCGCCAGCGTTGCTCCGCAGCATGTGCCCATGCACCGCAAAGCCGAGATGGACATGCCTGCCCTGGAACTGTGCGATGTCGTGGGCCCGATCTGCGAAAGCGGCGACTTCCTCGCGAAAGATCGCCCGCTGCCACCGGTGGCGCGCGGCGATCTGCTGGCTGTTTTCTCTGCCGGTGCCTACGGCATGGTCATGGCCAGCCACTACAACGCGATGCCCCTGCCCGCCGAGGTGCTCGTCGATGGCAGCAAGGCCACGATCATTCGCCGAAGAGAGACGTATGATGATCTGACCCGGGCGGAGATGCAGACGGCAGTGGTGTGATATCGAATGTTCTGCGTCGCACACTCCCCGTTTAGCCGCAGGCCAAAGGCTCTGCGACGGCCCGCGCGGAGCGTCGCCCCCGGAATCGGACCTTTGCTCCGCGGCTAAACATAAATTGCAACAGCTCATGGCCACCGAACGCCTCATCTCTGCCGCCTCTACCAGTGACGAAGAAGAACGTCTCAACTTTTCGCTGCGCCCGACGCGCCTCACAGATTACGTCGGGCAGCCGCGCCTCATTGAAAAACTTTCCATCACACTTGAAGCTGTCAAGCAGCGTGGCGAAGCGATGGAGCATGTGCTGCTGCATGGGCCGCCGGGGCTGGGCAAGACGACGCTGGCGCACATCATCGCCAACGAAATGGGCACGCATGTCACCGTCACCAGCGGCCCGGCGATGACCAAGCCCGGTGATCTCGTGGGCCTGCTCACCAAGCTGCAACATGCTGATGTGCTCTTCATCGATGAGATTCACCGCCTGCCCATTGCGCTGGAGGAATATCTCTATTCCGCGATGGAGGATTTTAAGATTGATGTGCAGATCGATTCGGGCATGCACGCCAAGACGATCACGCTGCCTCTTAAAGCGTTCACGCTCATCGGCGCGACAACGCGGGCTGGCCTGATGAGTGGGCCGATGCGTTCGCGCTTTGGCATCACGCACAATCTGGAGTTTTACAGCGAAGCGGATCTGCTCAAGATTCTGCACCGCAGCGCATCACTACTCAACGTGCTCAGTGCCGACGAAAAAGAAGAACAAGCAGCAGGCAAACAGATCGCCAAAACATCCAAGAGCCTCGATGCCCTCAAAGCGCTCGCCGCCCGATCACGCGGCACGCCTCGCATCGCCAATCGTCTGCTTCGCCGTGTGCGCGATTTCTCACAAGTCCGCAGCAACGGGCAACTCGTCGGCTCACTCGTCGATGATGCGCTCAAACTCGAAGGCATCGACGATCTGGGTCTCGATGAGATGGATCGCAAATACATGCGCATCATCGGCGAGGTTTACGAAGGCGGCCCCGTCGGCCTCGAAGCTGTCGCCGCCACACTGGGCGAAGATGCCGGCACGCTCGAAGACATGGTCGAGCCTTATTTATTGCAGCTTGGTTTTCTGGCGCGAACCCGCAAAGGCAGGCAACTGACGCGCACAGGATGTCTGCACATGGGCATGAAATGGCGCGAGAAAAGCGCGAGCGATGAAGGCCTGTTTGAGCGCGAATGATTTATTTAGCCGTTCGCCTTGGCGAACGGAGTTTGCCTTGCCTACCCTTTTGCGCTTCTTGCGATTTTTCGCGGCCCATGATTTTCCTGGCGATCTTTCGATCCTTCGCTCGCCAAGGCGAACGGCTAACTACGCGGGACTTATTTTCATGAATCGTTTTATTTCCTTCGCTCTTCTCGTTCTGCTGACGGCCTCCGCCTTCGCCGAAGATCCCATTCTCTACGCTCGACCACGCCAGCTCGGCCGCCTCGCCAACACTGATATCAAAACCAGCGCGGGCATTGCCATCAGTCTCGAAAATGAAAATCTACTCTGGTCGCACAACCGCGGCGACACGCTGCCACGTTTCTTCGGCTTCAACCTTCAAGGCACGCACGTCGTCGAATACCGCATCGATGCCAAGCTCATCGAGCTTCAGGACATGGCCTCCTACCGCGTCGAAAGACAGGCCACGCTCGTCTTCGCTGATGTGGGTGACTATGAGCTCAAACGAAAAAGCTATGTGCTCTATCTGCTGCGCGAGCCTCGCATGACCAAGGCTCCCAAGTTCGGCAAGATCGACACCATCAAGCCACAGATGACCCTCGAGTTCACCTACGACACCGGCCCGCAGCACTGCCAGGCCGTCGCTGTTGATGCCAGCGATCCCAAGGCCATCAAATTCATCTTCATCTCCAGTAACGAAGGCGGCAACTGCATCGTCTATGAACTGCCCATGCCAGGCACGCGCGACAAAGGGCCGTTAGTTGCGAAGACGATTGCCAAGCTCACCATTCCGACGGTGACGTCGCTGGACATCAGCCCCGATGGCAGCCGGATGATGGTGCTGACCTATGGCGATGGATATGAGTTCACACGCACCGGCGACAAGAAGTGGAGCGATGCTCTTGCGACCAAGCCGCGCATTCTCGAAATGCCCATCCGCCACAAAGGCGAAGCGATCTGCTACGGCGCCGATGGCAAAACGCTTTACCTCACTGCTGATGGCGCACGCACTCCGCTCTGGATGGTGGGCGTGCGGGAGGAATAAAATTAAGTTCTGAGTTCAAAGTTCCGACGCATCGAGCGCGATCCAACTTTGAACTCAGAACTCAGAACTCAGAACTTATGCCTTCACCACTTCGATTCAAACGCCCCCGGATGATGGCGGATCACCGGCTCGCCTTCATCGCACAGGTCAACGCCGATCACATCAAAACGCACCGGCCGATCGTGCAGCCGGTATCGCCGCACCATCTGCATCGCCAGCATCATCAGCTTCCGCTGCTTGTGCTCGTTGACGCGAACCTCCGGGCGCGGGCCATCCGCATCGCTGCCCGGCAACCTGCTCTTCACTTCCACGATCACGATCGTGCGCTGATCCGGTGCCTGAGCGACGATGTCGATTTCGCCCTGCGAGTTCTTCAGATTCCGCGCCAGAATCTTGTAGCCTTGAGCCTTGAGAAATCGCGATGCAGCTGCCTCGCCGCGTGCCCCGGGCAGCGGCTTGGGCAGTAATCGCGAAAGCCATTGGAACATCCTTCGCATCCTACAATCGTAACGACCGGATTCCGTTGCACCAAAAACACGCCGGCTTAGCTGGCCAACACGTGGCATCGCAGTAAGGTTGAGGCAGGAGATATCATTCATGCGATTGAAAATGATCAGGGGATTTTTGTGCAGCGTCATCGTGCTTTTGCTGGCTGGCCAAGTGCTGGCGGTGCCAGCGGAATCCAGCCCAGTTTCCGTGGTGCGCTCGCAGTGGCGCAGCGGCGACATGCAGCAGCAGGCCGACGGCATCTCGCTGCTTCGTGATGATGAAACTCTTCAGAAAGCGGAATCGCTCTGCCTGCTTTCCGGTTTCGATAGGCTTGCACTTGCGACAACCGTTGATGATTTGAATGTCACCGCGAATCAAGCCCAACCGCTGCCCAGCCTCGCCATCGCGGTGATGCAAGGCACATGGTTCGACAGCGCACTGATGCAGATCATCAGGCCGATGGATCTGGTGCAGCACTACAAAAAGAATCGCAGACCCAAGCCAATGGCCGCGATGATTGATCGCTGAAGTAGGGTGTGTCAAGGCTCTGCGCAGACACACCATCGATCATCCAGAAGTTTGTCGTGCTGATGGCGATCCAACTTGGTGTGTCTGCGCAAAGCCTTGACACACCCTACGGGAAGTATCGCCGAGGATTATCACTTCTTCTTCGCCGGGGGTTTCTTCGCTTTCGCTTTCTTCTTCGGCTGCTTCACCGGCGCAGCCTCTTCGATATCAGCCGAGTCATCGCCATCGCCCAGTCGCTGCTCCCACGCTTTGAGTTGCTGTTCAAAGCCGCTGACGCCGGCGTTGCCGTAGGTCTGGTATCGCTTGACGACGTTCTCCGGGCCGAGCCATTCGTAAATGTCCGGGCCGCAGCATTTGCGCTGGCCCGCCGCTTCACACGCTGCATTGAAGTGGAGCAGGTCAAGCTGCGACAGCTTGTGATAGCCGTGGCCTTCGCAGACGCGGACGAGTGAGCCGACGACCTGATGAGCAGTGCGAAACGGCACCCCTTTGGTCACGAGATATTCAGCGAGCGAAGTCGCATCGAGGAAGCCGCGATCCAGGCCGGCTTTGATTTTCTCCTCGTTGAACTTCGTCGTGCTGACAATTCGCGTGGCCATCTCCAGACAATCGCAGACCATGTCGTAAGCAGCGAACACATGCCGCTTGTCTTCCTGAAGGTCGCGGTTGTAGCCGATGGGCAAACCCTTGAGGATGGTGAGCAAGGCGACGAGGTGGCCATAGACATTGCCGCAGCGACCGCGAATGAGTTCGAGCATGTCGGGATTCCGCTTCTGCGGCATCATGGATGATCCAGTGGTGTACCGCGAGTCAAGCGTGATGAAGGAGAACTCGGTGGTGGCGTAGATGATCCACTGCTCGGCCCAGCGGGAGAGGGTTTGGGCGATCATGGAGAGTGAATAAACGAAGTCGATGGCGATGTCGCGTGAAGCAGTGCCGTCGATGCTGCTATTGGATATACGATGCGCTCTATGCGTATCGATGCCAAGTTCGATCATCCAATCATCACTGTCATAGCCGAGTTGCTGCGCTGATTCGAAACGATCCAGAGGAAGACTGGAGCCGGCAATTGCGCCCGATCCCAAGACGACCGCTTCGCTTACTGCGATCAATGAATTGATTCGTTCCATCGCGCGATCGAACGCTGCAATCCAAGCAGTAACTTCGCCAGCCACAACGATCGGCTGCGCGCGTTGCAAGTGGGTGTACGAAGGCATGACGAAGTATCCATCGCGACGTCCCAGAATCACAAATGCTTCAATCAGTTCAATGATGTGTTGTGTGACAACGACTCCAGATGCACCGACCCACTCCATCAAATCCTGCGCCACCTGATCATTGCGACTTCTTCCCGTGTGCAGCTTTTTCCCTGCCTCGCCAATCTTTTCGATCAGCGCCGCTTCGATGCACATGTGCACATCTTCGAGGTCGATCTTCCAGCCGGGCCATGATGCACCGTAATCCGCACCTGCGGCTGCGATTTCTTTTTCGATTTGCTTGAGGCCGCGCTCGATGGCCTTGAGTTCCTTGGCGTTAATGAGGCCGACTTTTTCGAGCATGCGGGCATGAGCGATGGAGCCTGCGATGTCGTGCTTGTACAGCCGGCGGTCATAGGAAAGCGACTCGACAAAGCGTGCCGCCAGCGGATCGCCGCCCGAGCCTTCACCTTCCTTGGCGTGTTCCCAAGGTTTCGCTGTAAAAGCAGATGTTGCGGTTTTCGGCTTGGATTTCGTTGTTTTCTTGGTAGGCATGATGTGGATAGTGTAGCGAAGAAAGGAATGGGCTGGAACTAATGAGCCGCGACTCAACGAGTCGCGGACGCCCTAGGCCTGAAGGAGCGTTCGATGTGTCGCAGCGTCGTTGGCCGCGAGTCAATGGCGTGGCCTTAGCCCTACGAGTTCGTGAGCGTCCGCGACTCGTTGAGTCGCGGCTCAGCGATCCTTTATCCGCTGAATTCTTCGAGCACTTCTTCCCACTTGTTTTGGGCCTTGAGTATGTGTTCGACGGCCTGGCGTGCGACGCCTTTGCCACCGGTGGCGTGAGTGATGTGATCAGCGATGGCGCGCACTTCGGGGGCCGCATCAGCAGGGCAGATGCGGTAGCCACACAGCAGCATCGCGGGCATATCGGGCACGTCATCGCCGACGAAGCAGGTGGCAGCGAGATCGACGCCCGCCTGCTGGCAGAGCGTTTCGATGCCGATCGCTTTGTTCTTGGAGCCTTGCATCAGGTGGGTGACGCCCAGCTCTTCCATGCGCAGGGCGACGCATTGGCTCGAGCGCCCGGTGAGGATGCCGACTTTCAGACCATGCCGCATGGCAGCGCGGATGGCAAAGCCATCGCGCACGGAGAAGGACTTGGTCTCAACGCCGCGATCATCGATCTGAATCGCGCCATCGGTGAGGACCCCATCGACATCGAAGACGAGAAAGGTTATGTCGGCAAGGGAAGGCATTTGCGTGAGTCCGGGAAGGCGAAGGCTATTAAAGGCAAAGACTATTACTTATTATGGCCACTCCGGGGTCTTCATGGGTACACATCCAAACCCCCGTGGAAGAAGTAAACCGCGGTCTTGAAG
>CAZYQL010000039.1:20210-28735 GCA_964650055.1 uncultured Phycisphaeraceae bacterium | reverse complement strand
TCCCCGCGCGCCCGCGCCGATTCCGCATGCGCCCCCAGTCCCTCCGCCTCGGCGAACTGGGCGATCGCTTCCGTGGTCGCCTGGCTCATGCCGTCGCGGTACCAGACGGTGCTGCTGCGCTTGAGGAACGTGAACGCGCTGACGCCGCTGCTGTAGCGGGCAGTCGTTCCCGTGGGCAAGCTGTGGCTGGGGCCTGCGTAGTAATCGCCTGCGGCCACGGGTGATTCATCGCGCAGAAAAAACGCGCCGGCATGCCGCAGCTTCGCCATCACCTGATCCAGATTCGCTACCGCCACGGTCACGTGTTCCGCCGCAAGCTGATTGACCACCTCAATCGCCGCCGCCTCATCCTTCACCAGCACTGCCGCTGACCAATCCTTGAACGATCTCGCCACCGCTTCTTTCCTCGCACAGTTTTGTGAATGCACCTGGATCTGTGCATTGACCGCTTCGATCATGTTGCGCGACCACGACACCAGAATACACCGGCCCGGATCGTGTTCCGCTTGAGCAATCAAATCGAGCGCCAGTCGTGTGGGATTCGGTGTCGCATCCGTCAGCACGACGATTTCACTTGGCCCATAAAACCCATCAATTCCCACGCGGCCCATCAGTTGCTGCTTGGCGAGCTGAGTGTAGCTGTTGCCCGGCCCTGCGATGAAATCAACCGCTTCCACGCGCTCCGTGCCAAACGCCAGTGCTGCCATCGCCTGCGCGCCGCCAATGCGATAGACGCGCTCGATACCCACCAGTGCACAAGTCGCCAGCACGAGCGGTGCGATATCACCAGCAGGTTCATCGCCATGCCGCGTCGGCGGCGGCGTCACGATGGCGATGTCCTTGGCCTTAACGCCTGCTGCCAGCGCGGGCACAGCGAGCATGATGACACTCGATGGATACGCCGCCTTGCCGCCGGGCACCGCCAGACCAACGCGATCCATCGGCGACCAGCGCAGCCCCAGCACCGCGCCATCAATCGTGATCGGCTCAGGGTCTTTCGGACAGATGTGCTTCTGATAAGTAAGCACGTGATCGATTGAATCTTCAAGTACTTTGCGCATCGAAGGATCAATCGCATCCAGTGCCGCCTTCATCTCGGCCCGCTTCACGCAGATGCGATCAACAGAAAACGCGGGGTCAGTCCACTTCTGCATGTAGCGTACCACCGCTTCATCGCCATGCTCGCGCACATCTTCAAGGATCGACGTCACAGTGGCAGCGACATCGCCACCGGGTATCGCGCTCTGGCGCAGGTGGATGAACCAGGGCTGGCTTTGCAGGTCGGCGGGATTCTTCAGTTCAACTAATGGAAGTCTCATGCACGTAGCTTAGTGCAGTGCTCGGCGAAGCCGCAAGCAGAGGTCAACAACTTTAGGCCATCACTTGATTCACCAGCTCGCCGTGCACATCAGTCAGGCGGAAGTCGCGGCCCTGGAAGCGGTAGGTGAGTCGCTTGTGATCGATGCCCATCAGGTGCAGGATCGTCGCGTTCAGATCGTGCACATGCACCGGGTCAGCGGTGATGTTGTAGCAGTAGTCATCGGTCTCGCCGAGGATGGTGCCAGCCTTGACGCCTGCGCCAGCCATGAGCATGGTGAAGCAGCGGGGGTGGTGATCGCGTCCATAGTTGGTGGCGGTGAGGCCGCCTTGTGAATAGATGGTGCGGCCAAACTCACCGCCCCAGACGATGAGCGTGTCATCGAGGAGGCCGCGATTTTTCAGATCGGTGAGCAAGGCGGAGGTGGCTTGGTCGGTGTCGTTGCATTGGCCTTTGATGGCGGCGGGGAGGCCGCCGTGATGATCCCACCCCATGTGGAAGAGCTGGATGAAACGCACATCGCGCTCAGCAAGTCGGCGCGCGAGCAGACAGTTAGAAGCATAGGAGCCGGCCCGTTTCACATCGGGGCCGTAGCTATCGAGAATGTGCTTGGGCTCTTTGGAAAGGTCGAGCAGATCGGGCACACTGGCTTGCATGCGGAAGGCCATTTCGTACTGCGCGATGCGGGTTTGAATTTCAGGATCGCCGATCGTTTCATGCCGCTGCGTGTTGAGTGCAGCGAGGCGATCGAGAGTGGACCTGCGGGCATTGCGATTGACACCCGGAGGATCGGAAAGATAGAGCACAGCATCGCCGCTGTTGCGAAACTTGACGCCTTGATGTTCCGAGGGAAGAAAGCCAGAACCCCAGAGGCGATCGTAGAGCGGCTGATCATCAGGGCGGCCGCTGCCAAAGGACGTGAGCACGACATACGCAGGCAAATCGCGATTCACACTGCCCAGCCCATAGCTGGCCCACGAACCTATCGAAGGGCGGCCGGCGAGCTGCGAGCCGGTCTGGAAAAAGGTGATTGCGGGATCGTGATTGATCGCTTCGGTGTGCATCGAACGGATCATGCACCACTCATCCGCATGCTTGGCCATGTTGGGCATCAGTTCGCTGAACCACATGCCTGACTTGCCGTGCTGAGCGAATTTGAAAATGGAAGGCGCGATGGGGAACTTCGACTGTCCGCTGGTCATGGTGGTCAGCCGCTGACCTTTGCGAATGGAGTCGGGCAGGTCTTTGTTGAACTGCTCCTTCATCATCGGCTTGGGATCAAACAGATCCATCTGCGATGGCGCACCGGATTGAAAAAGATAGATGATGCGCTTGGCCTTGGGCTTGTGATTGGGGAACCCGGGCAGGCCGAGGCCAGAAGCAGTAGCAGTAGCAGTAGCAGTAGCAGTAGCAGTAGCAGTAGTAGAAGCAGTAGCAGGAGCAGTAGCTGCGGCGGTGGCGCGATGGGTCATGAGCGTGGCCAGCGCGCTGGTGCCCAGCCCCATCGCAGAGTGCTTCAAGAACACGCGGCGATTCATGGCGTCTTGAACGGAGAACATTTCTTGATTGCGCATGGTTTGATCCTGTGTACTGCAATCGATGGCTGGGCGAGGGTTCTCGCGGAGCGTCGCAAAGCCTTTGCTCCGCGGCTAAACGATTATTCGCGTGTGACCACTTCGTCCAGATTCAAAAGTACGTTGGCGGTCAGCGTGTAAGCGGCGAGCTCTTCGGGCTTGATCGTGGCGTCGTTGGCAGCATCGCCGACGGCGATGAGCTGCTTTGCCTCAGCGGGGGTCTTGTGGAAATAGACCATGTCTTCGCGCAGGCCAGCGGCCAAGATGGAAAGCTCTTCGGCACCAGGCTTGCGGCTGGTGACGAGTTGGAATCCAAAGGCCAGCCGTGCTTCGTGGGTGTTGCCGCCTTCGCTGATCATGCGCTCGCCCAGCTTGCGGGCCGCTTCGACGTACGTCACTTCATTGAGCAGCGCCAAGGCTTGCAGAGGCGTGTTGGTGCGCGAGCGTTTGACGGTGCAGAATTCGCGACTGGGCGCATCGAATATCGCCATCGAAGGCGGCGCTGCGGTGCGCTTGATGATGGTGTAGATCGTGCGGCGATGCAGGTCGTCGCCCTTGTCGTGCTTGTAGCCACGCAGGTCGCCGTATTTGCTGGTTTCATCCCACACACCTTGGGGCATGTATGGCCGCACACTGGGGCCGCCCAGTTTTTCAACGAGCAAGCCACTGGTGTAAAGCGCCTGATCACGAATCGTCTCTGCGGAAAGACGGAAGCGTGGGCCACGCGTCAGGAGGCGATTGTCGTGATCCACCGCCAGAAGTTCCGGCGTCACCGTTGCAGACTGGCGATAGACCGCGCTCGTGACGATGAGTTTGTAGAAGCCTTTCATGTCCCACGCCTGCGCGGGCTTGCCGCTGACTTGGGTCATGGCTTTGGGATTCATGAACTCTGCTGCGAGCCAGTCGAGCAGGTCGGGATGGCTGGGGAAATCAGATTGTGAGCCGAAGTTTTCTGAGGTCTTGACGATGCCGGTGCCAAAGAGCTGCTCCCAGGCGCGGTTGACCCACACGCGCGAGGTCAGCGGATTGGAAGGATCGACCATCCACTTGGCAAGGCCCAGTCGATCCATTTTCTGGCCGGCAGGCAGCGGCGGCAAAAACGCAGGAAGACCAGCGGTGACGGCGGGGCCTTTCTTGTCGTACTCGCCGCGGATCAGAAGATGCGCCGGCTTCACTGGGCCTTCTTTCATCACCATCACCGTCGGCGCTTTTTTCTTCAAGCCATCGAGCTTGGCTTCGATCGCGGTCACCGCAGCACCGGCTTCACTGATCGGGCTGTCGCCACTGGCGATGAAGTATTTCCCAAGGGCCAATTGCTGCTCGGGTGTGCGCTTGCTCGCGGGCAGTTCGACGATCTGCTTGATGTTCTCCGGAAAGGTTGCGCCATCGATCTTGACCGATGCCGTTGGCAGCGATGTGGCTGACAATCGGAAACGCCCGATGTTGTGATTGCTAAGTGCCCCGTGAATAAGGCGGATGGTGATGGTCGCATCCTTGGGTACTTGGATCGCACTCTTGGCGAGGAACATGGCCTTGCAGTTTTCCTTGCGCGTGGGGCCATCGACCGCCCAGCCTTTGCCCGCTGCTTTCTGCACAGCGAAACCGATCTCCCAGCCTTTCTGCGAGTAATCCGCTTCGGCTTTGTTGAAGGTGGCTTTGACTGGTGCTTTCAAACTCGGCGCGGTAATGACGGCTTCGACATCGGAGAGCACGAAGTTGCCGTTGGAATTTCGCCCAAGGCTTTGCTCAGGCAGGCTGTCATCGGTGAAACATTCCAGCAGTAGTCCGGTGAACTGACCAGCGGCAATCGGCGCGGAGATTTCGTAAGTGTCGTTGGCTGGGTTGGCACCACTGGCCAGGTAGGAACCATCTTCGAGTCGGGTGAGTGTGGCGCCGCCGGTGGATTTGACGAGTGTTGGCGTGAGCTGATTCCAAGCGGTCTGCTTCGATTCGATCTGTTTGCGGAATACAGGCTCCCACGCGGCCATCAGCTTGGGCGCTTGTTTCGTCAACTCGTCCACATTCGCCTTCGCCGCGGCGAGCTCCGTTTCAAGCTGCTGTTCCTCTTGACGCATCTGGAGAGGAATGACATTGACAAACGGCTCAGTGTTGCGCGATTCACCTTGCAGCGTGCCTGATTCGGGCACGTTGTTGAAGAACGCGAAGAACTGATAAAACTCTTTCTGCGTCAGCGGGTCGTATTTGTGATCGTGGCACCGGCAGCAGTTGAAGGTGAGCGCCAGCCAGGTGGAGCCTGTCGTTTCCAAACGGTCGATGACGGTTTCAATGCGCCATTCTTCTGCGATGATGCCGCCTTCGCCGTTGAGTTTGTGGTTGCGATTGAAGCCGGTGGCGACGATCTGCGAATCGCTAGCGCCAGGCAGCATGTCGCCAGCAAGCTGCTCGACCGTGAACTGATCGAAGGGCATGTTGCTGTTATAAGCCTCGAGCACCCAGTCGCGCCAGGGCCACTGGTAGCGACTGCTGTCCACCTGAAACCCGTTGCTGTCGGCATAACGCGCCAGGTCCAGCCAGCGCTGCGCCATCTTCTCGCCATAGCGCGGCGAAGCGAGCAAACGATCAACCACCTTCTCATAAGCATCAGGTGACTTGTCATTCACAAACGCATGAACCTCCGCAGGTGTGGGCGGCAGACCATTGAGATCAAGCGACACACGGCGGATCAAAGTTTCCTTGGTAGCTTCAGGCGATGGGGGCAACCCTTCCGCTTCCAGCCGGGCAAGGATGAAGCGGTCGATATCGGTGCGTGCCCAGTTCGCATTCTTCACCGCAGGCACAGGCGATCGCACGATCGGCTCAAACGCCCAGTGCCCTTCGTACTTCGCACCTTCAGCGACCCAGCGGCGCATCGTGGCGATCTGTTTTTCGTTGAGCTGCTTATTGAGCTTGGGCGGCGGCATCAGCTCCGTGCGATCCTTGGCTGTCAGCCTGCGAATCATTTCGCTGGCTTCCGGCTTGCCCGGCACGAGCACCGGCTCACCCGACTCAGCAGGCTTGAGGGCCTCGGCGCGAATGTCCAGCCGGTAGCCGCCTTTGCGTTCCTTCTCATCCGGTCCGTGGCAATGAAAACAGGTGTCGGACAGAATCGGCCGAATGTCGCGATTAAACGACAGCGGCGGCTCGGCAGCCTGAGCGGGCACCAAGAGCGCGCCGGTGAGAATCACGCCAACGGCGAAAGACTTCGTCATGGTTCGTAGCTCCAAGTCGATTCAACTGCAACGCTAAATATTACCCCGAAATAGCGAGAGAAGCGAGCTTACGGTTACAGATAGATAGGCGATGAAAACCCCCAAGCCCGATGGCGAGTCCGCGAGCCATCGGGCTTGCGGGCACTGAATGGTGGTGGATCACCGCGCTGACGTCGCTACGCCGCAAGCGGCGGAGAAGAATGAAACCTTTTCGCCTTACAACCCAAGGTTCGCCTTCTTCGCATCCCACTCCGCCTGTTCGCGTTTGTTTTCGGTATCCAGCGGCTTGCCTGATTTGATCGCTTCAATTTCCAGCCGCGTCAGATGCATCGCTTCGAGACGATAATCGATGAACGCCTCCGCAGTGATCGGCACGATCGGCTGAATCAGGGCATACATCGCATTCGCGAAATCCTGAATCTCCTGCTGGGCGTGCGAATCCATGCGCAGCGACAGGAAGTGCAAAATATTGTGCAGGTCGCACTTCCAGTACCACTCCGTATAGGCGTTCACTGGCAAACCGATGCGAGCGAGTTCGCGCGTCACACCTTTATCAAGCTGTGACTGATAGCGCTCATATTGCGTTTCGCATTCACCGAGCCAATTGAGAAATTCCTGAGCGGTGCCGACATCGACAGGTTCATCGCCGCCTTGACGATTGCTCTGGGATTGAGCGCGGACGTTGTCAATCGAGGGAATATAAAAGCGATCAGGCACCACGGAGTAGCGCGCTGAATATTCATTGACATTGGCGGTGCGATGACGAATCCACTGGCGGGCGATGAACATGGGCATGACCACGTGGAACTTGAACTCGATCATTTCCAGAGGCGTGGTGTGGCGATGGCGCAGCAGATAGCGGATCAGGCCGCGATCTTCGCTGACCTTTTTCGTGCCTTGGCCATAGGAGACGCGGGCGGCTTGAACGATCGCGCTGTCAGCGGTGGTGCCCACGGGGACCAGGCGAGGCATGACATCGACGAGGGCGATCAGGCCGTGCTCGTGGACTTTGATCTCCCAGCGGGCTGAGCCGTTCATCACATCGACGGTGGGCGATTCGAAGGGTTTGTGAGTGATGTTGAATGAGGCAATGGTCATGCGCGGCATCATAACGAAACATTGAGATTTGGCGGGGAGTTGCCATTTCTACGTCTGCGTATTGATGCGGGCCACTCGCCGCGTAGAATGATGTGTATCTCCCACGCGATTCGTGCATTTGTCTGTGCATCCTCTTGGAGGCTCGATAATGACCAAGCGAACACTCTCACGCTGGGCTTTTCTGCTGTTGGCCGCGTTGCCTGTGATTTTCTCTTCACCGCTGCAAGCGGCGGATGAAGTGCTCGTTGATCGTGCGCGGGAGAACATTCAACCTGCGCCGGTCGTACCCGATGATGAAGCGGAGGATGTGAAGCCTGCGGAGGTTCAACTCAAGGAGCCTCCGGATAAGAAACCTAACGCTGCTAATCCTGCCCCGGCCAATCCCGCGCCTGCGAATCCTGTCGTCGCTGATGAGCCGGCAGTACCTGGCGGACGAGTCAAGCCTGTCGTCAAACGGCCAGCCGGTCGCATCCCGCTCGTCTCCAAAGTCACCAATGACATCAGCAAGGAAGCTCGCGTCGGCTGGGCCCAGACGCACGACTGGCCTCATGATGAAGCGGACCACTCCACCCGCGAAGAAGACATCGCGCTACAGAATCGCCAGATCATCATCTCACTCATGAAGCGGCAGGACAGTCACCCGGCAGTCGATGGCTATGTCCGTTGGCAGCTACTCAGTTATGCACCTGATCTGACGGAGGCCACGCCGCAGCAGATTCGTTCGATCATTGCGAACCTGCCGGAGCTTTCGCGATTGCCTGTGCCGCCCGAGCCTAAGAACATTCTCAAAGGCGGCGACAACGGCGGGGGGGCTTACTTCTTCTCCGGTGTGCAGCGGGCCTTCATCAGCGACCTGCGCCCCGTGGCGGGTGCGCGCGGCTACAACCCGACGCTCAGTGTCGTCAACACGGGCAGCGGCCTGAGCTTTGAAACACCCGAAGAGATCATCGAGAAGTCGCGCGGCGCTGCTTATGACCACGTCGCATCGCGCCCCGTCATTGAAAAACTCAATATCCCGACCGTGAACTATCGCACACGCCTGATGGAACTGATTCCTTCCGAAGGCGGCCTGAAGCTCGAAGCACTTTTCGCTGACATGAAAGATCGCATCGAAGCAGGCGACCCCAGTTACAAAGAAGCATGTCAGGCGTTTTTCGATGAAGCCCATGCGATGCGAAATGATGCGACGATTCCTGAGAAGACGCGCTGGATGCTGCACAATCAGATGAAAGCGCTGGGCGGTAAGAAGGTGCTGGTCGTCAAGGACATCAAGATCGATGATGCAGGCAACATGCGTGTGGCCCGCGATGCGGTGGCCTTCCCGCG
>CAZYQL010000039.1:15645-20110 GCA_964650055.1 uncultured Phycisphaeraceae bacterium | reverse complement strand
TCACTTCACCATCGCCATCAGTTTTTCAATGCGTTTTTCTGTCGCCGGGTGCGTTGAAAACATCCGCGCCATCGATTCGCCGCTGAAGGGCTGCACGATGAACATGTGATTCTGCGCGGGCATTTCGTTTTCCATCGGCACCCTGCGCGACACCGCATCGAGCTTGCGCAGAGCGCTGACCAGACCCAGCGGCGTGCCTGCGATTTCCGCGCCGTCATGATCAGCCACGAACTCACGGCTGCGACTGATCGCCATCTGAATCATCGCCGCGGCAATGGGCGCAAGAATCATCATCGCAATCATGGCGATCACGTTGCCACCTTCGCGCCGATTGCCGCCGCCGAACATGAAGGCCCAGTGCCCCAGAAAACTGATCGCCCCAGCAACGGTCGCTGCAATGCAGCTGATCAGCGTGTCGCGATTTTTTACATGGGCCAGTTCGTGCGCCATCACGCCTTCGAGTTCGTCGTAGCTCAGCAGCTTGAGCGCTCCTCGTGTCACAGCGACGGCTGCATTTTTGGGACTGCGCCCGGTGGCGAAGGCGTTGGGCGCATCCTGCGGGCAGATATAAACCCGAGGCATCGGCAGCCCGGCATTCTGCGCCAGTCTGGAAACCATCGTGTGCAGATCGGGCGCGCTCTTGGCATCGACTTCCTGCGCACGCATTGATGCGAGCGCGATTTTGTCGGAGAAGAAAAAGGCGATGACATTCATCGCGCCGCCGATGACGAAGGCGATGATCAGGCCTTGCCTGCCGCCGATGAGCGATCCCAGGCCTAGGACGAGTGCGAACAAGGCAGCGAGAAAGATGGTGGTCTTGAGGTTGTTGGTGAATCGGGTCATGGTGAATCTCTCAGGTGATACGACTCTGCGACGATGAACTTCACACTCAGATACAACAAGGGTTGCAAATGGTATGCCCGATGGATCAGCGGAGACGACTGCGAGGTCGGATGGAGCAGGCGGATGAAAAGGCGGTTTTGCCTGTGCTGATCACCGAATTCTGACGATGATCCTCTTATCGCTCTTTCTTTCGCGAATCGAGGCGGGTATCCTTCTGGCAGGCCGCACGGGGGCGACTGCCGAAACCGGTAGCCCTTCGCATGCGTATGGCATAGTGGACTCGCGAAACCTCACGCAATTTTTATAGGAGTTGCAGCATGGCACTGGCATCTGGAAATCCCGCCCTCAAGGCAATGGAAAAAACGTTTCACGCTGAGATGGATCAGCCTGTGATGACGGTCTCAGGCACCGTCAACAAGATTCTCATTTTGATGGGCTGTCTGCTGCTCACCGCGACCTTTGCTTGGAGCCAGGCCGACTCGCCCAACATCACGGCGATCATGATCGGCGGCCTCATCGGCGGACTCATTTTCTCGCTCATCACCATCTTCAAGCCCAATGTCGCTCCCATCACCGCGCCGATCTACGCGCTGTGCGAAGGTCTGTTCCTCGGTGCACTTTCCGCTGTGATTCAAAAAGCGGTGCCCAATGTGCCTATCGTCATGCAGGCTGCCGGCCTGACCTTCGCGACCCTCATCGCCATGGGCATCGCCTACAAGACCGGCGTGATCAAGGTCACTGAAAAATTCCGCGCCGGCGTCATCGCAGCAACAGGCGCGGTCTTCCTCGTTTACTTCGCCACCATGATTCTTCGCATGTTCAACGTCGAAGTGCCTTTCATTCACCAGGGCGGCGCGATCGGTATCGGCATCAGCCTGGTGGTGATCGTGATTGCAGCGCTCAATCTCGTTCTCGATTTCGATTTCATCGAACGCGGTGAAGCGAATCAACTCCCCAAGAATTACGAGTGGTACGGAGCCTTCGGCCTGATGGTGACGCTGGTCTGGCTCTATCTCGAAATCCTGCGTCTGCTCCTGATCCTCGCATCCAATCGCGATTGAGATAGGCAAGAATCTAACCACCCAACAATAACGGCGAGCCACATGGCCCGCCGTTTTTTCTGCTTGGTTGATAAGCCGCCATCGTCGCGGTAAACCGTTATACTTTTCCCTTCTTTTCAATCGTCGGGCTTTCGCAGCCCGGCTCGAATCATTTTGAACGAACAGGGACTTTCATGACCGCTTTCGCCGCTGATCCTGCTTCCGAATCGACTGTCCGCCGTGTCCATCGCGTGGAGGTACACATGAAGGCGGGCCAGCCTGATCCGGTGGCGGCCCAGTATCTCGAAGAACTTCGCAAACGCTTTGGGGCAGCGGCGAATCTCACCGCTACCGCGATCTATCTCATCGAGTCGCCTCTGGGTGATGGCGCTATCGATCGCGTCGCTCACGAGCTGCTCGCTGATCCTGTCACGCAGCAAGCCATCGTCGGCATTACGCCTGTTGCGGAAAGCATGTCCGTCATTGAAGTGCATTACCTCCCTGGCGTGATGGATCCGGTGGCACAGTCCACACGTGAAGCGATTGCCGAGATGACGCCTGGCCTTTCCATCGATGACATCGAAATCCGCACTGGCTGGCGCTTCGACCTTTCTCATGTCAATGCATCGAGCGAAGAACTCGTGCAATTCGCTCAGCAGCAGATGGGCAACACGGTGGTGCAGGAGATGCACACTTCGCCGTTTCATCCCAGCGAGTTTCCGCATGGGCATCAGTACGAAATGCGCGTGTTGCAAGTAATGATTCGCGATCTGGATGATGAAGGCCTCAAGAAGATGTCGCGCGAGGCGCATCTGTTTTTGAGCCTGGATGAAATGAAAGCAGTGCGCGATCATTACCGCGAGCAAGGCCGAGAGCCTAACGATATTGAACTGGAAACCCTGGCGCAAACCTGGAGCGAGCACTGCGTTCACAAGACGCTCAAGGCCACGATTCGCTACAAGGAGCCTTCAACCGCCAGCCATCAGCCTTCAGCCGTTTCATTCATCAATCGTCCCGGCCACGAAGTCAATCCCGATGGCAGCATCACGATTCACAATCTGCTCAAGAGCACCATCGCGGCAGCAACGAAAAAGCTGACGCAAGGTGATGGCGAGAATCCGCCGGTGGTCGATTGGTGCGTGAGTGTGTTCGTCGATAACGCAGGCATCATCAAGTTTGATGAAGTCGATGCCGTCTGCATTAAAGTGGAAACGCACAACCACCCCAGCGCCATCGAGCCTTACGGCGGTGCGGCCACCGGCATCGGCGGCTGCATCCGCGATGTCATGGGCACCGGCCTGGCAGCGCGGCCGATTGCGAATATGAATGTGTTCTGCGTCGCTCCGCCGGAGCGATTCAGTTCTGAGCTCAAAGTTCGGAGTTCTGAGTCAGAGGGCAATGATCCGAATGCTTCTTCCAACAACTCAGAACTCAGAACCCAGAACTCAGAACTTCCCCTTCCCGTTCCCCGCGGCGTCATCCACCCCAAGCGCGTCCTGCAGCGCGTCGTGGCTGGCGTGCGCGATTATGGCAACCGCATGGGCATTCCCACGGTCAATGGGGCTGTCTGGTTTCATGAAGATTACCTCGCTAATCCACTCGTTTTTGCAGGCTGTGTTGGCATCATTCCACTCGACAAATGTTTCGGCGAGTCGCAGCCTGGCGATCGCATCATCGCGCTGGGCGGTCGCACAGGGCGCGATGGTATTCACGGCGCGACCTTCTCTTCCGCTGAGCTGACCGACACACACGCAGACGAGTTCAGCCACGCTGTGCAGATCGGCAACGCTATCACGCAGAAGAAAACGCTCGATGTTCTCCTTCAGGCCCGCGACTACGAAGGCGGCTGCCTCTACAGCGGCATCACCGATTGCGGTGCGGGCGGCTTCTCCAGCGCCATCGGCGAAATGGGCAGCAAGATCGGCGCTCGCGTCACACTCGACACCGCTCCCCTCAAATACCCCGGCCTCAGCTACACCGAAATCTGGATCAGCGAAGCGCAAGAGCGCATGGTGCTCGCTGTGCCACCGGCCAACATCGAAAAACTCCGTGCCCTCTGCGATGCAGAAAATGTCGAGATGTGCGACCTCGGTCAGTTCGGCTGGAACGCGCCCGGCACAAACGCACCCACACTCCTGCTCACCTATCAAGGCACGCAAGTGGGCACCATGTCGATGCACTTCCTCCACGAAGGCATCCCGATGCCAACGCGGGAGGCGGAGTGGAATACAGGTTCTGAGTTCCGAGTTCAAAGTTCCGGGTTACAAACCAACGGACAAGGAGCGAATTACGCCTCCAACTCAGAACTCGGAACTTTGAACTCGGAACTGTCATCGGGACTCTTCGCCTTATTGTCGCACCCCAACATCGCCTCCAAACATTGGATCATTCGTCAGTACGATCACGAAGTGCAAGGCGGCAGCGTCATCAAACCACTGGTCGGTCCTTATCAAGATGGCCCCGGTGATGCAGCAGTGATTCGCCCGAAACTGGGCACTAACCAAGGCATCGCCATCGGCTGCGGTCTCGCGCCAAATCTGAGCGAAAAAGCAAACGCCACCACCAACGCTTGCGCCACCGCC
>CAZYQL010000039.1:0-15545 GCA_964650055.1 uncultured Phycisphaeraceae bacterium | reverse complement strand
CGCCACCGCCACCGACGGCGACAGCTACTGGATGACACTCGCTTCCATCGATGAAGCGGTGCGCAATGTCATCTGCGCCGGCGCTGACCCGAGTCGCATTGCGATCCTCGATAATTTCAGTTGGCCCAAGTGTGATGATCCGAGGCAGCTGGGTTCTGTCGTCCGCGCTGCTCAGGCGTGTTATGACGGGGCGCTGGCTTATAAGACGCCGTTCGTGTCGGGCAAGGATTCACTGAGTAATCAGTTCACGAAAGAAGATGGCAGCGTCATCACGATTCCGCCGACGATGCTGATCACCGCGCTGGCGATCGTGCCTGATGTGCTGCGCAGCCGAACGATGGATGCAAAGAAAGCGGGCCACGCGCTGCTGCTGGTGGGCGACACCACCAGTGCGATGGGCGGCTCGCATCTGGCGATGATCGAAAAATCGCAAATCGCAAATCACAAATCTCCAATTTCAAATTTCAAATCTCAAATCCGAAATCGTTCCATCCCGCGCGTCGATCTGCATCAAGCTCCGGTCAGTGCAATCGCAGTCGCCAAGCTGATCGAGCATGGCCTCATCGCCTCGGCTCACGACTGCTCCGACGGCGGCATGCTCGTCGCCGCTGCCGAGATGGCCTTTGCCGGTCGCATCGGCCTCGACATCAACCTCGCCGGTGTGCAGACGCGCGAGCCGCTCACGGAAACCGAAATGTGTTTCGCCGAGACGCCTTCGCGTTACCTCATTGAAGTCGCCGCTGGCAAAGTCGATGGTGTGATCCGCACGCTGCGCGACATGAACGTGCCCTTTGGCCAAGTGGGCACGTTTGCGAAACACGATCGCCTCACTGTGCGCAGCCCCAAGGCTGGACAACTGCTGGATGTGTCACTCGACGACCTGCGTGCGACGTGGAAGAAGCCGCTCGACTGGTGATGATTCGCACATAGCCCCGGCTTTAGCCGGGGTGACTTACCGATTGCATTGCGTATCCGCATACGTTTCACACTGCGTTTTCCCGCAGCGTTTCCCCGGCCAAGGCCGGGGCTATATATGAACCACCCACACGGATTCACTTGAATCCGTGGCGGGCTTGCGCGCGTTTTGAGTGAATCACATGCCTGACCCCACCACAAAATCCTCTTCGCACGCTGGTGAGCACGTCGCAAGTTCATCCGTGCACCCCTGGCTTGATCAGCTCATCGGCTCTACCGCGCTGACAGCGCTGACGCGCAAACTCATCGCCGAGGGACATGTGATGGCTGATGGTGCGTGGGGTTCGAGCACCACGCTCATCGCCGGTGCAGTGGCGCTGCGCACGCAGCGTCCGGTGCTGCTCGTCGTTGCTCACCTCGATGATGCGGACGATGCCATCGGCGATCTCGAGCTCTTCACCGAATCCGGCTACGCCTTGCCAACTCAGCGATTCGGCGCCTTGGAAGTGCTCCCCGGTGAAACCGCCGTCAGCCTCGAACTGCTGGCTGAGCGAATCTCCGTTGTCGAAAAACTCAGCAAGATCGCCGGCTCCGATTCAAATCCAAAATCCGAAATCTCAAATCTTAAATCTCAAATTTCAAATTCCAAATCGCAACCTTCGATCCTCGTTGCCCCGATCCAGGCACTCATGCAATCGGTGCCCGAGCCTTCCACGCTCAGCGAATTTTCTCTCACGCTGCTTGCCGGCAGATCGATGCCGCCTGCGGCGCTGCTCGATTGGCTTGATCGCGCGGGCTATCGCCGTGTTGATGCTGTCGAATTGCCCGGCGACTTCGCCACACGCGGCGGCATCATCGATATCTTCGCCCCCTCAGGAATCAGTGATGACACCGAAGTCACCCAAGGCGGCCCCGCAGCCATTCGCCTCGATTACTTCGGCGATGAAATAGATTCCATCGGGCTGATCGATCTTGACACCATGGGCTCGCACAAAAAACTTCAGCAGTATCAGCTCATCGGCGCCTCACTGGCGGCGCTGCAAAGCGATGATCGCACCATCAATCTCATTTCGCTTTTGCCTCGGGACACGATCGTCATTCTGCATGAAGCGATGGAACTGGCCGAGCAGGCGCGCGGCTACTACGAACGCCTGGCCGATCCACGCGGCATCTACTCGCCGCAGGCCGTCTTCAAACACCTCACCCAACTGTCTCACATTCAAATCGATCAGTACGGCTCCACCGGCAAAGGCTCCAAAGCGGGCTCATTCAAGTTGCCTGTGCGCTCGCTCACCGCTTTCGATCACGATGGCGCGAAAGCGATTGCTGGGATCGCCGAGCTTCATGCAGAAAGTGCCGCGACATCGTCGCAGTCAACGGCACCTTCCATCGTCATCCTCTGCCAGAAACCAGCCGAGCGCGAAAGGCTTGCGGAACTGCTGCGCGAACACGCTCCGCAACTCGTCGGCAAACTCGGCATGGAGATCGGCTACATGCACCGTGGGTTTGTCTGGGGGAGCGAAGCCACAAGCGGCGAGGAATCCAGCATCAGCGCAGATTCGAAATCTCAAATCATCCTCGTTCCCCATCACGAACTCTTCCATCGTTACCACACCCGTCGTCGCATTCGCCAGGTCTCCATGAGCACTGTGCAGGCCACTGATGCGTTCTTTGATGTGAGTGTTGGCGATTTCGTCGTGCATGTCGATCATGGCGTGGCCAGATTCACTGGCCTGCGCACGATGAAAAGGGCTGGAAAAACAGAAGATTATCTCACGCTGGAGTTTGCTGGCTCCGCGCTGCTTCATGTGCCCGCCACGCAGATCGAACTGATTCAGAAATACATAGGCGGCCACCACGGCGCTCCGCCGCTCTCGAAGCTCGGCGGCAAGCGCTGGGAGAAACAAAAGGAACAGACCCGCGATGCAGTGAAAGAATTGGCAGGCCAGATGCTTCGGATTCAGGCGGCACGAGCATCGCTGCCGGGCGTGCGATATCCCGCGGATACGCCTTGGCAAAATGAGTTCGAAGCGGAGTTTCCTTACGACGAAACCGAAGATCAGCTTGCCGCCATCGCCGCCATCAAGCGCGACATGAACAGCGAGCGGCCGATGGATCGTCTCTTGTGCGGCGACGTCGGTTTCGGCAAAACAGAAGTCGCCATCCGCGCCGCCTTCAAAGCCGCCGAGTTCGGCAAGCAAGTCGCTGTGCTGGTGCCCACCACGGTGCTTGCCGAGCAGCACGAACGGACTTTTCGCGAGCGCATGGCCGACTATCCGTTTCGCGTTGCTTCACTGAGCAGGTTCAAAACCGACTTCCAGCAGAATGAAACACTCAGGCAAGTAGCACGCGGCGAAATTGATGTCGTGATCGGCACGCACCGGCTGCTTTCAAAGGATGTGAAGTTTGCTGACCTAGGATTGGTGGTCATTGATGAAGAGCAGCGCTTTGGTGTGGAGCATAAAAATCGTTTGCTTCAGTTTCGCATGACTGCCGATGTGCTGACGATGACAGCGACGCCGATCCCGCGCACGCTGCACATGTCGATGCTGGGCCTGCGCGACATCAGCAGTCTGACCACGCCGCCCGTTGATCGCAGAGCGGTGGTGACTGAAGTGGTGCCTTACGATGAAGGCCGCATCAAGCACGCCATCGTGCGTGAACTGAATCGCCATGGCCAGGTCTTTTTCGTGCACAACCGCGTACACAACATCGAAGCGGTGGCTAACGATGTGCGCAGACTCGTGCCTGATGCGAAGGTAATCGTGGGGCACGGGCAGATGCAGCCTAAGGAATTGGAAGAGGTGATGCACAAGTTTTTCTGTCGCGAAGCGGATGTTCTCGTCTCCACGACGATCATCGAATCAGGCATCGACATCGCTTCTGCCAACACGATGTTCATCAACAACGCCGATCACTTTGGCCTGGCGGAATTGCATCAGCTTCGCGGCCGAGTCGGGCGGTACAAGAACCGCGCTTACTGCTATCTGATGCTGCCCGAAGAACGGCCCATCACGGACAAAGCGGTGCAACGGCTCAAGGCGATCGAGCAGTTTTCGATGCTGGGCGCAGGCTTTAAGATTGCCATGCGCGATCTGGAAATTCGCGGGGCGGGCAATCTGCTGGGCGCTGAGCAAAGCGGCCACATCGCTGCGGTGGGGTATCAAATGTATTGCCATCTTCTGGAGCAGGAAGCCAAGACGATGCGTCATGAAAAGATCATCGAGCCGGTGAAGACGCATTTGGAGTTGCCATTGGTCGGTCGGCTCACAACTGCTTACATTCCATCGGACAAACACCGAATGGACAACTACCGCAGACTCAGCAGGGCGGCCACGCTGGCGGAGCTCGATGCAGTGGTCGCCGATATGACCGATGCATATGGCAAGCCGCCAGCGCTGGCGCAGGTGCTCATCGATCTCACTGAAGTGCGCATCGCAGCCAGTCACTTGGATATTGAAAGTCTCAAGCTCGAAGGGCCGGATGTGATTTTCAAAACGACGCAGCCACAGACACTCGATCGCGTGATGAAGGGTGCGCCGGGGCGGGTGAGTCTGATTGATGAGAGCACGGTTTACTTTCGGCCGCCGGAGAATTATCTGGAGCCGGAGACACTGATGGCGGTGCTGCGCAAACTGCTGGTGCGGCCGGTGCGAGCGGGCAAGTGATCAGGCGCGATGCTCCATCTGGGCTGATCTATAATCGCGGGATGGAAAACGCTTCCCGCAAGGCCAGATGGTGGGCATGGGCCCTGATCTGTCTTGTGGCGTGGTTGATTTTCGCAGCAACCGTTGCAGCTTTCGGTAGTCGGCAGTGGTGGGTGCTTGGGCTGCTCGCACCGTTTCGATTTCACTATCTGATGCTTGGTGGCGTCGTGGCCATTGGGCTGCTCTTTGGCGTGCGTCGCCGTTTTCGCAGGGTTGGCTCTGCGCTGCTGGCCGTGCTCCTGAGCGTTGTCATTAATCTCTTTCAGATCGCGCCGTTCTGGTTTGCGTCACTAGCAGCAGACACTGCAGAGCCTGGTCTCAAGGTCATGGCGTTCAATGTGTTTGTCGGTAATGGGCTGCTCGATGAAGTGGCGACCGCTGCGCCGGTGGCGCGTGCGATTCAGGACCCTGGTGCGGCACTCGTGTTAGTGCAGGAAGTCACGGTGCACCGGCTGACGATGCTCGGTCGCGCTCTGCCTGACTACCGCCTGATCATCGGTAAGGGGCAGCCCGATGCGTTTGGCATTGCCTGCTTCGTTCGGCGTTCTGCCGAGCAAGGCGAACATGGAATCAAAATTGAATCGGCACGAATCCTCAACATCACCGATGGCTACGCCAAAGCGCCACAGGTCGAAGTGCTCTGCACCTGGCGCGGCCGGCCAATCGCGCTGCTGGGCATGCATACGCTCTCGGATTTTCATGGCCGCGGCAGGCGTTACCGCGATGTCATGATGCGATCCGCAGGAGCCTGGGCGAAATTGCAAAAGGCCCAAGGCCGAGCGGTCATCATCATGGGAGACTTCAACGCCACACCTTGGTGCGCGCCGATGATCGATCTCATCGAAGACGCAAATCTGGTGGACTCGATGCTAGGCTTTGGCATTCAGCAATCGTGGCCTACGAGGTTGCCTGGCTTGCTGCGCATCCCTATTGATCAGTGTCTGCACAGTGATGACCTGATCACGCGCTCTCGCCAAGTCGGTCCTGATTCGGCCAGTTCGGATCATCTGCCATTGACTGTGGAATTGCAGTGGCGCAAGTAAGCGGATTGCGACGCTTGTCTCCACTCATTTTTTCGTCGGCATGGTCTTCCATCCATCGACAGTCATTTCGCCGTGTACGCCGCATTCAAATTTCAACGGCTGCTCCAGACCGACAATGCGATCGGCGGCTTTATTCAAATATTTCTCAACATCAGACACGTTAGTCAGCTTGTTGTTTTCCACGGTGGAGCCGTAGCTTTCTTTGGAGCGCAGTAGCGGGCGAGGTTGGCCTTGGCATTCGATGATGTTGTCGCGGATCGTGATGGTTTTGAAATCACTAGCAGCATCGAAGCCGAACAGACCTTCGGTGCGTGGCGTCTGCGTGGTGCGGGTGATGATGTGGTTGTTGCGGATTTCGATGTTGTTGTAAGGCTCGTTGATCCAGATGACGCCGCGTCCTGGGTTGCTGATGAGGTTGTTGTGAAACTTGGCGGGGCCGGGCGCGGGCGCTTTGCCGAAGCCGGAGATCAGGTTGCCGTGGTCCGCCTTCACATCGAAGTCGAAGAGGTTGTGACTGATTTCGATCCCGTTGCGAACGAATTCGATGGCATAGCTGTCGCGCATCCAGTTGTGGTGGATGTGAAAAGTCTTGCCGCTTTTGGGAACCGGGCCGCCTGCGTGTTTGGGGAGCGAGATGGTGCCGTGGCAGATGTTGTGATCGATCTCGTTGTCTTCATCGTTCTCGAAGGGGAACTCCATGGAGAAGTTCACTTCGATGGTGTTGTGATGCACACGGCTGCGCTTGGCCTGTCGCACCTTGATGCCGTAGAACTCGTGCTCTTTGTCCATGCGGGTTCGGGTGAAGCGATTGTGGGCGATCTCGCAGTCGGCCATCCAGATGGCGAAGATCGCGCCGCCGGTGATGCCGCCTTTGATGCCGGGCTGTCCGCGTTCCCACCTGCCACCGGCATCGATGAATTCGCAGTCGTGAATCTTCGCATCCTTCATTAGAAAAGTGCGGATACCTGTCCAGAGCGTTTCGGCAATGCGTAGGTGATGCAGGTGGAGGTCGTGATTCTCCCAGCCGAAGATCGCGCCGTGAAGCTGCGGGCCGCGCAGGGTCAGGTCGGAGATGGTGATGCCAGCGGCTTTGTCCTTGAGGCGAATGAGGTAGGCCTGAGTGTCCATGCCTTGCGTTCGCATTTCGGGATCAGGCAGCGTTCTGGTGGAAGGCTTCCACGCTTTGACGTGCGTGATGATCGTCTGATCCATGCCCGCGCCTTTGATCGTCATCCTGGCTTTGGGTTCCAGCGGTGACTCCAATTCGTATGTCCCCGCAGCGATGTGAATGGTCGCACCTTCCTCACCATCGCGCACCGCAGCGACGAGAGCCGCACTGCTACCGACCATCGTCTGCGCGGATAAAAGGCTTGGAAAACAGGCGAGAATGAATGCGATGCTGAAATGCTTGCGACGGAACATGGCAATCCTTGGATGGTGATGCTTGGACACGATGGCGAAAGAGTTTCGCTCTGATGCCGCTATGTTGTTAAGTACGAACGCGCGGTTACAGCAAGTCTTGCTTGTACGTGCTTTGTCGCTTGGTTTCTATCAAAGTCAGCGAGCTTGACTGAGTTTGAAGGCATTCGCAAAGTAGAGTTATGCGATGACACTGATGTTGGCCAGTTGTGACGCGATCAGGTTGTTGGTTTCGATTGACTCGTTCACACTGTTCGCATCATCGATCACGAGCAGCAGGAAGTAGCTGCCGATGACGGTGCTGGTCAGGCCGAGGCTGGTGATGTTGAAATTGCCGGACACAGTGGAAGCCTTGCCAGCGGCAAGTGCACCAACGTTTAGGAAGCCCAGTTGAATGTCACCTGCGTCTGGTGTGCGATCCTTCGACAGGAGCACGCGCACTTGTGCGCTGGCGATCGTGGCGAGATTGCCTTGATTCTTGATCGACGCGGCCACCTTGAGATCACTGGTGATTGCCGAGAGGCTGAAAGTTTTAGCAGGCACCGTAAGCGATAGTGCCACGAGATCAGCGCCACTCAGAGCAGTGCTATCAGTGATGGTGATGGTGCTCGCCAGTGCATTAGCTGCAAGGTAGTACGCCTTGCTCTTGCCCAAGGTGAGTAACACGGTCTCCGACAGTTCGATGGCTGCGTCCATCAGCGGTTCAATGTCCAGATCTACAAACGAAGCACCGGCAGGAATCGTGACCTTCGTCCCCAACTTCACGTAGTCGCTGCCAGCTCTGGCGGTGCCTGCAATCTTGAAGGCGACATCAATCGCTCCGCCTGTGCTGCCTGTGCGGCTGATGCGGAAGGTGCCTGTGTTGCCCGTGCCGCCAGGCTCATCGGCCGTTGCATCCAGTGCCGTAACGGAGACCGTCGGCTCGTTGTCAGCAATCGTCACTGTTGCCAACTGTTGCAATTTGTCCACAGGCAACGTGTACTTCTTCTTATCAGCAACCAGTTTCAGGATGACTGTTTCAGTGTTCTCCACAATCGCATCATTGGTGGGAATCACCAGCACATCGACATGATCAGCATCCGCGGGAATGGTGATCGTCCTAGCGGTGATGGTCTGGCCGCTCACCTGAATGATGTAGTCAGCGCCTTTGCCTTTGGCGGTTCCCAAGAGGGTGTACTTGATCTCCAAAGGCAGCGTCGTCTGGCCAGTGCGTGTGATGCGAAAAAGGGAGGTGTTGCTCGCCTGGCCTTGATCGCTTTCACCAGCTTCGTCGTCAGCGCCGGAAAAGCCAGTGGATGCGATGGTCAGATCAGGCTCGTTGTCTGCGATGGCAAGTTCGACGATCTGGTCGGCCGGCAATGCGGGAATCGCATAGCCCGTGCCCTTAGCGAGTTTGAGAATGACGGTCTCGCCAGCGTCGGGCAAGGTGTCATTGATCACGTTGATGTTGATCTCAACGAATGCCTGCCCTGCGGGGATGGTGATGGAAGTGGTGGTGAGATCGGTCTGGCCGATGGAGAGCGTGTAGTCGCCAGTCGAGCCGAACTTGGCCTTGCCGCTGCGCGTGAATTTCACGAGAAGATCTGCATCGGTGTTTCCGGTGCGACTGATGCGAACGATGCCGGAGGTGTCAGGCGTGTTCTCGCTGAGGTTGCCAGTGATGGTGGCGATCTGCACGAGGGTTGGATCATCATCGATGATGGTGACCGTGGCGACGCTGCTGTTGTTGTCGATGAAGTAGGAATCGCTGGTGGCCAGCGCGACGGTCACATTTTCCGCAGCTTCGCTGAGGCTGTCGTTGAGCGCGGTAATGCCGAGGTTGAAGGTGCTGGCACCGGCGGGGATGATGATCGACTGCGGGATGAGTTGGTAATCGATGCCGTTACTCGCCTGGCCGGCGATCGTGTATTGAACAGTGAGCGGCTGGCCGAGACTGCCGGTGCGTGAGAAGCGAATCACGCCGCCGTCGGCTGGCTGCCCCGTAACAGTTTCAGCAGCGAGTGCGTCAACGGCAGTGACTAAAACGATGGCCGTGTCATCAGTGATGGTGCTCGTCGCATTGCCTGAACCGGTGATGGTGTAGCTGCTATGAGTCGAAATGGAGAGCACCACCGACTCGAGACCTTCACTGAGTGCATCAGCCAAGGGCGTGATGGTGACATCGACAAAACTCTGGCCAGCAGGAATGACAGCCTCAAGCGGGATGGTCTGGTAATCGGTGCCATGAACCGCGCTGCCGGTGAGTGTGAAATTCACAGTCAGTGCATCGTCAGTGAGGCCAGCGCGTGTGATGCGGAACTGGCCGGTGTTGGCTGGCTGTCCGCTGGCTGGCTCAGCAGCCTGGTTGTCGATGGCGCTGACGCTGATGCCAGCCACAGAGATGGTGAAAGTCACATCCAGCGAGCGACCGGTGCGATCGGTGGCGCGAATGGTGATGTCGCTGCTGCCCACCGCTGCACTTGCAAAATCCAGATCAAGCAAAGCACCGGTGAGTGTGGGTGCGACCAGCGCGGGATTGCTGTTGCTGACGATGGCGAAGGTGAGTGAGGAGAGGGTGGTGACCGAGTTGATCTTGACCCAGTGGGCATCCTGCACCGCGCCGTTGACGTAATTGCTTAGTGGGAACGAGGTGAGCGTGGAGCCACTGGTGAACAGCGGTAAGGCAGCGATATCATCAACGACAGTCATGCCGTTGCCGATCACTTCGCCGAACACCGTGAAGCCGGCGTTCTGATTGTCGAGTTTGGCGCTGTTGTCGCCCAGGTTGAAGAACCACTCGCTGGTGGCGGAGTTGATCTGATTGCTCACCTTGGCCATGACGATCGTGCCGCGCTGATTCGAAACGCCAAACTCATTGGTGATGGCAGGATCGGTGAGGATGTGCGATGCGGGGAGCTGCGGTTTGAATCCGCCGCCCTGCACAATAAAGCCAGCGATCACGCGGTGGATGATCGTGTTCACCCAGTCGCCGTCATTGGCATAGTTCATGAAGTTGGCGACGGTGGCCGGTGTGGCGTTGTCAAACAGATGCACATCGATATCGCCCAGTGACGTGGCAATGCGAACGATGGTGCCGGCGATGTCTGCATCACTGAAAAGCGATGCGAGATTGAGTGTTTGATCCGCCGCCTCCCCGCCTGATCCCAGCGCGATGTTGCTGATCGCACCGGTGGGCGCATCTTCAGCAGGGGTCACTTCCACGCGAATGAGCTGCGCTTCGCCGACACCGACGCCACCGACAAACGGCTTAACACTGAACGCGCCGATCGTGCGATTGGCGTTAGCGCCGGGTCGCCAGGTGAAAGACTCGCCGCTGCTGAGCGTCATGCCTGGAATCACTGGCACGCCATTGCGAAGCAGCAGGCCCGAGCTGGTGGAAGTGACCACATAGTCACTCGTACCGCTTTCGCGCATGGCCCCATTGAGCAACGCATGGGTGATCACAAAGTCAGTGTCTTCCACCGCACCGCTGATGCGGTTGGCGATGCCGTTGCCCAGGATGCTGAAGGTGTAGGTTCCTTCATCGGGATCATCGCTGAGGATGGTGACCGTCGCCTGATGCTGGCCGGTATGCTGCGGATTGAAAGTGATGATGAAGTCAGCTGTGGCGGATGTCAGTCCGCTACCTGGCACGATTGCAGCGGGAGGCTGCGTGTTCACCGTGAATGCTGCGGCATCAGCGCCGGCGATGGCGACCCTTGGATTGCCGATGAGATTGAGCGCGCCGGTGGCTGTGATGCGGAAGGTCCAGGGCACGCTGCCGCCGCCTAGCGACACGGAGCCCATGTCGGTGTGATCGGTGAGCGAAGGTGTGCTGTCACCTGAGACGATGGCGATGTTGGCAGAGCCTTGCGGCGAAGTGATGGCGATGTCCGCAGCGACGCGTTCAACTTCGAAGATGAGCGTCGCGCCTGCCGGAATCCCGCTGCCTGCTGGCGGGTTGTTGCCGTAGGCAAGGCTGGCGGGAATGACAAGCGTTCGCTTCTCGCCGATCTTCATGCCGGCGATGCCCTGATCCCAGCCAGCAATAACTTGGCCAGTGCCCAGCGTGAAGTTGAAGGCATTGCCACCGGCGTTGCTGTCGAATTGTTCACCCGTGACGAGATAGCCAGTGTAGAAAACGCGCACGCCCTGACCGCTGCTGACGCCTGTGCCGGTGCCTTGCAATAGAGTCGCCAACTGAAGGCCGTTGCCCGCCGTGGTTGTCGTGATACCGGTGCCTTGAATGTCGAAGTTGTAGGTCGCCTCGTCGGCATCATCGCTTTGAATCACAACGGTTGCCGTGCGAAGGCCCGCAGCCGACGGATTGAACGTAATGACAAACGCAAGCGAGTCACCCGCTGCCACCGCCGTGCCCACAGGCTGCGTGGTGACGGAGAAGTCGCCCGCATGAGCACCGGTGATCTGCACGAGCGGCGAGCCGGTGAGCGACAAGGTCGTTGCCGCAGTATTGCGAATCGAGAAAGTGCGCGTCACCGAAGTAAGCGCCGTGCTGCTGACTGGCACCTGGCGAAAGTCGGTGAAGTCGGCGGTGGAAGGTGTGGTGTCGCCGTCGGCAATCGTGCTGCTATTGCCGCGCACATCAATTTCCGGTGCGACTCCGCTGCCTGAAATGGCAATGTCGTAGAGCGCTTCATTGCCATCGTCATTGATGATCTGCACCGTCGCCGTGCGCAGGCCGGTGGCAGCGGGATCAAAGCGAATCTGGAAACTGGAACTCTGCCCCGGCTCAATTGTCGCAGTCGGCTGAGAAATCACACTGAACTCATTCGCATTGACACCGGTGATCTGCACACGCGGATTGCCCGTGAGATTCAGCGTGGTAGCGCCGGTGTTCTCAATGGTGAACGTGCGGGTTAGTGTCGCTCCATCAATCTGCACATTGCCGAAGCTGGTGTGGTCGCTTGCCCAAGGAGAAGTGTCGCCATCGGTGATGGAAACATTGTTGCCGCGCACATCGATTTCTGGTCCCAGTGAATCGATCTTCACATTATCAGTGGAGACGGTGATGCTGCTGCGCACAATCGTCTGCGCCAGTCCGCCGCCGCTGAACGTGACGCGGTACGTTCCCGTCGGCACCTGCACCTGCCAGCCACCGGCACTCATGGATGAAACATTGAACTCACCCGTCGTACCGCTAATCCCCTCAACTAGCACATTGACACCGCCCAGCCCTTCGCCAATGTCGTAGAACGCATCGCCATCAGCGTCATTGAAAGCCACGCCCAAAAGATAAGGCTGCGATCCCGCGATGCCGCCAAAATCCTGCGTGATGACGAGCGGCCCAACCGCTGTCGTTCCGCTATTCTCCGGCGTGATCTTGATGCCCACTTCCTTGAACACACCGTTCATGATCGTGTCACGATGCCCCGCCGGATTCTGAATGCCACCGGTCGAACTGTTGCCGCCCCAATCAATGGCAAAGCCAGCGTGGCCGTGCAGCACGGATTCGCCAAATGCAAAAATGTTTTCGCCGATCGTGGATTGAGCGCTGTAGCCCTGATCATTGAAGCGCGTGCGCAGGCCGTTGGCACTCAAGGGCGGCTCGCCCGGTGCTTCATGCGACTGCACATCGCTGGCGATCATCGCCTGGTTGTGAGCATCCGCTACGTTGATGAGCGACTCGTTCCAGGCCAGGGGAGGCACCGCAGAAAGTAATGCGAATTGCTGCGCTAGGAGTGAGCCGTTGACGCCGAAGAAAACTAGTGCATCATCGATATCGGCATCATTCGATCGGGCCGGCGTACCCAGCGAGGTGGTCAGGCGAGCAAGTTCACCCGATGGATCAAGCCTCATCTGATTGACGAGTTCGAACATGAGCTGCTCGGAGGCGGTGGGGTCAAAACTCAGGAGCAAACGAGGCTCAAGTGTTTGAAGCGGGCTGGGCGCATCACTGGCCGGTTCAGGCCATGCGACAACCGATTTGGGCTGCGGCTGAGCGTGCCGAGATCGCCTCCACTGCCGTTTGAGCGCAGTGTGCAACATTCTCCGCAAAAATCCATGCGTCATGATTGATTCTCTCCGCCCAACACCGTGAGCCTCTAATCATGCATCAGTAAGGGGAGAAAAGCAATCTAAATATGAGGCAATTATCAGGGCGTCGCAGGCAGGGTGTCTCAGGGGCAGGCATGATCGGATCTGACGCTTGTACTCAGGCAGGAATCACATTACCCGCCAGCAGGATGTTGAACGGGTTCTCGTTGCTGTCGTTGATCGAGAAACGGACCGTTGCAGATTTCGTCGTCAACAACGCGCCCAGTAGCAAAAATCCAACCGGATTGCGTTTCGACAAGCTGATGGGCACCTTCTCCATCATCACCGAACCCGCCACCGCCACGCTTGGCCCGCTGGTATTCGGCGGCCTGATGATGCGTCGCCGTCGGATGGCGTGATTGAATGATTCAACAACCTGAATTTCAAGCAACCCCGGTTTACGCCGGGGGTGCTTCTTTTGGGGTTGTGCTGCGAATGTTTGACTTGACCTGCTGGGTGCCTCGGCCTGGCTTGGTGACCCGTGGCTGCCATCTGCTGACGATGGGTGATCCGCCAGATTACCTAAACTCCTAGCTCGGAATGTAGAGAGGGACGACTGAACACAAACGCATAAAAAAAATTAATCTTCATGCAAAAATCCTTGCATCGAGGTGCTTCTTGTGCTACATATGAGTGACCGAGTATCGGCTGATTCAGTATCAGCAACATTGTTAACCAACTCTTGATAGGAGAAAGTCAGATGAAGTTTCAAAGCAAATCACTTTTCGGTGCGGCCTTTGCCATCACAGCAGCAGTGCTGACGGCCAGCCCGGCCTCGGCGGTTCTCGTGGTGTACGAGTCCTTCAGCCAGTCTGTCGGCGGGCTTAATGGCAAGGCCGCTGGAACCGGATTAGCAGGCAACTGGACATCCACTACACCAAATGTCATTGCCAGTCCCACTTTGTCGTACGGGATCTTGCCCAACGCAGGCAATCAGGCCGATGTTGCCACCGGTCAAGCAGCCGGTAATGCCAGTGCCACCACCACCAACGCCTTGTCAAACGCCGGGCTGCTCAATAACGGCGCAACCCTCTGGTTTAGCGTCGTGACCACAGGCGCGTTGGGGTCCAATCAGCACTCCGGCTTTGCCTTTGGCAATGCACCGCTTGCCCCGTCCTTCGATGGTGCGAGGTTGAATGGAGATGCCCTCGGCTTCTACACAAGACAGGGCACTGTCCAAGCCGCAGCTTGGTCGCCGGGCGGGAACCTGCTACCGGATTCCCTAAGCGGCACACTTTCGGCGCCTCAGTCATCGACCAATTTCATCGTTGGCAAGATCGAGTGGGGTGCGACCGCTGGGGACGTCGAAAAGATCACCCTTTTCAAGCCGAGTCTCGCAACCCTTGCGCTGCCCGTTACATCCGTTTCCACGACTATTGCTGGTTTCAACCAAACGACCCTGAACATCGTCAGTTTCGCCAGCCGCCAAGGCCCCCAATCCTTTGACGAAATCCGCTTCGGTTCAACCTTTGAAGATGTCATCGGCGTTGTTGCTTCGGCCCCTGTCCCCGAACCCGCCACCGCTTCACTCGCACTGCTGGGCCTAGGCGGCCTGATGATGCGTCGCCGTCGGATGGCGTGATTGAATGATTCAACAACCTGAATTTCAAGCAACCCCGGTTTACGCCGGGGTTGTTTCTTTTGGTGGAGTGGAGATGAGATTGACACACCCGCTAGCAACGTTCACTTTGCAACGTTCACATAGAGCTTGGGCCGAAGATTGCCCGGCAGGTAAAGAGGGTGAACAGGAGTGACACCATCTTTTGCCACTCGAAGACAGCAGAGCCTTGGGTGATCAGCCAGCAGCTTGACCATTTCCTGTCCACGCTTTTTCAGACGGGCGGGTGGCTGGCCATAGGCGAGCATGATTGTTTTAGCTTGGCTTGCCATGTGCAAAATGGAAGGGTCGTTGTCAGGCCCGACAGGATCGTCCACTTCGAGCAGTCTGTTCTTGTCGGTGGCGCGATAGGCATGCACATTGCCCACGAGTTGCCCGCCGTAGCCCCATGTGCGTGCGAACTGACCGGTCTTGCGCAAGGTGGGATCGCTGTAATCCACACATGCAACGCTGGGATTCATAAGTAGCCAAAGGACCAACGGCTTATCAGGATTCCAAATTTCGGACAGCGAATAGCGGTACCGACCACAGGGTGAGAAGGCCGCTTTGATGATGGAATCCACAGGCCAGGATGGTCGAGATTTTCCGCCGGGATCGTGCTTCATTGCTCAAGTTTCCCAAGGAACGTAGCTTCGTCTTAGCATGCCGACAAGCGGAGCACAATCAGTGCAACCGCTGACCAACCTTCAATGATGAGCATGTCACCCGGAATCTTCGGAAGTGTTGTGAATGACAAGAGTAGTGAACGCTTGTCATTCCCCGTCAAAATGGAGCCGAGCGGGATCGAACCGCCAACCTCTGCATTGCGAA
>CAZYQL010000038.1:0-28735 GCA_964650055.1 uncultured Phycisphaeraceae bacterium | reverse complement strand
CGAATCGAGCTGTGCTCAATCCGACAACATCGTGGAATGATGACGCAGCAGAGGCCACAACAGAAAATCACTTCATCAGCAAGGCGATCGTGTACGCAAGGCAGCGCAATCGTTGGACAAGTGCAATGATGGCCGATGATCTTCATGACATCGCTGATGTGCCCGAGGATGGGGCGATCATTGAGGCGGGGCAGCCGATCTGCACGGTGTTTGCAAAGGGCGAGGTGCGCGAGTTATGTCTGGCCAGTTTGCGTGACAAGGCTCAAACCATCTACACTCGTCTTGAGCCTTTATGAGCAAGATCGCCTCTCACATTCTGCCGCCGCCTTCTGCTGAGCTGAAGCAGGATTTGGCGATGGTGTTGCCAACGTTGAGAGTCGCCGAATCAGCGGAAATCAAGGCGTTTTCGTTCGGTGAACCCATCGCTGTGGATCAGGCGATGTCTCAAGCGACATCGCTCCTTCGCGAGAGCAAGGCCCCGGCGATCATCGGTCTTAGCGGCCTGACCATCGAAGCCATGCGCGAAACCATCGCACTCGCTGAGTCGATGCGCGCGATGCTCTTACCCTGGCCCTTCTTACCCTGGCCCTATGGTGATGTCGCAGCAGCGCGGCAGTCCATCGTACAGACCGCAACACTGGGCCACGCTGCCAGTGCTGACCTGCGCGTTGCATTCCGAGATGATCCCACCAGACAAGACAGCCCGATTGATCAGTGGATCACCCAGCGCGTGCCCAACACGCTCTTTGTCGATGGCGCTGATCTTGAGGCGCTGCTCCGCTTGCGAGCGAAGGTGCGCGAGCAAGGCGCAGCGGTGTTTACTTCCATGACCGCGCTGCCGGTGAAGAGCATTGTTGTGACGCTGCCTGCGGGTGTTGACTGTCGCATTGAAAGTCAGTGGCACGCGCTCGCTGCTGATGCGCAGCAGAAGATTCGCATCAGTGTGATGACGCTGCCCGACCTGCGCGCAGCTGGCAATCAGCGCGGCGCGATGGAAGTGATGACCTGGCAAACAGGCTTAAGCGGCGCAGCAGGCGGCATCACCTTCGCCGACGGCGCCCCGCGCCCCTGCCCCGGCGCCAGCGAACTACTTGAACTGGGCGCCATCGACACCGCCCTCGACACAGGCCTCACCCCACTGCCCCCCGTTCTCACACAACGCCTGCGCCACCGCATCCGCATCAGCGCCGCGCTCGACGAATCCGCAGACCTCTGCTTCATCACCCCCGGCTTATCCCCGGGCCTACGCGCTCAAGTCATGCGCTTCGATGGCACCATCCTCTGGCTCTGCGATGATCCTTCGCCAAAGAGCGATGCGATGGATGATCCCGCGATTGCTCTGATTTCACAGCTAAAACAAAGAGTTTCATGACGGACAGACTTCGCATCATAAACGGCCGGCTGATCGATCCCGTTCGCGGCATCGATGATGTCGTGCGCGATGTCTGTGTGGAGAACGGCCGCGTGGTTGCCGGATTTGATGAAGCAGTTCGCCCCGGCTCGGTGAAGACCATCGATGCGCAAGGCCTAGTCATCATGCCCGGCGGCGTTGATATTCACTGCCACATCGCCTCGGCTTCAGTCAACCGCGCTCGCATGATGCTCGGCGAAGAACATGCATCGCACGTACACCATTGCAAAGAGATACCCGGAGGCTTCCTGCGCGGCGGCAGTGGTGAGCGAACGCCCTCAACCTTCATCACCGGCTACCGCTATGCAGCCTTGGGTTACACCACCGCGATTGATGCAGCGGTCGCGCCCAGCAGCGCACGCCACACGCACCTTCAGCTTCACGACACGCCCAATCTCGATGCGGGGTTCTTTCTGCTCGTGGGCAATCACGCAAAGGTGATTGAGCTGATTGATCGAGGTGATGAAGCTGGCGCCATCGCTTTCATCGCGCAGCTTCTTCACCAAACCGGTGCGCTGGGTGTGAAAATCGTCAACCCCGGCGGCGTCGCATCGTGGCGACAGAACGCGACGCATCACACCGTGGAGACAATCGATTCACCGATCGCAGGCACAGGCAGCAAGGTCAGCGCAAGGCGCATTCTGGAAGTGGTCTCAGCAGCGGCGCAGAAGCTGAACCTTCCTCATCCGCCTCATGTGCATTGCAATCGCCTAGGTCTGCCCGGCAATGTGACGACAACGCTCGATACGCTTGCGGCGCTCGATGGTCAGCGCGTGCATCTGACGCACTTGCAGTTTCACGCCTACGGCAAGAGTGAAAAGGGCGACTTCACCAGCGAGGCAGCGAAGCTGGTGGAATATATTGATGCACATCCGCTGGTCAGCGCTGATGTCGGTCAGGTCATGTTCGGGCATGCGATGACGATCACGGCAGATACGCCGCTCGAATATGTGCTCTGGCAACTCACAGGTAAGCGAGCGACTTCGCCTTATGTTTCGATTGAAAGCGAACTGGAAACAGGCTGCGGCCTGATGCCCATCGAATACTCAGATAAGAATTATCTGCACAGCCTTCAGTGGGCCATCGGTCTCGAACTGATGCTCACAGCCAAAGACCCCTGGCGGATGCTGCTCTCAACTGATCATCCCAACGGCGGCTCTTTCATGACGTACCCGCGCATCATCGCAGCGCTGATGAGCAAGACCATTCGCGATGAGCAGATCGGTAAGGCGAATCAAAGGGCCATGAAGAATACGAAGCTGCGCGACATCGATCGCGAGATGACGCTCAGCGAAATCGCCATTCTCACCCGCAGCGGCCCGGCTCGCGCACTTGGGCTTTCAAACAAAGGTCATCTGGGCGCAGGTGCGGATGCAGACATCACGCTTTATGATGCAGGGCTTGCCCAAAGCGGCGACTGGCAGCGAATGTTCGAGTCGCCGCGCTATGTGATCAAAGGCGGCAAGGTGCTCGTAGAAGACGGCGAGCTAAGACAGGCGGTGCAAGGTTCGATCCTTCGTGCTCATGTCGATGCAGACCCGCGTGGCGAGCGCGAGCTAGGCGAATGGTTTGATGCACATGGCAGCACCAGTGTGAAACAGTTTGGCATTCAAGATTGTGAACGCGAGAAACTGACGACGGTGAATCGTGATGCGAAAACGTGACACCTCCGTTCGCCAAGGCGAACGGCTAAATATTCTGACCTCTGACCTCTGACCTCTGGCATCCCATGGAATCTGTTGCACGCATCGAAAATATTGCCAAGGTGTATCAGAAGGGCAATTCGCCTGCGGTTTATGCGTTGCGCGATGTCACGCTGGCCATTCCGCGTGGGCAGTACATCGCCATCATGGGGCCTTCGGGCAGTGGAAAAAGTACGTTGATGAATATCTTGGGCTGTCTGGATCGTCCGACCAATGGCAGTTATTTTCTGGCCGGCCGCGATGTGGCGAAGATGAACGACACCGATCTGAGCAAGGCCCGTGGCGAGAACATCGGCTTCGTCTTTCAAGCATTCAATCTCATTCCTGAACTGACGGTGGAAGAGAATGTCGAGGTGCCTCTGTTTTATCAGAGCGTGCCTAAAGCCGAGAGTCGCAAACGCGCCATCGAAGCGCTCACGCTCGTGGGCCTCAATGAGCGGCTGGGGCATCGGCCATCGGAACTCTCAGGCGGGCAGCAGCAGCGCGTAGCCATTGCCAGAGCGCTGGTGACCAAGCCTAGCATTCTGCTGGCCGATGAGCCGACGGGTAATCTGGACAGCACGACGGGCGAGGCGATTCTTTCGATGTTTGATGATCTGCATCAGAAAGGGCTGACGATCATCATGGTGACGCATGATGATTCGATTGCTGATCGCTGCGAGCGCGTGGTGCGACTCAAAGATGGCAACATCGACCGCGATGATCTGATGAAGGTGAAAGCGTAGTGCGAGTAAACGATGGCGCGAAAGCGCAGCGGCGATGCAGCGCGAAAGCGCCTTCGCGATTCATCTCATCACGTTCATACCGCTACTGCTTTTTTGGGTGCAAAGACACGCACGCAGTTTCGTCCCGCGGCCTTGGCAGCATAGACGCCTCGGTCGGCTGCCTTGAGCAGTTCATCGGCGCTCTTGAAGTAGGTGCCATCGTGCGATGCCACGCCGATGCTCGCCGTGATCCCTAGCGTTTCACCTTCATCGGTGACAATCGGCAGGGCGGCAATCATCTGACGAATGCGTTCAGCTTCCCGTGCTGCTGCGACGCGATCAGCACCGGGAATGACAACAGCAAATTCTTCGCCGCCGTAGCGCGCCACCAGTGCTCCACTGGGGGCAGCCTTTTTGAGTAGCGCCGCTTTTTCGACCAGCACGCGATCGCCCAGTTGGTGGCCGTAGGTATCGTTGAATTTCTTGAAGTGATCGGTGTCGAGGAACAGGACCGCCAGTGGCTTTTTGGACTTGGTCGATCTCTCGAATTGATCTTTGATCCATTCGTTGAAGTGGCCTCGGTTGGCGATGCCGGTGAGCGAGTCGGTGGTGGCCTTGGCGAAGAGCTGCTGATTCTTCTCAACGAGTTCGGTGGCCTGTTGGCTCTGCTGAAGGCTCAGGTTCATCAGGGCTTCGTGGGCGCTGGCGAGAATCTGCGAAGGCACGCCCAGGTTGCCGGTGGGCAGATCGAAAAGGCGGCGCATTTCCACAGTGTTTTTGTGAATTTCGTTGAGCAGCGGCTCCGCTTCTTCGCGGGTCAGATCAAACCATTGCTGTGCCTGGGTGTAGTAAGTTTCCAGCGCCTCGGCTGGCGATTCGAGAATAAAAATGTCAGCCACGCGATTGCCCAAAGCCACAGAGCGGATAATCGGCAAAAGCTCCGCAGGGCCTTCATCGGGGTTTTCGTGAAACTCAATTGGCGCAATCAATAGCGGCGGCAGCTTCCATTTCTGTGCAAGCAGTGCGCCGACTTTCGCGTGATCCGTGCCAAGACAATTCGTTTCCAGCTCGACCAGTTTGCGATGGTCACTTTCCGATTGAACGATCAGATCGAGGTAGTCATCTTCAAGCGTCTGCACCATCGCGAAGAGGCCAAGATCCTGAAGCAGGCCACCGAGAAAAGTTTCTTCCTGTTGCACGATGCCCACGGTCTTGGCGAGCAAACGTGCTGCGACAGCGGAGTAAAGACTGCGCTTCCAGAAGGACATGTGATCGAAGCAGCCATCGTCTTCTTTGGACTTGAGATTGCCCACGAGCGTGAAGCCCAGGGCCAGCGTCTTGATGCTGTTGAGGCCCAGCACAACCAGCGCATGACTGATCGTGCTGATCGACTGAGCTTGGCCATAGAAACTGGAATTGACAGTCTTGAGAATTTTGGAAGAGAGAGCCGGATCGTGACTGATCGTGTGGGCAATCTGCTTGATATCGACATCACGCCGCTGCACCAGTTCGATAACTTCCAACGCAATCGTTGGAAGGCTGGGTAGCCTGGGCGACTGAAGAACACGATCCATAAGTTCCTGATTCAAGGTGTGACCCCCACCTGTGTCGTGGAACGCTGCTATTACCGGCCCATCACAACGTCGGGATGCGCATCAGTAGCTGAGGTAAGAACCTCAGTGTTAGATTTATCGTCGTGGCTGAGGCCTGACTTGATGTAAGGGACGAAATCATCTGCACGTTGGAGGTCGAGGATGAAAGCCTGATTTTCACTGATACCCTCGGCGGGCCGCACGCCGAGGGCATTGCTAGTTCATGTGAAATGTTTTGCTACGCGCGCCCAGAAAACTTGAGGCCGCCGGTCGCTTCGAGCTCGGGGATCACAATCTGATTTCCTTCGGTGATCTGCTGATAGACCTGACGAATGCAATCGCAGTAGCGCGTGCGCGAGAAGAAGGAATAAGCCTCGTGGCGAGCGGTATCGCGCACCTGCCAGGCTTGGTGTTTGTCCACGATGACCTGACGCATGTGGTGTGCGAGCGAACGAAACTGGCCGGGTTTGGAGAGCAGGGCGGAGTGACGATCTTCGACGATTTCGCAGTTGGCGTAGGTCGCTTCACCGACGATGGGGACGTTTGAAGCCATGGCCCAGAGCAAGCTCAGCCCGCCGCCACCGGATTCAGCGCTGCCGCCTGCGCCCAGGTAGCCGTGGCCGATGTCGGCTGAAGTGGGGCGCTGTGAACTGCGAGCGATGGCGCTGAGGCCTTGCACGCGCACCGGGCCATGCGTGCCCAGGGTGAGGGCGATGTCGCAGCCGGGCAAAATAGACCAAGGTTCAGCAATGCGTGGTTCATCGATGAGCATGCGCAGGCCGTTCATGTCGCGCAGCAGCTGCTTCGCTTGAAGACGCCTTCGCTGATCGGGATGCACGATGAGCCTAACATCGATGCCTTCAAGGAGCAGCGATTCCATCGCAAATCGCGAGATCATCATGCCCGAGACTGCGTCGGCTGCGGTGGGCGGATCGCTTAGCAGCGCGACGGCGACAATCTTCTTGTCGTTCTGTTTGTCGATGGCCCACTGTTCACGAAGCTGAGCGCGCTGATTGGAAATGATGCGCGACATGTCGATACCAGGCCGAAGGACGTGGACGGCGCTCTCCCTGATGCCGCCACTTAAAAGCTCACGGCGAATCGTATTACTGATGGGCAAAATTGCGCACGGTGTTGTGTTGGGCTCAGTGTCGCGAGTCAATACGCGCAGCCAGCGCACCTGCTGAGCGGTGGGCAGCGTGGTCATCGTGAGCAGCCGCGGCGTCTGGCGAAACATCATTGCCGCCAGAGTGAGTGCACCGATCGACCAGCAGTGCATCAGATCGAATGGCGCTTCGTTTTGCTCGCGCAGTTTACGACGCAACGCACTCCAACCCAGCACAGCCCGGCCCATCGGCACGCCGACGCGCATCGCATCAATGATGCCCGCGCGATTGGCCTTGTCTGCGAGTTGCACGCCGCCGAGCAGAGCCACGCGCTCGGTCACATGGCCAAGCCTTCCCTGCGCATCAGTGAGCATGGCCAGCGTGGTGCTGCTGGCCTGCGGCGAGACGGCATCGATGAGATGGAGAACACGCATGAAATCAAGACGGTTCCGTTTTTGCGATTTTGCGATTCTTTTTTCAGCTTTCGCAAGGTGGCCGTCGCCAGCTTCGTTCGCCAAGGCGAACGGCTAAATAGGCAGGCTCGCTTAGCTCCCCGAGCGAATGTCATCATATGGCGTTGGGTCATATTCTGTGAACAGAAGCGCCGCACGAATGCCGATCTGCTCGGCGAGTTTCTGGCGTGCGATGGCGTCCACGCGCGCGGGGTTGGCTTGATTGGTCTTGACCTTCAAGGTGACCTTGTGCATGAAGAAGCCTTCGGTCTCGGGCGGATCAGGGTGGCCCGTTGCTTTGGGGGAAGGCGGGAAGAGGCGATCGTTTTTCTCGATATCGAAAAGCTTCACGCCGATGTTGGCGCTGGGTTTGAGAATGCCAGGCTCGGGTGAAATCGCAGCGGCGAAAATGTTGATGAGAATCACCTGCTTGGCGCCCAGTCGTTTGGCAATGTCATAGGGCGAAGTCTGTGCGTACTTCTCGCCCAGTTGGGAGGCGAGGGCGGACAGGTCATCGGTAGAGATCAGATTGGTGACCGCTTCTTCATTGCCGAGCGTGGCAGTTGCATGAGCGGCGGCAAGCATGGCGAGCTGCGGATCGCGAAGAACGCCATTGCGATCATCGACGATGACCAACGTGGGCAAGTCGGCAATTTGATAGACCGCTGGAAGGGTCGGCGGCACGACAGCGGAGGCAACGATGCCCATTAGTTCGCAGCCCGAAGCTGTGAAAGCAAACGCGAGCACTGACAGCCCCATCAACCAGCGGCGAGTCATTGACAAAAGGCAAGCGGTAGTGGTCTGGCGCATGGAAGGGCTTTCGTGAAATGACGTCGTGCAACGGCATGGTGATGATGCTTCGTGCTTACTTTGCATCAGGTTCGCGCAGCAGTGCCGCCAGGCGATCGGTGAAGGCGTTGAGCATGCCGGTCTGTATGACTTCGTCGTTGGCCTTGAGCATGCCTATCGGCTGGTCGGGTGGAAAGAGCACCTGCTGATCGGTGACGTAAGCGAATTTGTAAGGATCTTTCGCATCCGCTTCGAGGATGCCGACACGGGCGATGAGATTACCCTGCCAAAGTTCCTTGTTGCCAGGTTCGTGGGTGGTGAACTGTGCGACGTCGATGTGCACGACGCGATCGACCTTCATCTCGCGCACCAGCTCGCCATGGGGTGTGGCGATCCAGTCCGGATTTTCTTTCATGAATTTGATCATCTGCCGGGAATCGACCACGCGAATATCACGCACCGTACTGGCCAACCTGCTGCTGACGTGCGCGCAGATTTTCCAGGCGACAGCAGGGCTGGTCGATCGCTCATCGACGGCCACCAGCACCGCGACGGATTTCCCAATGAGCCCCTGATACTCGGGCTCGATCACCGGCGGGCCTTCCTCAGGTGTCAGGCCATGCGCCAGCCAGCCCACCATCTGGCAGCCGGTCAAGGACAACAGCATCGCGATCAGGGCGAGGCTCAGGGCGAAGGAAAGTGCGAAAGGCTTGCGTGTCTTGTTCATATTCAAGTTCCCTGCATGATCAGAATTTTGTAACCCCACGAACCTAATACGACGATGCCTGTGATGATGATCGTTGCTGGTCGCCACAGGGCCTGAAACATCGGCAGTATGCTCAGGCCTTTGAAGGTCGCGTAGCCGCTGAGTATTGCAATGACCGCGACCATCAGCGCTAGCATCGCACCAGCAGGCTGGTTGATGAAGGCATCAATTAGTCTGCCGTCGGCTGCAAGTGCGAACGATGTCGTCATGCCACAGGTGGCGCAAGGCATGCCCGTGTTATCCAGAAATCCGCACGGCGCCATGCCCAATTGCGTATGCGTCCCAACGCCGCCGGGCACCGGACTCAGCTGCGCCGCCACCACCAGCAGACCAGCCGAGAGAGCGCACACCACAGCGGCCACGAGGCTGGAAAACCAGTGAAACTCGTGAAGGTCTACACCGTCATCGGGTGTGTGAGCAGTTTGTTGAAGTGCGGGAGTTGTCATCCGTCAAGGTAGGTTACGCGAGGTTGTCAGGGGTAGCAAAAGTGAGCGGTTTGGGGTAGGGCGATTGCTTGTCGGGTGCGTCAAAGCTGGTTTTTGTAGTGGAGTTTTGTCTACCCACGCGATTTTTCATTTGTGTCTAGCATTGCAAATCGTGTTCTGTACTGAGATTAGATCGTGTCTACGGGTAAACGAGTAGACGTCTACCCGTTTACCCTTCATGATGTAGAAGCGAAAGAGCCCATCATGCCAGGCATAGTTTAGCATACTTTGAACGATATATCAATGGTTTATTTATTGATTTTCGCGCCCTGTGATGTTTGGCATCCGAGCCTTGAAGCGTAAGCGAGCGGATGCCTGGTGATGCCATGTGTGTCCAAAGCACCGCACGCTTACGCGTTGCGGATTGGCCATCACACGCAGCCGCATGAACGCTCACGCACCAGCATTGCCCGTGCGCTCGCTGCTGGCTGATTGGCCATTGCTGCCGTCGTCGCCGTCGTTGCTGATTTCTTTCTTGCCCACAAACGAAACACCGGGCGAGACGGTTCGCACGTGCAGGTCGCGCTGCGGGAAGGGGATCTCGACATTGTGCTTGCGGAAGCTGCGGTTGATCGCTTCGAGCAGGGCGTGCGAGGTGGGCAGACGATCGGAGAGTGCACGCACAAAGACGCGCACTTCGAAATCGAGTGAGCTTTCGCCGAGCCTGACGAAGATCACAGCAGGCTTGGGTTCTTCGAGGACAGTCGGATGGTTTTTGATGACTTCGTGAAGCAGTCGCTGCACGAGTTCGAGGTCGCTGCCGTAGGCCACGCCGACGGGGATAACGATGCGGGTAATGGAATCGGTGAGCGACCAGTTGACGATCTGGCCGGTGATGAATTCTTTGTTGGGGATGATCAGTTCCTTGCGGTCCCAGTCCACGATGGTGGTGGCTCTGATGCGGATGCGTGAGACGGTGCCGGTGACGCCGCCGACGGTGACGGTATCGCCGACACGGATGGGTCGTTCAAAGAGGATGATCAGACCGGAGACGAAGTTGGCGAAAATTTCCTGAAGACCAAAGCCTAGACCCAGGGAGACAGCGGCAATAAGCCACTGCACGGAGGACCAGCCGATGCCGACGGCTTGGAAGGCGATGGCGATACCAGCGGCAGAGATCACATAGCGCGTGATGGTAGCGAAGGCGTAGCGACCGCCCGCATCGAGTGGTGTGCGTTTGAGGACGGTGATTTCCAGAAGGCCGGGCACGTTCTTACTGGCGACGGCAGTGAAGAAAGCAATCAGGATCGCCAGCAGCACACTGGCCAGTGTGATGTAAGCCGGGGTGCCATCGGGATTGATCGAGTGAGCCCAGAGATTGACTTGATCCAATACCCGCAAGGCGGGCAGCACGCCGGACCAGATGAAGTAAAGGCTTACGACGGTGACGATGGCAAAGAGAGCGCGCACGATTTGCCGGGTCTGTTCGTTGATCTGCGCCAGGTCCATCGCGGCATCGGGCACGGTGATGATGCCTGCTTCCGAGGCAGCATCACCGGCGGCCTTGTTGCCTTGGGCCGGTGGTGTGGCGGCCCTGGCCTCGCGTTTTTCACGGGCATTTTGCAGGGCGAGTTTGCGCTGAGCCACATAGAGCCAGCGGAGCAGGAGGCTGTGCAAGGTGAGCACGAGCAGCAGCAGCCACATGCTGGCGGAGAGGCGCGAGCCGCCGATCTGCCTGGCGGTGTAGAAGTAGCCGATGGCCGCCAGCACCGCCGGGGTCAGCGGCATGAGCAGTGCGACAGGGAACCAGATATTGCGCGTGCGCGCCAGCATGGATCGGGGGTCGTCGGCCACCGAATTGGCCACCGCGCCCTTGCGTGGATGAAGGACGCGAAACAGAAAGATCGCAATGGCGATCATGAAGCCGATGTATGTGAGCCTCGCTAGCGAATCAGCGAAAGCATCATCGTCATACGACATCAGGGCGGTGAGGATGTAAGCCGCTGGCGTGAGAAACAGCAGCAGCCAGATGAGGTTGTTACGCAAAATGGAAATTGATTTGCTGGTCCAGCGCAGATGTGCCTCGGCCACGCCCATCGGTTTGAGGAAATGAATCAGCGTGCGCAGCATGTAATAGCTGACCGCTGCAGCGGTCAATCCTCGTGCCGATGCACGAGTGAATTCGGAGATGTTCCAGGACTGCTGCACGAGGATCGAAAAATAAAGCACCAGCACCGGCCAGGGCAGCGCCAGTAGCAGCGTCAGCATCATGGCCCGGGGGGTGAGCATGAAGTGATCGGTGTCGATGCGCTTGAGCTGCGAATCAATATTCGCCAGCGCACTATGGACGCGACGGCGCAGCAGCAGCAGAGCACCGAAGATGACAAGCACAATCACCGAAAGCACTGCGGCTGCGAGCACTTGATCTTTGAGCGTGATGCCAAACTCGGTCCAGTGAGCCGGGCTTACCAGCCACAAGACGGCACTGCCCGCGTGCCGGAAGGACGACAGCGAAATCGGATTGGCGTCGGCGATCCAGAGTAGATTCTCATCGATGAACTGCGAGAACTTGCGCGACTGTTCGATCATGCGCTGCGTGACATCTTCAAGTTCGCGGGTCTGCTGGTAGAGGTTGCCGTAGGTTTCCAGTTGCTTGCTGACCAGTTCCTTCTGCGTGGTGAGCAGCTTGCGGACTTCTGCTTCGATCTGTGCTTTCTGAGCGCCAGTCGTATTCGAAGCCACGTTCGACATGGTCGCCTTGACCTTGTCTTCAAATTGGTCCAGTTCGCCTCGCTGGGTCTGGAGCGATTCTTGAACCGCTTCGATGTCGCGAACCGATTGCTCCATTTCGTTCATGCTGCGCTGAAGATCGCGCTCATTGGGCAAAGTACGGCGGCGCTTGATCAAGTCGCGCGCCAGTCGCTTATCAATGCCCCGATCCTTCACCTTCTTCTCCGCTGCGGCAAGTTCCTCGCGCATGGTATCGAGGCGCTTCTTCAGATCGGCGACTGACTTGTCCAGCGCAGTCTTGCGCTCGGAGAGCGCCGCATTCTGTTTGGCATCCTCCGCGTTGGCAGTGGTCAACTTCTGGATTTCCGGATCCTTGTTCATCGCTTCGATGCGGGCGATTTCCGCCTGCTTGGCAGCCTGATCCATCTCTTCCTTGACCAGCTTCGTCAGCGCTTCCTGAATGATCTTCACCTTCTCACTGGCAGGGGGCACTGCGGCGGCGGCCTGTTCGCGAAGGGCAGCGAGATAAGGACCACGCACGTCGTAGGTCAGCAGCTGCTGCTCAATGCGGGCGATTGAAGCGCGCCTGGCGCGCTTGGTCGCCTCCTGCTTCGCTTTGCGCGCAGCAGTGAGCCTGGGCTTTTCGCCAGCGACAGGCGGCAAGGCCAAATTCTTCTCGACGGTCTCGAGCTCCATCTGCACTTTCTTCAGATCATCGCGCAGTTTCGTCGGTTCATCCTTGAGCACCTTGAGCTGATCTTCCAGTTGCATCAGCGTCTGCTGCCGCGATGCCAGATCGGTCTTGGCAGCAGTCAGTTGCAGTTCCAGTTGTTTGGAGGTGGTGGATGCGGGCAGGTCAAGTGTGAAAGGCTTGGGGGGTGTCTGCGCCGCAGCGTCCAATTCAGCCTTGATGCGGGCGGTCTCGGCGGGAAGTGTTTCCAGTTGCTGCTGAGCTTTGGCGGTCTCCGCTTTTTCGGTGGCTTGGGTGGTCAGTTCAGATTTGGCATCGGTCCACTGCTTGGTGATCGTCGCCTTCGTTTCGTCATCGAGATCGGTGGAGTCAGTCGTCGCTTTGATGGCTGCATCGACCTGCTCCATGGTCAGCGATGTGGTGGCATCGACGGGCATCGGCGTAGGCGTTGGCGTTACCACCTCGGGCTTCACAGGCTCCTTGGCCGGCTCCGTCTTCGTGCCATCGGGCGCAGCTTGATCCGCAGCTTCCTTCTTCTCTGCGGGCACCACTTCCTTTGCCTTCACCGGCTCCTTATTATCATCCTTCTTTTCATCCTTGCCCTGGTCCTGCGCCATAGCAAAAACAGGAACCCATAGCGATCCAACCAGCGACAACACGAGCAAACCAAAGCGGAAACGTCCCATCGAATGAAAACCTCCAAGCGCATGAAACTATATTGAATGGCGGAGACAGGAGCCGTGACGAGTACACCACATGAATACCTTGTGGATGCACATCACTTCGTTCGCCAAGGCGAACGGCTAAATAGGCTGACCTCTGACCTCTGACTTCTGACTACAATCTTCCCGTTATCATAGTCCCATCCTGCTTCCATGGAGAACGGATGCTCCGCGAATTACACATATCAAATCTGGCCGTCATCGAAGACATGACCATTGACCTGGCTGCGGGCCTTAACTGCTTCACCGGGCAGACCGGCGCGGGCAAGAGCCTGATCATCGGTGCCTTTGAATTGTTGCTCGGGCTTCGCACCGGCAGCGCTGCTGACATGCTTCGGCCCGGAGCTGATGAAGCGCGCATCAGCGGCGTGTTTGAAATGCACGATCCTGTCGTCACAGCGCAGGTCGCTGCCATTGCTGATGTGAAATTGGAAGACCACGAGCCGCTGTTGATTACGAGAAAGATTTACGCATCGGGTCGCACGAGTGTGAGCCTCAATGGTCAGCCTGCTACCGCGCCGATGGTGCGCGACATCGGCGAGCTGCTCGTGGATGTACACGGCCAGCACGATCATCAATATCTCCTTCGCCCATCGAATCAACTCACCGTGCTCGATGCCTTTGGCAGATCGCAGCCTCAGCGCGAAAGATTCACGCAGATCCATGGCGAAATCTCGGCCCTGTCGCGCAGGCTCGAAGAACTGTCTGCATCTGAATCACTGCGCAAACAGCAACTGGAACTCTACGAATTTCAAGCGCAGGAAATTGATGCCGCGGACCCGATCGAAGACGAGTTTGATCAGCTTCAATCCAGGCACGCAGTCTTGAGCAATCTCACGAAACTCAAGCATGATGCCGCCACGGCGCACGCTGCGCTTTACGACAGCGAAGGCTCGATCATCGAGAGGCTTCAAATTCTTTCGCACCTCTTGGGCGACATGAGCGAGATGGATGACAACGTGCGCGAGACCAGCGAACAGGTGCGATCCTCCACGCTCGCGCTGCAGGAAGCATCCTACGAACTGGCGCGCTATGTCGATCGGCTGGACTACGATCCCGCTGAGGTCGCGGAAATCGAAGAACGGCTGAACATCCTCAATCGTCTGATTGCTAAATATGGCTCAGGCCGTCGGCGCATCGGCAGCAAGCGAAACTTTGAAACGACAGCAAATGCCAGCGATCCGATCATGGAAGTGATCACCTACCGCGTCGAACTCGAAAAGCTCATCACGCAGCTTCGCGGCGACAGCGATGATTGCAGCCGCCTCGAAAAACAGATCGATGCGCTGGCACTCGAACTGAAAAAAGTCGGCCAGGAACTGAGCGAGAAACGCCAAGCAGCGGCGAAGAAAATCAAGCCACTGGTCGAAGCTGAACTCAAAGAGCTGGGCATGGCCGAGGCGGAGTTTGAGGTGGAAGTAATAATCCAGAGTCCCGAGTCCAGAGTCCGGAGTCTCGATGAAGCAGACGCGGATGATGATGAAGCGGACGAATCTGCAACCGCAAGACTCCGGACTCCGGACTCTGGACTCTGGACTTCTTCCCCGTCTGGTTTTGATGACGTCGAGATGCTGGTGCGGACGAACCCCGGCCAGCCCGCACGGCCGCTTCGCAAAATCGCCAGCGGCGGCGAACTGTCGCGCATCATGCTCGCGCTCAAGGCGATCCTGGCGCACAGCGATCGCATCAGCGTGCTGGTGTTCGATGAAATCGATTCCAACATCGGCGGCCGCATGGGTACTGTGATCGGTAGAAAGCTGCGCGAACTGGCGGGCGGGGTGACAGGCGCGAGCGGGGTGACAGGCGCGAGCACGAAGAACAAACGCAAGAAGAGCGAAGCCGCGAGCGGCTTGGAGCAGGGCAGCAGTGCTACCGATGGGAAGCATCAGATTCTCTGCATCACGCATCTGCCTCAGATCGCGGCGTTCGCTGACCGCCACATGCGCATCGCCAAATCGGTCGCAGGCATAGGCGATGCGAAACAGACGCGCACAACGGTGACAAGACTCGAAGGCAAAGAGCGCATCGAAGAACTCGCCGAGATGCTCGCAGGCAAAGAAGTGACGCCGTCAACGCGCAAGACGGTGGAAGAAATGCTGATGACGGCGGGGTGAGTAACGCGATCAGTCGGGGTTCATGCGGACATCATCTCTTGCACCATGAACAATGCGAATCACTTTGATGCCTTGGCGGATAGGGCGGTAGTAGATGTGATACTTGACGAATCCGCGAATCGGCCACGAACGTAATCCTTTGCCTCTGGAGGATCGAAGTGCTCGAAGCGTACCGACCTTCGGATTTTCGCAGAGCAATCGAAACGCGTCCTCTGCTGCCCAAAGAAATCGAAGAGCAGCATCAACATCATCCTGCGCTATCCAAGTGGATGCTTCGATCAAGTCAAAGATCGCTTGTTTGGTTTTATCCACCCGGAAGCTCATGCTTATCGCCCTTGGCTATGGCGCTCTTTGACGATTCGGCGAAGCGATTCCCAATCCTGTTCCGTCATGGGTGTGCCGGGGTCGGCATCAGCCTTGAGTAAGGACGCTTCGAGATCATCGGAAATGGGTCTTCCTCCATGGTTGCCCAAACGATCGCCTTCCATATCGCGAGCTTCCGCCAGCAGTGCAGCAACCAGCTCATCCACATCACGCGCCCGCCCCAGCGCCACCTGCTCATCAGCGAAGGCTTTGAGTGATTCATCCAGATTGATGTTCAGCTTGACCATTCAAAAGTTCCACTCATGAGTTGGCATGTCCCACAGCGAGAACCATTCTACCTGCCACCCACCGTCAGCGGCACCGGGATTGGCTGCGGCCTGACGGTGTGCGTCGGTTGCACAGCGATGTTCAGCGGCAACCGTTTGCCGTTAGGCCCGCGCGGGGGCATGCGGTCTTCATCGACGATGCGCTGGATGGCCATGAGACCTTCCAGAAGCTGTTCGGGGCGGGGCGGGCAGCCGGGGACGTAGACATCGACGGGGATGTATTGATCGATGCCTTGCACGACGGCATAGGTATCGAACACGCCGCCGGTGGAGGCACAGGCACCCATCGAAATCACCCACTTGGGCTCGGTCATTTGCAGATAGATGCGTTGCAGCACGGGCAGCATCTTCACCGCCACGCGGCCGGCGACGATCATCAGATCGCTTTGGCGCGGGCTGAAGCGCATTGCTTCGGAGCCAAAGCGGGCGATGTCATATCGACTTGAGGAGGCCGCCATCAGTTCGATGCCGCAGCAGGCAGTGGCGAAAGGCATGGGCCAAAGCGAAGACCGACGAGCCCAGTTGACGACCTTCTGGAGCTGCGTGGTGAGAAATCCATCGACGGGGAATGCGGTTTCAAGGCCCATATTGCTTCCATTTCTGCAGACGAATCAGACAAACAAATCAAGCAACATACTCTACACCTGTGCGGCAGTCCGTGCCAACTGGCGGGATTTTGAAAATCTGTGACACCCCGACTCGGCGAATCGTTTTGATTCGTTACAATGTCCGCGCTTTGGCACGCAGCAGGAGGTACGCCGGGGGATGTTGCGATGTCTGGAGGATCGGCATGGCTCGATTGGCAACTGTTGCAGCATTCGGGTTTCCCGACTTCAACCCTCCCACGCTGCTGTCGGTCTATCAGCGTCTGGGTTGCAAGACGCTTCAGTTTTATCGCAATGTCAAGAACCCGCCCACCGTGCAGGAGGCCCTCGATGTCGCGCGCGATGTGGGCATGACCTATGACTCTATTCACGGCGTGTTCGGCCCTGAACACGATCCTTCATCGCTTGAGGCGGAGATTCGAGCCGAGGCGATGGCGACCTATCGCAGCGAGGGAGAACTCGTGCGCGAACTGGGCGGCACCGGCGTCGTCGTTCACCCTGCTCCGATGTGCCCTGATCCGGTGAGAATTTCGCCAGCATCCCGCGATGCCCGCATTGATCCGATGCGCCAGAGCATGGATGAACTCGCTCGCCTGGGCGAAGAACTGGGCGTGATTTACCTCGTCGAAAACATTCCGTCCAACTATTACTTCGGCTCCGATGCTCAGCAACTGGCCGACATGCTTCGCCAGGTAAATTCGCCCAACCTTCGCATGTGTTTCGACACCGGCCACGCTCACATGACGACCAAAAAAACAGTCGCACAGGATCTGATGGACTGTCTCGATGTCGTCTCCTATTTCCATATCAACGACAACGACCGCAGGCTCGATGCCCATGCCATCCCGGGACAGGGCACCATCGATTGGCCCTCGTTGGCGACGGTGATCGCGAAGCTGCCGATGGATGTTTCGGTGATGCTCGAACTGTTTCACAGCGAAGCTGAGATGAACCGGCAGATTACCATCGGCCTAGGCGACAAACTCAAAGCCTGGCTCGCGCTGGGGCAAGGGACGAACTGAAAAGATAGCCGCGTTCAATAAAACAGATGGCCGCAAAAAAGCGCAGTAGGCGCAACAGGGGAGAAGCAACAGATTATTCACATCGAACCCCAAGCCCGATGGTGAGTCCGCCGAGCCGTCGGGGTAACTGGATTTCAGATTTCAAATTTTAATTTCGAGATTTCAATCGCTGCTCCCAAGTTTCCCCTCCTCTCCTTTTTTGCGCCTTCTGCGACTTTTCGCGGCCATGCTCTTGGCTGTGAATCCCACATTCGCAGATCACTCCACTCGCCCAATCGCCCAGGCAACGTCGGCAGCCTGTCGATTCGCTTCCACATCATGCACGCGAAACAGCCGCACACCAGCAGCCACACCCAGCGCTGTCGTCGCGCATGTCGCCCCGATCAGTTCGCCAGGCACCGGCACACTGCCATCAACACGCGTGCAGATCGAGCCCATGAATCGCTTGCGACTCGAGCCTAGCAGCACAGAAAATCCCATTGCTACAAAACGATTCAGCGCTCGCAGCAAAGCGAGATTATGCTCGCGCGATTTACCGAAGCCGATGCCAGGATCGAGAATGATCTGCTCCTTTTTCAAACCCGTTTTCATCGCAGTAGCCGCTTGCTTTTGAAGATGAGCCATCACTTCGCCCACCACATCTTCATACTGCGGATTCTGCTGCATCGTGCCCGGCTCGCCTTGCATGTGCATCAGCGCGATGGGCACGCCTCGCTCTGCCGCCAGTGAAAACATCTGCGGATCTTCGCGCCCAGCAGAGACATCATTCAGCATCGCCGCGCCTGCATCCAGTGCTGCGGCTGCGACAACGCTGCGTGTGGTGTCGATGCTGATGACGACTCGCCTGCCCGCTTCGCCTTCACGATCTAGTGCTGTGCGCAGACCTGCGATGACCTTGACGACGCGCTGAATCTGATCGTCTGCGCTGACGCGCTGCGAGCCGGGCCGCGTCGATTCGCCGCCGACATCGATGAGGTCTGCGCCTTGTCTATATAGAGCGATGCCGTGGGCGACGGCTGCATCCACATTCACAAACTGACCGCCATCCGAAAAAGAATCCGGTGTGACATTGAGAATGCCCATGATCAGCGGACGAGTGGAATCATTCAAAAGTTTCAGTGCCATGGTGATCAGTTTAGTTTAGCCGCGGAGCAAAGGTCCTCCGTCGCTCCGCGTGGGCCGCCGCAAAGCCTTTGGCCCACGGCTAAACGGCGATCCAGTATGTCGTTCGCGTTGATTGATGAAACATCACAATGCAACCACCTGATCACAAAACGCATTCACCCGATTGATCAGCGCCCGCCCCTGCACCGAAGGCTCGCGCTCCAGCCGCATCGGGTTGGATGTGTTGAACACATGTGTTGCGCCTTCGATGATGTGCAGTGTGGCGCGCGGCGCGGCTCCCGCGATTTTTTCCGCTGAGTCCACGCCCACGGTCATGTCTGCTGTGCCATGAATCACTTCCATCGGGCAACTCACACGGCTGGCGGCGATCACCGGATCAAACGCATCAGGATCATGCTCAATCTCTTTGAGCCAGGGCAAGCCGATGCGCAGCATCTGCTTCGTTCGCTGCGAAGGCGAATCGAGATAGCCTTGCGCGTAGATCGTCTCCTTGTCACTTTCATGCAGCCAGAATGCGCGGTGCGGCGAAGCGCACGGAATCACGCCCACCGGCAGCGGCATCGCGCCCAGCTTCGGATAGCGCGTGGGCATGAAGGCCCGCGCTGCGGTGAGCAGCACGGTGACGCCGCCGCGACTGTGGCCGTACCAGATCTGTGGCAGATTTTTCGATTTGGTAAACGCAGGCAACTCGCCTTCGTGTGCTGCGTTCGCGACGGCGCGCAGGTCAACGATCTGTCTGCCCCAGGTGTCCTTCTCGAAAAGGTCTGGCCGCTCGAAGGTGTCGAGGCGATTGGTCATGCCGCTGTGACTGAAGTTGAAGCGATGCGCGATGAAGCCTTGCATCGCGGCATAGTGCGCGATGCCGGGCACGATGCCGTAGTCCTTGTAGCCCTTAAAACCGTGACAGATCAGCAGCACACCGCGCGGCTGAACCTGTACGGGTGGCAAATGAGTACTCCCGAGAATCACTTCACCATCGGAACCAGAGATCGACCAGTCGAGCGTGTGCATGAGGCCATCGTAGAATTTGCTGTCAGCCTTGGCGAACGAAGGGATACGAGGCTCTACATTTTTCGCTAATCTTTTCATTATGAAATTCGCCATCTGCAATGAAACGTACCAAGGCTGGGAACTGCCCCGCATCTGCGAACACGTAAAATCGTGTGGCTACGACGGCTTGGAAATTGCGCCCTTCACGCTGCACGAAGACCCGCGCCAGTTGACGGAAGAACAAGCCGAGGCCGCTGGAAAAATCGTGCGCGATGCAGGGCTGGATGTCGTCGGTTTACACTGGCTACTCGTCAAACCGGAAGGCATGCACATCACCACGCCTGATGCAGAGGTTAGGCGCAAGACCGCTGAGTTTGGCAGACATCTGGTGCGACTCTGCGCTGCGATGGGTGGCGCTTCCGGTGGTGTAATGGTCTGGGGCAGTCCCAAGCAGCGAAGCCTGGGTGAAGGTGTGAAGTATGAAGATGGCTTTGCGCGAGCGGTGGAAATTCTTCGCTCTATCAGTGAGACAGCAGGGCCGCTAGGCGTTCGCATTGCGATGGAGCCGCTGACGACGAAGGAGACGAACTTTCTCACGACGGCTGCGGAGACGATCAAGTTCATTAGCGCCGTCGATCATCCCGCCTGTCAGCTTCATCTGGATGTGAAGGCGATGTCGGGCGAGGCGACGCCGATCCCGCAGATCATCGCTCAGAGCAAAGCTCACACCATTCACTTTCACGCCAACGATCCGAATTTGCGAGGGCCGGGCTTTGGCGCGATGGATTTCGTGCCCATCGCCAAGGCGCTGCGCGATACGAAATACGATGGCTACGTTTCGGTGGAAGTCTTCGACTACACCCCCGATCCACAGACCATCGCGAGCAAGAGCATCGAGTACCTGAAGAAAACGTTTGCGGTGTGAATGAAGAAACCCACGCACTTCGAGTGCGTGGGCTTTGGTGTGAATTTCTATTTTCTGACGGCTGACAGTTGACAGCTGATAGCTGACAGCTTCCCTTACACATTGAAATACTTCGCTTCGGGATGGTGCACGATCAGGGCGCTGGTGCTTTGTTCCGGATCAATCTGCCAGTTTTCGGTGAGTACGCAGCCGATGCGCTGCGGTTTGAGCAGGCGGAAAAGTTTTTCCTGATCGCTCATGTCAGGGCAGGCGGGGTAGCCGAAGCTATAGCGCGAGCCTCGGTAGTTCTGCGTGAAAAGGTCGCGCACTTTCGGGCTGTCTTCATCGGCAATGGAAAGTTCCTGGCGCACGCGCTTGTGCCACATCTCGGCCAGGGCCTCGGCACATTCGACAGCCATGCCGTGCAGGTAGAGATACTCGGCATAATTGTTCGCCTCAAAGAGAGCCTTGGTGCGCTTGCTCGCTTCGTGGCCCATCGTGACACAGGTGAGCGCGAGAACATCGCGCTCGCCCGTGTCCTTGGCGCGAAAAAAATCGCTGATGCAAAGTCGCTGCCGCCCCGGCTGACGTGGAAACGAGAACCGCTCGATTTCCTTGTCGTGATCAATCGCATCAAACACGATCAGGTCATCGCCATCGGAATTGCAAGGAAAATAGCCATACACCACCTGTGGCTGAAGGATGTTCTCTTCCTTGCACTGCTTCCTCAAGCGGTCGAAGATCGGATCGATTTCATCCCAAAGCTGCGCATCGTAGTCATCCTGCGACTGCTTGCCTTTCTTGAATTGCCACTGGCCACGGTAGAGCGCGACCTTGTTCACGAAGGCGTAAATGTCATCGAGCTTGATCTTCTCGACCATGCGATCGCCAAAGAACGGAGCCTTGGGTACCGCGATTTCAGTGCTCACCGCTGAGCGCATCAAGAGTGCCACACCGCTTGCAGCTTCGCGCTCCTGTTTTTCTTCTTCGAGTGCTTCGAGCTTCGCATCGACATCAGCGCGCTTGGTGAGCCTCGCTTCGATTTCACTGTCGAGTTCAGCACCTTTTCCACTCTGCAAGAGGTCCATGATGCGCAGGCCTTCGAAGGCATCGCGGCCGTGATAGACCTTGCCTTGATAGACACTGCGCAGATGGCTTTCGCAGTAGTGCTTCGAGAGTGCGGCACCACCGAGCAGGATCGGTGCGGTGATGCCGAGGGTGTTGAGTTCTTTGAGGTTGTCTTCCATCACGTTGACGGATTTGACGAGCAGGCCGGACATGCCGATGGCGTCAGCTTTGTGCTGACGCCAGGCGTCCAAGATGGCGGCGACGGGTTGCTTGATGCCCAGGTTGTAAACGGTGTAGCCGTTGTTGGTGAGGATGATATCGACGAGGTTTTTGCCGATGTCGTGCACATCACCCTTGACCGTTGCGAGGATGACTTTGCCTTTGGTCTCGCCATCGACCTTGTCCATGTACTGCTCAAGATGAGCGACAGCCATCTTCATCACCTCGGCAGATTGCAGCACGAAGGGGAGCTGCATCTGGCCTGAGCCGAAGAGCTCGCCGACGACTTTCATACCTGCGAGCAGGTGGTCGTTGATGATGATGAGCGGCTCGTACTTCGTGCGGGCCTCTTCGAGAGTTTCGATGAGGTTTTTCTTTTCGCCGTCGATGATGTGCTTTTGGAGGCGCTGCTCAAGACTCAAATCCGCCGTTTGCGGCGTAGCGGCATCAGCGACCTGATTCTCATCAAACAGATTAATGAAAATCTGAAGCGGATCCTTCGTGAGCGAGCCATCGTTCAAAGCAATCGCTTCATCGGGCCAGCGGTTGTAGATCAGCTCCATCGCAGCATCCCACTGCGCATCAGGAATGCGATTCTTGGGCAGAATCTTCGAGGAATGCACAATCGCGCTGGTCAGGCCCGCCTCAACGAGTTCATTCATGAACGCGCTGTTGAGTACGACGCGTGCAGCGGGTTTCAACCCGAAGCTGACGTTCGACAAACCCACCGTCGTCTGGCAATTGGGAAACTTCGTGCTGATCCTGCGGACGCCTTCGATCGTCTCCAGCGCAGACCGGCGATCCTTGTCCATGCCTGTGGAAATGGGCAGCACCAGCGGGTCGAAGAAAATATCTTCCTCGGCCAGGCCGTACTTATTCATCGCCATGTCGCGCATGCGCGCAGCGATTTCTTCCTTGCGATCAGCGGTGCGCGCCATCGCTTCCTGCGGGTCTTCATCGATGGTGCCAAAGACAAGCGCAGCGCCATAAGTTTTCGCCAGTCGCACCATCTCCGCGAATTTTTCTTCACCATCTTCGAGGTTGGCGGAGTTGATGATGCACTTGCCGCCTGCACACTTGAGGCCGGCTTCGATGGTCTTTGGCTGCGTTGAATCGAGCATGAGCGGCGCGTTCACCTGGCGCACAAAGCGATGCACGATGTCCGCCATGTCCTTCGCATTATCTCGCCCTGCATAATCGACATTCACATCAATCACATGCGAGCCTTCGCGCGTCTGATCGCGCGCCAGGCTCACCATGCCATCCCAGTCTTCTTTTTCGAGCAGCTTCTTGAACGCGCGTGAACCGGAGGCATTGGTGCGCTCGCCGACGTTGAGGATGGAAGCATCCTGCCGATATTCGACAGGCGAATAAAGCGAAGCGCATGCGGGAGGGGCGATCTTTTTCGCAATCACCACTTGTGGCGTAGCGAGCCCAATGGCTTGTATCAACTTTTCAATATGCGCAGGTCTTGTGCCGCAGCAACCGCCCACAATGTTGACACCAAACTCGCTGACGAACCGCTTCATCTGCGCAGCAAAGGATTCTGGCGTGAGCGGAAATTCAGTGCGCCCTTCGACAAGCGTGGGGATGCCTGCGTTGGGCAGGATGGAAATCATCTTGCCCCAGTATTCGCTGAGGTAGCGCACGTGTTCGCTCATCTCGGTTGGCCCGGTGGCGCAGTTCATGCCCAGCGACAGAATCGGATAAGACTTCAGTACTGCGGCGACGGCGGCAATCTCGCTGCCCATGAGCATCGTGCCGGTCTGCTCGATGGTGACCTGCACCATGATGGGAATATCATCAGGCGTTTTCTTCGCTTCGTTCAAGGCTTTCAAACATGCATTGATGGTGCACTTGACCTGAAGTAAATCCTGCGCTGTTTCAATGAGCAGGACATCGACGCCGCCTTCGATGAGGCCGCGCACCTGCTCGGTGTAGCTTTCGAGCATGGTGTCCCAGGTGGTGTTGTTCAGCGTGATGAGCTGCGTACCGGGGCCGATGGAGCCGGCGACGAAGCGAGGCTTGTCGGGCGTGGAATATTTGTCAGCCGCGGCGCGGGCGATGCGGGCAGCTTTGATATTGATCTCACGGACCTGATCGGAAAGGTCCTGATCAGCCATGGTGATGATGTTGCCGTTGAAGGTATCGGTCTCGACGACATCGGAGCCGACCTTATAGAAGGACTCGTGGATTTCTTGAATGACATCTGGCCGGCCCAGCACGAGGGCTTCGGTGCAGTTTTCACGGCCGAGGTAATCCTTTTCAATATCCAGCGGATATTCGTGGATGGAAGTGCCCATCGCACCATCGAAGAACAGAACGCGTTTAGCAAGCTCTTGCAGGAAAAGACTCATGAATCAATACATCCTTTCATCCGGATGGATAGATGATAGCGGGAAGCGGTTAAGAGTCCAGAGTCCAGATAAAGAGTCCGGATACAAAGTCCAGAGTCCCGGGTCCAGAGTCCGGAGTCTTGCGGCCGGCGCTCATCAGCAATGCCCGGGACTTCAAGACTCCGGACTCGGGACTCTGGACTTCTTCATCGGACTCGAGACTCGGGACGTTGACCGTATCTGACCGATAGGTTTTATCGGCTCATCTGTATATTCACGACACCGAGGAATTGGAGCTCACATGGATTGGTGGCAGGCGATAATTCTCGGACTGGTGGAAGGACTGACGGAGTATCTGCCGGTCAGTTCGACGGGGCACCTGCGCCTGGCGCAGCAGTTGATGGGCATTGCCGATACCGAAGCTTCACGTGCTTACGCTGTCTGCATTCAAGGCGGGGCGATTGTCGCGGTGCTTGGCCTCTACTGGCGACGGGTTTGGCAGATGGTGCTGGGGCTGATCGGTCGCAACCCACAAGGCAGGCAACTGCTGATCAACATCGTGGCCGGTTTTGTGCCTGCGTTGGTGCTCGGTCTGCTTCTGGAAAAGCGCATTGATGCGCTGATGTCCAATCTCTGGTTCACAGTGGTCGCCTGGCTTCTGGGAGGCATCGCGATTCTTGTCGTCGCGCAGCGGCGCAGGCGTATGGTTGAAGCGGTTGCCCAGTCGCCAGCCGTCGCATCGCCGCATGGATTAGAGCTGTTTGATCTCACTTGGAAAATGGCACTGATCATCGGGTTTGCACAGTGCGTGGCGATGTGGCCGGGCACCAGTCGAAGTTTGATGACGATCGTGGCGGGCGTGCTTGTGGGGCTGCGACTGGCAGTAGCGGTGGAGTTCAGCTTTCTCCTGGGCGTGGTCACGCTCTCAGCGGCGGCGGGATACAAGGGCCTCAAGTATCACCAGACACTTTTTGATTCATACGGCATCGTTCCACTTCTCATCGGCTTCCTCTTCGCATTCCTCTCCGCAGTCCTCGCCATCAAATGGATGGTCGCCTACCTGCAAAGCCACGGCATGGCGATCTTCGGCTGGTATCGCGTCGCCTTGGCGATCATTGTGGCCGTGCTCATTCTGCTGAACGTCATCGCTGCGTGATGTTTACCTTTTGCGACTCTTGCCATTTTCGCGGCCAATGATTTTTCCTCGTCGGCGTTCGTTCGCCAAGGCGAACGGCTCAATAGGCAGACATCGCGCGATAAGCGCTCTGCATTTCCTCGTTCGCTCTACATCCTTCAAATCGCTATCATTTCGTGCTTGTCCGACCCCCGAGATTTCCCATGCCCACGATCACGATTGACGGTAAAGCCTATCCGTTTGAAGGCAAAAAGATGATTCTTCAGGTCGCCCTGGAGAACGGCTTTGAGATTCCGCATTACTGCTATCACCCCGGCCTTTCGATCGTGGCCAGTTGTCGCATTTGCCTGGCGGAGGTCGCGCAGCCCAATCCGAGAAACAACAACAAGCTCGAGCTGATCCCCAAGCTCATGCCCACCTGCCAGACGCCTGCGTCTGATGGCATGGTGGTGCATACGAACAGCCCTAAATCCGTCGCCAATCAGAAAGCGGTGATGGAATATCTCCTCATCAATCATCCGCTGGATTGCCCGGTGTGCGATCAGGCGGGCGAGTGTACGCTTCAGGATTACAGTTTCAAGTATGGCCGCAGCGAGTCGCGTTTTGAGGAAGAGAAAATCAAGCAGCCGGTGAAGGACATCGGGCCCAATGTCAAGCTCTACAGCGACCGCTGCATCATGTGTTCTCGCTGTGTGCGCTTCACGCGCGAAGTCTCGGGCACTGCGGAGATCGGCGTGTTCGGCCGCGGCGCCACGGAACAGATCGATATCTTTCCCGGTCAGCCTCTCGATAACGAACTCTCTGCGAATGTCGTTGATCTGTGCCCCGTCGGTGCGCTGCTTGATAAAGATTTTCTGTTCACGCAGCGCGTGTGGTTCCTCAAGGAAACGCCTTCGATTGATGGCATCACCGCCAGCGGCGACAACATTTCCATTCATCACAATGAAGGCAAGGTTTATCGCGTCAAGCCTCGCACCAATATGGAGGTGAACAAGTGGTGGATCAGCGATGAAATTCGCTACGGTTGGAAGTTTGTCCACTCGGAAGATCGCCTGGTCAGCCCGGTGCGTCAGCAGCTTGGCGGCCCGGTTGAAAGCGATTGGAATCACACGCTCCACGATGCAGCGAATGGCCTCAAGAAGGCGGCGCAAGATGGCGGCACAGGTTCGCTGGCTGTCGTTGTCAGTCCGATGCTGGCCATCGAAGAGGCGTTCCTGCTGGGCAAACTGGCGCGTGCCATTGATAAGGATGCACTGCTGATCGTCGGGCCGATTCCCAAGTCTGGCGAAGATAAATCCTTCCCGGGCGGGTACACCGTTTACGCGGAAAAGTGCCCCAATTCTCGCGGCGTTCGCAGAGCACTGGAACAGGTGGCGGGCAGCGCAGGCGAAGTGCATTCCTTCGATGATGGCCTGGCGAAAATTAGCGCGAAAGAGACGAAGGTGAAAGCCATCGTCATCACCGGCAACTACCCCAGCCAGTGGACCACCAAGGAAATGGTCGCCAGCGTTAAGGGCAAGTTTACGGTCGTCATCGACACGCTGCCCAACGACCTGACTGCGAAGGCAGATGTGCTGTTGCCCGGTGCGACGTGGGCGGAAAAATCAGGCATGTTTGAGAACGCGACAGGCAAGTTGCAGCCGTTCTCGCAGGCGATTGCGGTGCTCGAAGGTACAAGGCCCGAAGGACAGATCGCTCTCGATCTGATGGTCGCCTGCGGTTTGTCGCAGCCTTCGCGCTACGATGCGGAAACCATTCGCACCCAGATCGGCGGCGACATCGCGCTAGCCACTGCGCATAACTGCGCCTGCCACGAAGTCGAACCGGATATGCAGTATCTGGAACTTTGAGGGTTGTTGCTTCAGCGCCATTACCGCCACGAGCCACGACCGTCAGGCAGTGGAGTTTTCGAGACAGTTCCGCTTCCAGAGAAGCCCGCTTCCTGACGGGCGCGGCTCGTTAATCCCATCGTCAATCCGCGAGCAGTCGCCCGGACTTTCGCGCATCTTCTTCGGTGATAAATCCTACAAGCTGATTGACGGTGATGAGCGCTGCTTGCGGGTGATCGATGGGGTAATAGAAGCGGCCTTGGCGTGCGGCCACGAAGAGGAAGTTCGTCGTATCAACCTTGCCGCGCCAACTGGAGGCGGGCGGATGGCGCAGCGGATCGAGGGGCTCAGGCAATTTGCCCGGAGGCAGTTCGCCATAGGAATCAGGGGTGCCTGGGAATAGCTCGCTCAGCTTTTTGGGATCAAAGGTATTCGTCGAAGCGGGCTGAAGAAACACAGACCAAAGCAGGATCGCAATGCCCGCGATCGCAATCAGCGCGAAGACGATGCGTGGACCAGTGCGCCGGCCAGTGTGACTGGACTCCTCCACATCATCGATGATGCCGGGCAAGTTAACGGTCGAGCCGCCTGAGGTGATGCTCGCTCCCTGGCCCAATCCGGAATGCACGGTGCCTGACCAGCCGGAGTCGTCGTCACGAAACGCGATGGCTTCGCTGCTCAGCGCTGCGGCCACCGCGCCTGCGCTGGGGCGTTCTTCGGGATTCTTCGCCATCATTTTCTTGAGCAGGTCCGCCATGCTCTGCGAACATCCGGGAAGGATTGCCTTGAGATCAGGCGGCGGGGCATCGACATGCTGCTTGAGAATCAGTGCGACTTTCTCTGCGGTGTAAGGAGGACGCCCAGTGAGCGCGTAGAAGAAGGTCGCGCCCAGGCTGTAGATATCCAGCGCGGTGCCTTGCTGTTTGTGCTGCACAACTTCGGGAGCCATGAACTTGGGGGTGCCCACCGATTTGTCATGCAGCTCAAACGGATCATCGGGCGAGTCAGCGCGCACCAGCCCGAAGTCCGTGAGTTTGCATCGGCCTTGACGAGTGATCATCAGGTTGCTGGGTTTCACATCGCGGTGAATGATGCCTTGCTCGTGGGCCACTTCGAGCGCTGTTGCAGCGTCGCCGATGATGACGCAGGCGCGGGCCGGGGAGAGCGGGGCGGTTGCTTTGACGACTTGTTGCAGCGTCTGCCCTTCGACGAGTTCCATGGCGATGTACCACCAGCCATCGTATTCGTTGATCTCGTAAATCTTCACGACGTTGGGGTGATCGATTTTCGCAGCGGAACGGGCTTCGCGCAGGAACTGTTCGATGGCCTGGTCGCCATCCATTCCTTTGATGCGCTTGCGCAGCACCTTGAGTGCAATGACGCGATGCAGGTTCACATCTTCCGCGAGAATCACCCGCCCCATCGAGCCTTCGCCCAGGAGACGAAGCAGCTTGAATCGCGAAAACCTTTTGCCTATCCAGTTGGGCTTACGAATGATCGATGAGCCGCTGGCTTCATCGCTGGATTCAATGATCTCTGCAGCAGGCAAATGCGACAGCTCGTGAGGCGAAAGGCTCGTTTCAAACAGAGCTTCATCCTCGAGGCCGACGTGCGGGTTGTCTTCGTTGTCAATCTGCATGTGAGTCA
>CAZYQL010000037.1:0-29373 GCA_964650055.1 uncultured Phycisphaeraceae bacterium | reverse complement strand
AGATGCGTTTGCCCTGCCCGCCACTGGCAAACACCCGCGCAGTGGCGTCCGTGCGCGGGGGGTAGAATGAGGGACGGAATCGAAGGAGGAACTGGAATCAATCCGCCAAAGCCTGATGCGCGGCTCCCCGTTTAGCGACGAGAAATGGACGACCCGCACCGCACCCGCCACTGAGTCAGGAATCAACGCTCCACCCACGCGTCAGGCCGGGGAAAGAGGCGATATAGTTGAATGACCCCTTATCTTCCCCCAATCTACTTGTTTGCAGTCTGCTGACAGTGGCATCAACCATTGCGGTATCACACAAACAGACTGGCGGTTTCGCTACGTCGTATGGATTCCCCTAACTCCGGCCAGCGATCAACGAAAGGCATTGTCGAGATACGACCCAGTTCGCTGGGTTCTATTTTGTTAAGTCCACCACCATAGACGCGACCTGCGCCACGGAGTTCGTGCCCTGTGACCTGGCGCAAGAGTTCATGTACTTCTGCGCTTCGTCTTGGGTATTTGCGGAGCATGGTCACCAGACCATTTATTGGATAGAGCATGAGATATAGGTTGGTTCCGATGGCCTGCGAGCGGTTGTGGAGGAATCGGAAGGGTTGTTTGTCGTTGCTTCCGCGGCCCATATACGTGCATAGAAAGGGAGCAGGTTCGCGCTGTTCTTGCTTGTACCATGGACTACGTTTACCGACGAGGTAGCCATCTTTGACGCCTATTGCATCAGCGGTTTGCAGATATTCCCAAAGGGACGGGTGGCGCAATTCGACTACGTGCTCGGGCAAGTCGCAGTCGATGACACAGAGTTGCAGGTCGATGTTAGGATAGCCATCGGCGTCCGGTTCGATGACGGTGGTTTTTAGATGTCGTGGGCTGGGCAGAATCGGGCGGAGGTACTTGACGGGGAGACCTCTGCGCTTAGCGTCGGCTCGATCGAGAATGAAGAATTTATTGTCGCCGGTGGCGATGCCGCGCTGGACGCGGAAGAAGTCGGAGAGTTTCGGGCCAGTTTCATCGTTTAGCGCATGCCTGTCGTTTTTTGAGTGGTTTGGATAGACGGTCCACTTGCGTGATTTTCTAAGTAGCTCCAGTGGAATGTGGTTGGTTGCTTGGGGGCGTTTCATTGACCCGCCAAAAGTGAACTCTGGAGCGTGGTTGTGCGCCGGTGGCACTTTGTGAAATACCAAGACAACCGAGGACACCAAAGCATCACCGAACTGAACATCGTCGGGGGCAAACCGATGGACGCGGATGAGCGTTACGCGATCCGTGAGATAATGCTTGAGGGCTGCTCCGTAGTTGACGTCCATAAACTCCGATGGAATCAACCACGCAGCGTAGCCGCCTTCCTCCAGCCATGCAGTGGCGATTAAGAGGAAATAGACATACAGACCTGCAAGTCCGTTGACATCAACGTTAGTCAACTCGAATGTGAGTCGTTTCAGACGTTCTTTGTCTGCGCGGTTGATGTGGTGATGACGAACATATGGCGGATTGGCGAGGATGAGATTCGGCGGTCTCGCTGGTGAACCGTTGGCGACGACCTGTGTGAAGTCACCGAGCACAACTTCGAGTCCATGGTGGTGCCAAAGGTTTCGGGCTGCATCGGCGAATAAAGGATCGAGTTCAATCCCGACCGCGCTCTCAAAGCGTTTCTGTCCAAAGACGGTGAGCGCGGCTGAGAAAAAGCTGCCTGAGCCGACGGCCGGATCGGCAAAGTGGATTTCGCGATTGCTCTCGCCAATCAGGGAGCCAACATAGTCGGCGATGTCAATGGCGAGTGCGTTGGGCGTGGCGAACTGGCCGAACCGGTTTCGCTCGGCTGCCGACTTGGTAGCGTCAATTGTAGCTTGGACCAACTGTCGCTTGGCTTCTGTCGTGTTGTCGTGCTGAGCAATCATGCTTTATAGCCCTAGTTTTGCCAGATCGTCAATGCGATGCTCCCATACCCAATCGATTCCTTCGGCCGCTTCGTATCCCAAATAGTCGCTGCCGAAATATCCACATAGGAACAGGACATACACAACATTCGATCCATATGCCGCTTGAAGTTGGTGGATTTTGGTCGCTTCCTCTTTTCGACGTTTGTTCGTATTCGTGAAGTCGCCTGCCGACTTAGCCTCTATCAGAATTGGCAAACGATCTCGCCTCACTTTTTTAGGCTGGATTACTACATCGACGGGAATATTGACTTTGAGCGCCGCTCCGACTGCCAAATTCAAACGAAAAGAATATGTTCCAGGGACCATCTCTGTAGGCGTCTTTCCCGGCAGTGGAGCCTGCTTTCGGTAGCCTAGCCTATCGAGCCAATCACCGATCATCTTCAGTTGGCGTTGTTCTTGAGCGTTGCGAACAATTGGGTTGGCGACTGCGCTGCACAGTCGGTCGGCGATGATTGTTGATGCCCGGTCGCGTTCGTGGTCGGTCGGTTCTTTCGACGCGCCAAGCCACGGAAAAATGTCATGGTCCAAGAGTTTTGCCAGCACTTCGCACACTTTGGATAGATTCTCGTCAATAAGTTCCGTCGTCATACGCGACGCAAGTTTGCCTTCTTCCATGCTGCCTATTAGCGCCTTGTTCGCGCTTGCTAGTCCGATCAAACGATCCACGGCGAGTGGCGGAGCGGTACACATGCGCAGGGTCTGGAGAGCACTTGGATTCGCACGCAGGGTCCCTGCGTCGAGACTATGCAGATCACGGGTGGCAACGAGCGCGGCCTTGACATCCTGTGTCGTCTTGACTCGAGTGGATCGAAACGCGAGAGGCGCAAACTTCATGAACCATTGGTTGAATTGGTCAACCGACGCAGCGATGTCGGTTTTCCACAGGTGCGGTTTGTCAGAGTTGATTCGTTCAGGTGTCATGCGATCTCGTTGTGTACCATCCCGAACTTTCGACTTTCTTCGTTGAGCCATCATCTAAGTATACGGAATATGTTTGGGTCCATGCAACGCGGCTGTATCTCAATTCGAAATTTTACTGAATTCGAGATTGGCATGTCGGCGGTCATCCTGGGAACAGCAAGTAGGATGGCCTGAGTCTTTGAATCCAACCACCCAACGCATGTGAGCAGAAAGGGCAGAAAAGGGGTCAAAGGCGAATGCCATTCACTTAACCCATAACTCCACTCCAGCAATATAGTATGCGCTTGTGCCATCGGCAGCCTCCCGCGATCATGGTGTTGTTCAACGACACCCAATCACAGGAAACCACGGATGGCACGTTTCTCGTATGCGATCGGGCGGTTGTGCCGCGATAGCGGCTCGCATCTTCCCTTTGATCCCCCCCTTGAGCAACTGGTGCCAAAGGGCAAATGCCGGCGGGACTTTCCCGACTGCGGGGGCCGGCAATGGCCGCTTCTGAGTGGCAGAGGGGGCCAGAACCTAGCCATGAAAATCCCGGAGTGGCCCATATTTCATTCTTTGGGGAATGAAGCCTGCTGCTGGCGTGCCCAGAGAACCCAGTCGGGCCGGGTGTCGCGCTCGATGATGTCACTGAGCAGCAAGCGGACCTCCTTGGTGCGCTCACCGCGCCGGATCAGGGCGCGGGCGAGATTTCCCTGAAACTCGACGGAATTGTCGAGGGTGACAGCTTGTCGGTACTGATCGACCGCACGATCCAATTCGCCGGCTTGTTCGAGCACGAGTCCGAGGTTGTTGCACGGCTGGGCGTGTTTGGGCATGAGTTTACGGGCGTACTCGAATTCCCAGGCGGCCTTGTACCAATCGGACTGTCGGAAATAGACCTTGCCGAGATTGTTGTGTGCCGGGCCGAATTCGACATCGGCAGCCAACGCCTGCGTGAATGACTCGTGGGCATCTTGAAGTTCGGCGCGTTGAAGATGAACAAGCCCCTCCTGATTGAGTTTGCGTGCCAGCTCAGTGTCGCGGCGCGGCTCGACCCGGATGGTTCGATACGGTTCGCCGTCGTCACCGGTCTGTGCCGGGCTTGTGCAACGAACCGCGGTAAAGGCGAAGGTTGCCAACAGCAGTAAGCAGGGAAATCGTAGTCGCGTGGATGGCTTTGCAAATGAACTCATGACTAGAGCTGATGATAGCGGATTCCTTGCGACCGGCTTCCTTATCGAGAGGTAACCTTCGGCTTGGCGGGCGGCGCGTAGATGAGATAGCTGATAGTGACCGTGGCGTCCCAGTACTGCCGGGCTTCTGGATCACGCGGGGACTGAAGACGCAGATCGCGGACGGAGAGTCCGCCCTCTTCGGTGACATGCAGGAAGAAGGCGACCAGTTCCTGCAAGGTAACGCGGCGGAGCGAGACCGATGTGGGCTTTTGCAAGTAGGGCGACTCTCCCATGCGTCGAGCGGCCAGCGGCGTGATGCCCTGAAGTGCATCGGCGGAAATCTGGGCGTATTGGGTCGCTGACCGCAGTCGCTCGCCTAGTCGCCGCACACCCGAGTCCTCGTCGTCGGCCATGGTTGCCGCTCCCTGGTGTGAGTGGATCGACTGGGCCAGTTGCCTGCATCGTTGCAGATCATCTGCCGCTGTTTGCGCCGCCGCGCGCCGATCCGCCATGGACTGGTGGCTCCAGAGCGCTGCGATGCCGAGCATCAACAGCATCACGCCGCCGAGGATCATCTGTCGTGTCATTGCGGAGATCATGGCTGCGCTCCTGTCGGGTGCGGTTTGACGCGAGGCTTGGCGGTGAAGGAGAACTGCACCCCGCCACCGGCCAGCGCCTGCGTGCGAGGCGGCTCGACATCCAGCCTTGCGGTGCCTTCGAGGGAGATGGCGATCTGTTCCGCATCCAGGTGGCTTTGGGCCTGACCATCGATGCGGATCAGGCCCGGCTCGATACTCAGGTCGTTGATGCGGAAACGAATCTGTCCCGGTAGCCCCGTGAGAACTGTATGGAGCGACTCAAGGGCGGAGTCGGCGACAGCGCTGCCGATCTTTGCTTGGTCACCGGTTGTTCCCGAATCGGCTTGCGGCCCCGCCTTGGCCCAGAGGCGTTGAAGCTCGCTTTGCAGACGCGACCTGATACTCGCCGGCACACGCTGACCCGGCAGCGCTTCTTTGAAGAGATCGACCTGAGCCTGTGCATGCTCCGACACCAACTCTTCGTAACGTCCTGCGCGGTACTGAGTGACAGCGATCACGGTTACCAACAAAATGACCATCGCCACAGCGAAGATCGTCAGCGGCCGGCGATACACAGCCATCGGATCGGCGGGAGCCAGGCTGTCTCGGCACAAATCGATCCACGGCGCTGACTGGCCTGACAGAATCTTTGACGCGGCAAGAACTGCAAGCTCACACGACTGCTCGCGCGATTCGTCACGCAGCCGAAGATGTGGGACCGATCTGGCGACCCGGCTGATCGGCTGCGGTGACCCCGTCCACAAGACGGCTCGATCTGCTGCATTGGGATCATTCAAGCTTTCGAGTTCGTCGCAAAGCAGCGCCTCTTCACCGGCGATCCACCGCCATTGAGACGGATGCCCTTTCTCGACGGTGATAAGGTCAAACTCGCAGCAAGCGTCATCCGCATCGCGGCTATTGTTGATCACGACAGCACAGGCATCTGGTTGCTGTTCAACGAGTGTCGCGGCCGTGAGCAGGGCTTGAGGGCAGATGTGAATTACTTTGAGGCCAGCGTCACCAAGAGCGGCAACGATCCGTTCCAAACGATCGAGCTCTGCGCAGACGCCTAGTGCCTTCGAGCCGCTACATTCGATGAAATCAGCCACGAACTGCTCTGATGCGATCGGCAGGTGCTCCTCCAGTTGGAACATCATCGATCGCCTTCGTCGCCCTCGTTCCAGGCGATCCGTGGACACTTTCGCACTAAGACACCAAGAGGAGGCAATGGCCAGAATCACCGACGTTCCGTCGCATGCCATGTCTTTAAGCTGTGTCGCTACCGCCAGCGCTTTGACCTGGAGCGATGCATCTGTGGCCGTCTGCACCGACACCACCGTTACCTCAGACTCGCCACCGAGTCCGAGTTGCCAGCCTTCATCGAATGTAAAGATCGTCACCGGCCTGCTCATGGCATCTCTCCTTCAGCCAGCGTGGGCAAGTGAAGGTCCATCTGCTGACCCGCGCGTAGCACGGTCACTTTCCATCTTTCGATCTTGACGACCATCACCGCCACACCTGAATCCTCGAAGTGCTCACCTGGCGCGACCAATTTCACGTCCCCCGTCGGCTGCATCACCAGTGCCATCGAGTGTCCCGGCTCGACGATCGTGCCGACCAGCCGCACGGAAAGTGTCGCCACTTGTACGACCGGTGACTCGCCTTGTGTCACGCTGTCGCCGACCTTTGTGGCCGAGGCCAAAGATGGAGCATCAAACAACGGCGGACGCAGATCGACACTGCAGATGGTCAGCAGATCCTGCCTCCATGCCTTTGATTTTTCCTGAGTGTCATTGGGAACGTCATTGCCTTCCTTTGAAGGTGACCCAGTGATGAGTAGCTCCACCGAAGTTGACGGCACGACCGCGACAGGCATCACAATTCCCGCCACGAGAATCGTGACGCCTGCCAGCGCCACGACCGTGGCTGCGATGAATAGAACTGTTTTTTGTCGCCCAAGTGTCATACGTTCACCAGGAGAAATCACGCCGTCGGTTGACCGGGCGCACCGGTTCGACCTTGCCGGTCACATCCGGTCCAGTCGTAGTTCCTTCGCCAACGCTCAACGAGGTACGGGTTCGTTGCAAGCTGTGGATCGTGATCCAGAGCGAGTGACAGTCCGATCGTTCGGTAAGCACGTTACGCAGAATATTGCGGTTACTTTCGGTGAGTTGCTCAATCGATTCGAGCAGCGGTTCGAGGGCGAGTAGCACATTCGATCGGCGACCGGCGAGAAAGGCTCTCATAGCAGTAGGCTCAATCAGCCCGCTGCACGCCTGCTCGATGACGTGATCCGGGCTACTTCGAAAGTGCACTTTGCCATCGCCCCACAGCGTGATGCGCGATGCCAGACCGTCGCGGCCATCCGAACCTGACCAAGCCTCGACCGGCGCGCCCGGTGCCAACTGGTCGAAACTGCCGAACAACGGCAGCGAGCGCATTTGCGTCTTGATCGTTGCTTGACGACGCAGCGGCCGTGGATCGATGCGCATGGAAGAAGCAGTCGTCACGCCGCCCGCATGAAGTTCCTCGGCAAGCATTCGCCTCGCCTTGGTCGCACCGTGACGAGCCCAAAGGATGTTGAAGTTCAGCTTGGTCTGTTCGTCAGCCAGTCGAAGATTAATTTCCAAGCCTGAGAGTTGACATCGCAATTGGCGCGATGCCTGACCACGAGCGGCAGGAGCAGCGGATGCCGATGGCTGTATTTTCGCTGTTTCGCGTTCACTGGCACTTTGATCGCCATTCATTGATCGAACCAGAATGGAACTGGCCCGGTCTATCAGCGTGTCACGACAGGATGTCACGGCCCAGCGCCGCTGGAGTTCCTCTTCGGCCCCGAGGGCATCGATAGCGGCGAGCGTGCTTTGCCGCGCCACCGCTGTCAGCGCAATGCCAGCGATCATTACCAATACCAACGTAATGAGCAGCGCAAATCCTCGAACGTTTTGGCGCTTCGTCATCAGTCGCCCCTCCGCAGGATGAGAAGGCGATGCAACTGAGTTTTGTCGTCGCCTGACGTGTGTACACTCAGACGCCAAAGCGCGGAAATGGCGGAGGATGGCGCACCGGCGGCTGTCGATGGACGCGAGCCAACTTGGCCATCGTCGCGCGTCGTCACGTCCTGTCCCGCCACGCCGCCGGGGCGACCGGTACCCTGTCCCGACCTGATCCGCTGGGCCTCCTGTTTCCGCGCCTCCTCGATCAGCCATGCTGGCGCTTTGCTTCGGAAATAGGGCAGGCTGTTGTGCCAGACAGTGTCATCCAGCTTGACCGGAGCAGGTGACGTCGGAGCTTCTTGCGGCTGTCCACTGCTGGTGGAATTGCCTGGTTCCTCTGCTGGATGATTGCCACTAGGGCTTGGCTCGATGTTGGGTGTGACCTTGGGCCCGCTTCCGGGCGTCACGCCGGACCGATCCGCCGACAAGTGAAAATCGATGACGCCTCGGCAGACCAAATCGCGTCGAACGTTCTGATTGCTCAGATCGTCCAACCACGACTGTTCGCGTATCAGCCATGCGTCCGCCCCGATTTTTTCGATGCGATACACGATCTGAACCGGACGGTGACGCGGCTGGCGGGCTTCGCCTTCCAATGAACGGTATCCGACCATCGAGATGCGTCCGCTGCTCATCGACTCAATGACCACCGCTTGTTCGAGGTCTGCTCGAAGTAGGGCAACCCAGGCATCGATCGTCCGGTTATCTTTTCCGGAAACAACTGATCGTCCGCCATCATCGGTGCCCAGAGTACCAGCCGCCTGCGATGGAATGCCCACGCGCGTCAGCACCGCCAGCACGCTGATCATCAATCCACAGAGCAGCACGGTCGCCAGTAAAAGTTCCAGTATGGTGAAGGCGCGATGTTTCATGGTGCACCGCCTTCGCCACTTTTGCTCGTGACGATCGCAGGCAGATGAGAGCGAGGTGGCACAACCAGATCGACTGTGACCAAGGTCTCCCCGGCGAGGTCCGCCGTTGACTGCGCAGCCGCGTCATGGAACTCGACGCGGACGACACGGACGCCCCACTTCTCCAGCTCGTGCCCCGTTAGCTGCTGCGTGCGCCAATGCAGTCGCTCGTCGCCGACGACCACGCCTTCGTTTCCGACGGGCACGCCATCTTGGGTGAGCCACCACGAAGCGATGAGTTCGTCTGCGGCGCGCACCGCCTCCTGCTTGCGGAGTGCCTGCGCGAGCTGATGGGTGTGACGCGACTTGGCGACGACGATGCCAACGAGCACCGACGCCAGCAGCGCGATCGACGCAATCACTTCAATGAGCGTCAGTCCGGGCGCCGCCCAGCCAAGCAAAGATGTCCTCGAAGTCGCTTTCATTTTTCACCACTGTCGCCTGTCCCGTGAGACCCGCCAGCATGAGCCACTGCGTTTCGCCTGTCGGCTCGTGCATGATCTGTAACGCGTAGCTGGCTGAGCATCCGATCACGCCGAACGTCACCGACAAGGTTCCTCCTTTGATCCGCTTGAACATTTGTCCGTCGCTCTCTGACGATTGCCAATTCCATTGACTGGTCACCATCTGGTTGATGCGGTAATCGCTGGCGATGACCAAACGGTGCGATGCCGACTCCATCGCGGCATCGTTCGCTTCGATCCGCCTGATCGACTGGCTGTCGAGGTCGAATTGCAGTTGGAAGGTCTGCCCGCTCCGCGCAGCCGCCAGACGAGTTTGTGCATCCATCTGAATGATTCGGCTGACCAGCTCGCCCTTGGAGTGCCGGTGGGCATCGCCCGCTAGCGACCATACTGTCGCTCCCGCCAGGAGTCCCAGCAGCACGACGACGGCCATCACTTCAATCAACGTGAATCCAACTCCGTGCCTCACCTCAATGCTCCTTGACTTCATGGCCCAGTTGCCAGGAGACGACATCTGCATCCGCACCCTCGCCGCCCTCACGGCCGTCCTCGCCGAGGGTGAGTACTTCAAAGGGTCCCTCTCGACCGGGGCTGTTGTATTCGTAAATCCGACCCCATGGATCGGAGCGGTTCTTGAGCGGCAGCTTCTCCAGACCTTCTTCGTTTGAGGGATACCGGTTGTTCGCCAGGTAGTAGGCCTCGACGGTATCGACAATCGTGGCGATATCCGACTTGGCGCGATTCTGCTTGGCGGTCCGCATGTAGCCGTCCACTTTCATCACCACCGCGCCAGCGAGCAGACCGATGATGACCACCACCACCATGACCTCGATGAACGAGAATGCGGCGCTGCGGCGTGAAGCAAATGGTCCGCGAGAATTGGGATGACCGACATTAGAATTTTCATAAGACATTGCCAGCCTCCAAAATGGGCAGGATCGTTGCGAAGGCGATGAATCCGACACAAATGGCCAGAAGGATCATCATGATCGGCTCCAACAATGCGGTCAGGCGCGATGCGGCGATCTCCACCTGCGTGTCATAGTCCGTCGCCAGGCTGTCGAGCATCGCTTCTAGCCGACCCGATGCCTGACCCACTGCAAAGACCTGAATAACCAGTGGAGGGAACGCCTGAGTTTTTTCCAAAGCCACAGCGATATCACGACCGGTCAGCACTGACTGTTCGCAGGCTTCCAGCGCACTGCGCAGCACGCGGTTGCTGACGGTGCGCTGTGCGACCTGCAAGGCACGTACGAACACAATGCCACTTCCCAGTAATGTTGACATCACCATCGACAGCCTTGCAATGGCCTGCTTGCGAATGAGGTCGCCTAGGACCGGCAGTCTCAACTGTGTTCGATGCCAGGCCAGTCGCCCACGATTCGAGCGAAGCCACATTCCGCTACCCAGAACGATTGCGAAAAGTCCCAGCAGCAGCGCCCACCACCCATGCAGCAGAAGATCGCTGATCGCCTTGACGATCCGTGTGGCGGTAGGCAGTTCTTTGCCGCCTTGTTCCAATACGACAAAGAGGCGCGGCATCACGTAGGTCATCATGAACACGCTCAGCACGATGCCCATCGCCAGCACGATGGCCGGGTAGATCAGCGCCGAGGCAATGCGGTTGCGCAGGCCAGCCCAGCGACGACGAAAATCAACGAGACGGGCCATCGCAGTGTCGAGCATGCCCGAACTTTCGCCGACCTCCACGAGATGCACACTGAGTTCGTCGAACAACCCAGGCTCGAGCGTCATCGCCTGCGCGAGGCTACCGCCCGACGCCACATGATCGCGCAGCAGCAGAATCGATCTTTGCATTCGTCCATGATGCTGGCGCGTGATCGTGTCAAGCGCTTCCAGCAGTGGAATGCCCGCGCTCAGGAGGGTCGCCATCTCTTGAAACAGCACGGTCACCTTGCCCGATTGCCGCGCGGCCAGATGTCGCTCCCAGAGGCGTCGCGGTTGCGGACGCTGTTCGATGACGTCGCGCACTGACAGTCCGCGCGCCCGCAACTGATCGCGCGCCTGGCGCGGCGAGTCAGCGGTGATCGTGCCGCGCGCCAGCCCGGCCGCAGCCTCGGCTCCCAATGCAATGTAGGTATAGACGGCCACTAGTGCCCTCCCCCTCTCATCGCGACGCGCATAACTTCTTCCAATGTTGTTTTGCCTTGGCCGACCTTCACAAGACCATCGGACGAGAGGCTCTGCATTCCCGCACGACGCGCCGAATCATTGATCTGCGCCGACGTTGCCCGATCCTGCACCAACCGTCGAATTTCGTCATTCACCGACAAAAGCTCAAAGCATCCAAGCCGACCGTGATAGCCAGTCGATCGACACGCCGAGCAACCCGTACCCTTACGATACTGCGATCTCTCGTGTGGTGATGGTGAGTGGGCAAGAGACTCGAGTTCACTCTCGGCAGGCTCGATGGGCTGGGCACAACTGTCGCACACCCGCCGCACCAGACGCTGTGCCAGCACCCCCACCAGAGAACTGCCTACCAAATAAGGTTCGATGCCCAAATCCAAAAGACGCGTCACCGCGCTGGCTGCGTCATTGGTGTGAAGCGTGCTGAAAACCAGATGCCCGGTCAGCGCGGACTGAATCGCCATCACCGCAGTATCACGGTCGCGAATTTCACCGATCATGATGATGTCCGGGTCTTGTCGCAGGACGCTGCGCAACCCGGTTGCGAAGGTCATCCCCTTTTTCACATCGACCTGAATCTGGCTGATGCCGTCGAGTTGGTATTCGATCGGGTCCTCCAGCGTGATCACGTTCTGCCTCGATGAATTAATCTGGCCCAGCGCGGCATAGAGCGTGGTGCTTTTGCCAGAGCCGGTGGGGCCAGTCACGAGAATCAGCCCATGCTCGACACCGATCAGGCGCGAGAACCGCGCCAGAGTGACCTGAGCCATGCCCAATTCGTCGAGCGTGTAAAGTCGGGCACTTTTGTCCAGCAGTCGGATCACGACGCGCTCGCCATGACTGGCTGGAACGGTCGAAACACGCAGATCAATCACGCGATCACCCACCTGTACCGTTGTCCTGCCGTCCTGAGGCAGACGCTTCTCGGCGATGTTCATCCGGCTCATTACTTTCACACGACTGACAAGCTCCTCGTGCACCCCGGCGGGCAGGCTGAACATGTCAAACAGCACGCCGTCGATTCGCATGCGGACCATCACGCGGTCCTCATAAGGCTGCACATGAATATCCGACGCCTGCTGCTGCACTGCCTCGAACAAGATGAGATTCACCAGCTTGATGACGGGGGCACGATCAGACACGCTCAGAAGATCCTCGCGTCCCTCCATACTCTGGACCGCCTCGATCACCGCTTCTCGATCAAGAGTCTCGACGAAAGCCTGTGCGGCACCGGTCTGCTGGCCATACGCCTGATTGATCGCCGCTTGCAACTGACCTGCATCGACCGCAATCACGCGCACCGCTCGTCCCAGCCAGCGGCGCAGCACATCCACGGTCTGCCCATCATCGGGATTCACCATCGCAAGCCGAAGCGGTCCCTTCTCAGTTGCCAGACCCAGTACTTTCTTCAGTCGTGCGAAACCGATCGGCACCCGCTGTACGAACAGTGCTGATGGCGGCTCACCGGCCAGAGACGTCAGCGACCGATCAGCGACGGACGGCGTTATGGCTTGAGTCAACGGCACCACTGCATCGCGGCTTTCGCGCGGCGTGGCCAGCGGATTCGTAATAAGCGTGCTTAAAGTACTCATGTCACCTGCGTTCGCACCTTCACTCAATTGTTGCTGGCTCACTAACTGGAAAATCGCCGGGAAGTCCCGCCTGCACGGCGGCGACACCCGATATCACTTTCAAATCCTTGAACTTGTCATCTCGCAGGATCACCGCGCGGATAAATACGAACAGCGTCGTTCGGCTGTTGCTCGTGCTCCGGCTTGACAGCAGGTATTCCAGCACTGGGATCCGACCCAGGAACGGCACCCGATCGATGTTTGACGTCAAACTTTCACGCGTCAGTCCGCCCACCACAATCGTGTACCCATCAGGAATCGTCGCCTCGCTGGTCAGCGTGTTCTTCTGGCGCGACGGCGGCAGCTCGTCTGAACCGTCTTCGCCGAAGCTGCTGAGCGTGATCTCGTACTTGAGCTTGAGATAGTCGCCTTCACTGATTTGCGGAGAGATGCGAATGTTCGTGCCCGCCGACGAATAGCCCGCGAAGCTCGTCGTCGCCACCGTCGTCGAAGCGTTGACGCTTGCGAACGGCTCCTCATTCTCGCTCAGTAAAGAACCGGTCGCATTGTCGTTGATCAGTACGCTTGGCTTGGACATGACCTTGACCCGCGCATCATTCTCCAATGCCTTCACAACGACCTCCGCCACGTCCGCTTTGAGCAGCGCACCAGTGAATCCAATACCCGGCGACAGGGTCAGGTTGCCAGGAAGTGAGTTGGGTGTCGTCAAGCCGAATTTCGTGAAGTTCAGAAGACTCTTGCCGTTGGTGGTCGTGTTCGAGTGAAGTTCGACACCCAACGAAAATCCGTCGGATGTATCCAGAACCATCACCGTTGCCTCTACGAGTACCTGCGGCCGACGTACATCCAACCGCTTGATCAGCTTCTCATAGACCGTATGAACGGACGGCTTGGCGACAACGATGACCGTATTGGTCGCTTCATCGGCGATGACCCTCGCATCTCGCAATTTCAAAGACTTGCGCCGCGCCGGACTGGAGCCACCTTCAACTCCGTCACGCACATCACGCGGTAGCACGTAGGGCAACGGCTCTTCGACCATGCGTCCAACTGCACCGTTCGCTTCCGCTTCCGTCGGACCTCGAATCGGCACCTGGTCCCTGATCAAGGATGACGACGACATGCCATCCACGCTCACGTTGTCGAGCCCTTCGTCCCCTTCGAGCGACTGGAGTGTCGTCAGTACTTCGACTGCCTTGGCATTTTCCAGCTTGTAGAATCGCACAGGACTTTGCGACTCTTCGCGCGGTTTGTCCAGCGCCACACGAAGAGCCTCGATCTGTGCATGGATCTCTTGCGTCGTCGTGACGATGAGCATGTTCGCATCCGGTTCGGTCGCTGACTTGTACACGCGCTTGGTCGCCACCTCGCCGATCAGTCGCTTGATGACGCGGTCGATTTGTTCGGGCTGCACAACGGCAAACTGATAGACACGCGTCTGCACGCCAAGAGGCACGTCGATCAAGCTGATCAGTTCCAATGCGGGGCCTAGTTCATCGGCCGCACCCATCACCGCCAGTTGATTTGTTCGTTCCTCAGCCACCACCGTGACACCCGCTGCACCAGCGGCGACGCCCTGCGCCTTCGATCGGCCCGCCAGCAGAGCCGTCACCTTCTGCGCCATCGGCTCGGCCTCGAGATGCTCGACCTTGACGAACTTCACCGACACATTGCGCCCAGGCCGATCAACCAGTGCGAGCAACTGTTCAAGCTTGTCGATGTTGTCCGCGTAGTCCGTCACGATCATCATGCCTGCGTCGGGCAGGCCCGTCAGATTCGCCGACTGAGAGGAGAGGAAAGGCGTGAGCACCTGCTCGGCCCGCTGCACCGTGGCGTGCTTGAGTTCGAACACGCGTGTCACCGCCGTCGTCGGACGCCCCTTGATATCCTCCGCCTTGGCCTGCGGACCTGCGGACGTGGCGGTCAGCGCCTTGGCCACTTCAATCCGCATCATCCCCGGTACTTCCGACTTGGACAGACTAAGCCCCTTGATCTTGAGCGCGCTATCCAGCAGCGTGATCAGCGAGTCCGCAGGGATCGGCTGGCTCGCTTTGATTGTGATCTTGCGGGCACCGATCTGTTCGTCGTAAATGAAGTTGATGCCCTGACGCTTGCTCACGTACTCGATCAGAACCTTCAAGTCCACGTCATCGGTAAAATTGAGCGTCACCATTCCCGCCTTCGAATCTGCTGCGGCGGGCTGTGCCACCGCGCGACTGGCAGCGGACACCAGTAGAGTCACCACGGCTAGGCAGAGCATCGGCATTATTCGTTTCATGAAAACCATCCCTTTCTCCGCACGCCCGGGGGCTCATCTCGACTTGGCGATGCGCTCCACCTGTTCGAGGTATTTCTGTACGTTTTCACGCGGATTAAGCTGCTGGGCATTACGCAAAAGCGGCAGAGCCTCGGCATACTTGCTCTGTCCCACCAGCAGTTGGGCGTGGCGTATCTTGGCATCCGCCTCGAACTTGGTGATGGCGGCAGCCCGTTCGTAATGGAAGATCGCCTGTTCGATGCGTCCGGCGCGGCCGTGATGCTGTCCCAGCAGGATCAGCGCGTCGCCGTCCATCGGATCCAACTGCACAATCTCTTCGAGCACACGAGCCTCCTCATCGCCAGCCCCCTCCGCCACGGCAAGGCGGGAACGAATCTTGAGTATCTCCTTGCGGTCCTCGGGCTTGAGCTGCTGCCCATAGACCACGTTGATGCGCTCCACGAGCGTGCGGGTCTCCTTAAGTGCGCCGCGAGCAGTGAGGACCTTGGCGGCGCGAAGGGCTCGGTCGGGCCGGCCGGTCGGAGCCATATCCATCGCCTTGGTGTAGGCGCTCACGCCCAGGTCGAATAGTTCTTCATTGATGTAAATGTCCGCAAGCGTGTTGAGGCTGTCGGCGGTGGACTTGCCCATGCGATCGACCAGTTCATAGTTCTCGGCAGCGCGCATCGGCTTGCTCAGGCCGATGAAGGCATTGGCCTGGAGAAGCCAGAGGTCGGCGCGATCGGGGCTGGCGTTGATGAGCTGACCGCAGAGGGCGGCAGCATCGGCGAAACGCTCCTGCTTGAAGAGGCTGCGCGCCAAACCCAGTTGCCAATCCTTGGTCACCGGGTCCATCAGTAGTGCCATGCGGAACGCCGACTCAGCCGAGAGGTTGTTGTCGATCGATGTATAGGCAAAGCCGAGTTGGCCGTAGGTGATGGCGTCACCGCCGCCCAGCTCGATGACCTTCGTCAACGCGGGCAGGGCCTTCTCGAAATTGTTCTTCCTCATGTAGATGAGCCCCAGATTTCGCCAGGCACGGCGGAACTTGGGGTACTTGCCCACCGCAGCGGAATAGGCCTCGATGGCGCGGTCAAACTCCTCGCGTTGAAAGTGAATGTTGGCAATAGTGAAGTCGAAGACGGCACTGGCGGCGTTGGTGCGTCCCTTGACCAAAAGTTGGTAAGCCTCATCAACCTTCTCAGCCGACATCAACTCGAATACCTTCAGAAGCTGTTTGCGTTCATCGGCGGTAACGCGCGGCTCGATGTCGGTCTCCGCGACATAACTCTCAATAAAGCGAGCCTTGAAGGCCGGATCCTGCCAAAGGTCACGCTCCTGCGCCACCGCCTGCGAGGCAGCGAAGCTGATGAGCAAACACGGTATGATCCATCGGTACTTCATGATCGTTACTCTTTCGGGAACGTGACGGGCACCCGCATGCGGAAGCGGACCGATTCGCCGTTGCGCTTGCCGGGTTCAAATTTCCATTTCTTCACGGCGGTCAGCGCCACAACGTCAAACAGCGGGTTGCTCGAGTTTTGGATGCGGGCGTCCTGCACGCGGCCGTTCTGATCCACTATGAAAAGGACATACACAGTGGCCGGGCCGCTCTTGCGGAGCTTGGCGTCCAGTAGCGGACTGGGCTGGAACATGACGCGCGGCTTCTGATCAAGGTCGGAGAGTGAGAAGAGCGAATCGACATCGCCCGAATCAGCCGATGCTCCACCGAGCTTGTTCGTCATGTCCGGCAGCAAACCGTCGCCGCCCCCGCCACCGGGATTCAAGGCCAACTCCAACTGAGAAAGATCCAGCGGCGGTGCCTCATCGTTGAGCTTGGGCGGCTCCTTCTCAGGTTCCGGTTCCTCTTTCTTTTTCTCTTCCTCAGGCGGAGGTGGTGGCGGAGGAACGTTCGCCGTGTCCACGGTCTGAATCAGCAGGTCTGTCTTGGGCCCGCTGTTGATCGATTCGAGAATCGGAAGAATCAGGAAGAGCGCCAGCGACAACACGACAGCGCCCACAAGCACCAATAGCTTGTGGAGCGTCCAACCGATCAATCGTCTGGCCCAATGGGTCTTCACAACCGTCACCTCAACCTTTGTTGTTCTTGCTCGCAATGCTCACTTTCGTCGCTCCGGCTAACTTCGCCTCGTCGATGATCCGCACCAGGAGGCCCGACTGCGAAGCCTGATCTGCCTGAATAATCACCGGCAGGCTCTCCTTCTGGATCATCCGTTTGATTAAGGGCTGCACGCCACTGATGCCGATCTCGCGCCCGCCGTAAACGACCTCCCCCTTGGCCGTCAGAGCGATCAGGATGCTCGTCTTCTCCAATTGCTGCGCCGATGCCGCCTGAGGCTTGTCCACCTCAACGCCTGTCTCCTCCACGAACGTTGTCGTCACGATGAAGAAGATCAGCAGGATGAAGACACAGTCCATCATGGGTGACATGTCCACACCTGGCTCGCTGCTTTCTTCCGATGAGTTGTCATGAAACTTGCCCATAGGGACCTCACGATTCAAGATTGATCCTGAGCCGACGGACGACCGCCTGCTGCGAGAGGGATCGCTTCTGGTGATGTCGAAGTTGGTTCAGACGCCGAGGATGACGACGCCGGCGTCGGAGCGACCGACACCACCACCTGCTCGATGGCGACCGTCTGTTGTTCGTTGCTACCGTGCTGCTTCACATAGACACTCTGGGCGCACAACGTCTCGACATGCGCCAGAAAAGCCTTGTACTGATCACGCTTGCGGATCAACTGGTGATGAAAGAAGAGTCCAGGCAGCGCGACCACGAGCCCAGCCTCGGTCGTCACCAATGCCTCGGAGATGCCCATCGCAATCATGCCCATCGTCTTCTGTCCACCCGATCCGGTGGACAGCGCGTCGAAGGTGAAGAGCATGCCCGTGACGGTGCCCAATAGACCCAACAGCGGTGCGGCACTGACGCAGACCTTCATGAGTCGCAGATCGCGGTCAAAGGGAGCCAGTTCGGTCGAGCGGAGTTCCTTGAAAAAGAGTGCCGTCTGAGCAACCGAAGTGGCACCGCAGACGAAGTCGAGCACCTGCCCGATGGGGCCTTTGCGCTCCTGAGGCTGATCGATCCAGAGTCGCCATCGCTTTTCGGAGACCGACCGAAAACCTTTGGCTCGTAATTGCAAATAGACATGGACACCCAGAGCGAACATGATCAGGGCGGTGATCGCAATGGGTGGCATACACCAGCCACCCGACACCCAGATGGACACAGCGCGGCTCCAGAGAGCTTGCCCGTTGTCCACGATTTGATCCCAGTTGCTCATGGTGTTGGCGTCATCAAGGTCATATCAACGATGCGTACTGGAAGCGTTCAGGCGGCCTTCGCTGGCGTCACGTGTTCGGACTTGCTGATCTGGTTGAGGACGGCGACGGCGGTCTTCTCCATCTGATCGACGATGCCGCGCATCTTGCGAGTCAACATCGCATGAAATAGAAGCGACGGGATGGCGACGATGAGCCCCCACTCCGTCGTAATGAGTGCCTCGGAGATGCCGCTAGAGAGCGTCTTGACGTCACCCGACCCATAGACCGTGATGAGTTTGAAGGTGGTGATGATGCCCGTCACCGTGCCCAGCAAGCCCAGCAGTGGTGCTGACGAAGTGCTGATGGCTAGGAACGGCAACATGCGCTGCAGTTTCAGGCGACTCGAAATGACGATCTCATACATCGCCTCCTCGACCAGCTCACGAGGCCTGCCCAGATGCTCGAGGCCCGCACGCAGCATGCGGCCGACGGGCCCACCCATCGAATGAGCTGCTTTCAGGGCACCGTCCTTGTCATGCTGGGCGATGGCGGCGAGTACCACATCGATGCGACGCTGCGAAGGTTTGCGAACCAGCGTGAACGCCAGCCATTTGTAGAGTACGACCAACGCGGCAGCAGCGGCCAAGCCCAGAATCGGCCACATGACGGGGCCGCCCTTGCCGATGTGCTCCCAAAGTGTCTCGTCCGTGGATTCAACCTTGTGAGCGCTGCCGAGCGTAGGATCGAGCGTGAAATTGCCCTTGCCATCGGCGATGAAGGACGAGGCGGCCTGAGTATCTTCGGGCGTGCCGAAGGGAATCACCGAGGGCTCAAGGGAACCCAGCCGCTGCTCGGAGGTGCCCACGACGTTGCCATCGGACGAACGGAATAGCGCTACTGGGCCAATCAGTACAAAGGTGCCTTGAAGCTGGGTGCCGGAAGGATCGACGGCCTTGCCTTTGAACTGCGTGCCGCCCAAGACATCATGAAGGCGTTCGAGAGACTCAGAGAACAGTTCGGCCTGCTTCTGAAAGATCTGTTCCTCGGAAAGATTGTCGTTCTCACGAGCGAGCCTCGCTTCTGCGAGGATGACGTGATAGCGCTGCAGTTCGGCGATGTGCAGGCCGGACTCGAAGTTGCGGTTGTACTCGCTCAGCAGATTGGCGAGATAGCCAGCTTCATCCTGGCGGGTCTTGATCTCACCGCGCAGATTGGTGAGATCCAACGTGCGAGTGTCAAGCAGGCGTGAGGTCTGTTGGAACTCAAGGCGAACGTTAACCAGATCGTTTTCAAGTTCGCTCAGTTGCCGGCTCAGCGGAATTTTCTCCGCCGCCATCTGCTCGCGCAGCTTGGCGAGCTCAGCCAGACTCTCATCCAACTGCTTCTTGACGCCTGCCGCTGCTGCATCAAAGGACTGAGCGTGCAGTGGACCAGCACAGACAAGGAGGAGAATCACAATGTAGGGGATGATCTGCTTCATGGGGCTAAACTCGCAGGCTCACGGTTCACTTGATTTCAAGGGGAAGCTTGACGAACGCGGCGATCGATTCGTTTTTGAGGATGGCGATGGCCTGAGCTATCTGCGGGGCAGCGTCGTTGGCGGTTTTCCAAACCCATCCTTCGTCGCTGGCCTGGCCGATGCCCGCGACCTTGCCGTTGCCGCTGACGTAGTAGCCCTGGCTGATTCCGATGTAGAGCGCCGTCACCTCCGCCGAGGTGCCGTCGGGCAATGTACGTACCTCGCTGGTGACACTGATTTCGCGGTTGAATTTGTTCACTTCGTTGAGAATGCCGACCACGTTTTGAAAACGCACTGATAGCGACAACTTCGATGCCGCCGAGTCCTCGGGCAAGCGCTGACTCAACGGCTTGACACGATCGCGGATCGGATCCGGCAGCTTGCGGAGAAGCTCCTTAGTCCGCTGCTCCAAGGTGATCACGGTCTGTGAGAACTGGACGGATCGCGTCTTGAGCTGCTCGTTCTCGTCAACCAACTCAGCGCGTTTCTTGTCCGCTTCAGTGATACTGCCCTGGGCCTCCTGAACCTTACCTCGCATCGACTCGATCTCACGGCGAACCAGCGCGATGCGTTCATTCAAAAGCTCACGGCCAGTGGCCCAGTCGCGCTGCTCCTGTGAAATGACACGACGAGTCTCGACCCACTTCTCGAGCGTCGCCCGGGCGTTTTCCACCTCTTCGGATCCTGCTGCCTGGAGCGGCTCCGACCAGCGCAGAATCGCCATGCAAAGGGCTAGTCCGACGGCGAACAGTACTGTCGTAGTGACCTTACGATTATGAATGATCTGATGCTTCATGGTCTGCTTCCTCTGTCAGGCGCCTCGACTGGTCCAACTCTAATCTCGGCACCGGCTTTATAGATTTCCCTGTACTGCAACGGCGCGGCAGACGCCGGCGAACGATTCAAAAAGGTATTTCAGCACTAATCCCGATGGAGAAGTCGATTCCCTTGCGGTAGGAGGTCTTGAGCTGGTCATCTCCATTGAATCGATAGACTTCATTGATCTTGGGATTCGTGAGATTTTTAGCTTGAAATTTGATCTTAACGTACTCGCCCAGCGATTGTGTTATGCTAAAGTTAAGAGTGCCATATTCTGTAGCATAAACATTGGGAGTAAACGGGATCTGACCGCCAGCACCAGCAACTAACGTATCGCCTTTGACTGTATAGAAGAGTCCAAGCCGAGTCTGGGTCCGTTCTATGTCGTATGTTAGATATATGTTATAAAGGTGTTCAGGCGCGTTAGTCATATCGCGCGTCGTCTGTTTGGGGACGCCTGTCAAGCCAACGGCATTGATCTCGTCTTGGGAGAGGAAGACCTTGGAATTGATGAGTGTCGCGTTGCCGCCGATGGACAAGCCGGTGAATGGCTCCCAAAGTTCGCCTAGATTCTGTCTTACTTCAAACTCCATGCCGTGGATCGTGCCCTTGGGAAAGTTAACAGGGGTAGTGAAGGTGAAACCAGCAAAGCGCTGGACATACTCGATGGGATCCTTGATATCCTTCTGGAAATACGAAATAGAAACGAGCGAGCCAGGATAAGGCGTGTAGTCGCCGCGCAGATCGAAGTTACGTACACCACTCATCTTCAAATCGGGGTTGCCAATGAAGACATCGCCGCCGAGGAACTCCTGTTGTTGGATTGGCGAGAGTTCCTTAAAAGTCTGCCGGGCAACTGTCTGGCTGTAGGAGGCGCGAAAGACCCAAGGCTCGGATGGCCGGAATACAAATCCCAGTGAGGGCAGCAGGTCATCTTGCTCGAAGTTGACATCTGCATCACCAGGCCCCAGTGCGGCGGGATTGCCCGCGCCGGGCGGCACCCACGTGGCGTTGGCCTCGGCATCGTTGACGATGCTGATGGACGTACTTTCCAATCGCACACCGCCGATGATGTTGAAGCTGGAACTGAACGGAAGATCCAACATGCCGTAATAGGCTTGGATATTCTGCTCGCCACGATAGTCCACATCGACAAACGGCGGCCCGGCAATGATTGGCCCTGCACTTGGCAACGTTGGAAACGCCTCACTGAAGGAGTCGTCGAAGTCCCCTTCGAACTCCACGTCGTTGTTATTGAAATTGCTGAAGGTGTCCTGATCGAAAGTGCGGATGACTTGGTCGCCAAAGACACCAAATTTGAAGTACCCCTTGTCGCCGGTCCATTGGTTAAAGGGAAACTTGAGATTAATCTGGAACTGCTCGCTCTCCTCATGGATGTCCTTGAAGATGAACTGCGCATTGCCCAGCAGTGCGTTCTCGGCGGTCTTAAGAGGGATGTGCTTGGCGGGGATGACAAAGGGCGGATTGCCGGGGCCTAAATCGATGGTGACACCCGGCTGGAAGATGGATCCAAACTGGCGCTTCTGGTTGAACTTGCTCGCCGAGCTAGAGGCTAGCGTCCAGTCGAGTTCCGGCCCTTGGAACATAAAGACGTCTTCGAAACCAAATTCCTCAATAAGAAAGGGGTGCCGGCCGTTCACCTGAAGCGTCTGCGTCTCGCGTTCGGTGTAACTGAGCGTCTCTGCACGAAGAAATGGTGCGGCAAGCCCTTGGTCATGGCCCGGCGTGGAGGGATCGTTGGGGTCGTGACCCGGGAAGAAAAACTCCTTGCCCCGCGTATCCTCGGCGAGCGTTGCCTCGTCCTCGGCAACACGTGTAAGCATATAGAGCATTTTGATCGAGTGACCCTCGTACTCGGCACCGATGGCGGCCAGTCCACCCCATTTGACTTCCTCACTGCCGCGAGTGACGTCAAAGAGCTGTGTCTTGAATTCGCCCTGCGATGGCGAACCTTGAATGAACTGAGGCGTCATTGGGGCACCGACAGACTCAACCCAATACTTGTCGTTCTTGCCTCCCTCGTGATAGAAACTGTCGCGCTCATAGAACATGCTGAAATAGCCGCCGACTTTGAGACCGGTGTCAAACTCGTGTCCGCCGCCAAGGGTGAGGTCGAAATCCCAATCGATGGGAGAGTCACCCCTGCTGACGCCGACGGGACCGGCGAAGTTGCCGCCGACCGGCTGACGGTGCGCGTTGTCACGCTGGAGGATGCCGACGCCGCCGCCCTTGCTGGTGAGGAAGTCGCTGCGACCGATCACCTGCGAGTTAAAACCGGTGCTGAATCCCAACTCAAGCAGCGGCTTATCAGGGATACTCTTGAGGACGACGTTGACCGCGCCGCCGGAGGCGTCGCCTTGCTGGTCGGGGGTAAAAGTCTTGCTGACCCGAATGCTTTCAATAACGGAGGAGGGAAACTGGTCGAGTTCGACGGCGCGGGTGTCTTCATCAGCCGAGGGCAGTCGCACACCGTTGATCTGCGAACTGACGAACCGGTCGGGCAGACCGCGGATGACGGCGAACTTGCCGTCCTGTACGGTCGCACCCGTAACAAGATTCAGAGCAGCAGCGGCATCGCCAGCACCAGCCTGCTTCATCAGGTCGGAGCTGATCGAATCAATGAGGCCGGGGCTATCGGCGCGAAGCGTCAGAAGCCCCGCTTCGGTACCGCCTCCGATCTTCAGATCCTGCACGATAAACTCATCCATCTCCGTAAATTCGCCAGCGAGATAGGCATCGACTTCCGTGATGCGACCAGCCTGGACGACGACATTGGCCTTGACCTGACGGGTGTAACCGTCCTTGGCGAAAACGAGAGTATAAGTGCCCGCAGGCAGATCGGTGATGACGTAGTTGCCTTGGTCGGCCCCGGTGACCTGCCTGCTGACCTCGGGCACGGTGATCTTTGCGACGGCCAGCGGGGCCTCAAAGTCTTTGTCATAGACCATCCCTCGAATGCCACCAAACTCCTGTGCGGAAGCAGGTACGACCGCCAGGATGAAAAGTAGGTACACGAACCCCAAGACCAGACGATTCTTCACCAAGGCACCCCCAGTTTGGAGTGAATCTCACGAAGGCGGGCCAACAGTTGGGCATCCGGCTCGAATCCGACAACGGCCATGGATCTGCATGTGGCAGCCAGGTCGATGGCGCGAGGCCTGGCATTGGGATTCTCGGCACCATGTTCTACCGCCATGCGATAGACGACCAGCGCCTGTTCATGCGTACCCATCTGGTGATACGCTTGGGCCAGTGGGCAAAGAGCTGCGGCTCGTTTAATGTCCGCAAGTCCGGAATGTTCCGCCTCATATTTCGCTTTGATGGCGTCGGCGTCGGTGAGGGCACGTTTCACATCCCCAGTTCGATGCCGCAAGGCCGCAAGGCGAGCGATCAGGGGCACCTCGTATTCCAACGGCCAGCGATGGGCTTGCGCGATCGATTGGGCTTCATCAATGAGCGATTTGGCGTTGGCCGTGTCGTCGTGCCGCAAAGCGACCTCGGCCATTTCAATGAGTAGTTCGATGCGGATCAGAATCGTCAAAGGCTCCCATGAGGCCTTGATGCGGTCCAGAGCGTGTTGCCGCCGTGTCTTGTCGCCGTAGTGAGTGTCGAAGAGATAGACATAGCCGCGTGCCGCATTGAGGACATGATCGAAGTTCTTCGTAGCGATGGAGGTTTCCAAGTCCTTGACCAATGCGTCGTAGGCATCAGGGTCGGACTTGATACGGGCGAAGATTGTCTTGCCCTCCTCTGAAGAAACGACGCCCTTGGCGAGCAACGCTGCCTTTTCATCGTCCCCCATGAGCGTACGGACAGTAGCGACCTTCACGCGTATATGATCGCGGCGGTGATCGACATCCGTCGCGGCGATTTCGAGAGCCTGACTCAGATAGGCTTCAACCTCGGCCTTCACGCCGTTGCGAACACAGTAGTCCGCCAAGTCGGCCAAGGCGGCCCCGCGCCGCCAGTTATCAATACTTTGGCCGTATCGAAGCGCTCTCTGAGGCTGGTCGAGTTCAAGGCACGCGACGACGATCTGGTATTGCGTGAGGGCACGGTCCTTGATGTGCGGATGTAACGGAATTGAGGAGGCGGTGTCGTACGCCAGTTCAAGCAATTGCAACTGAAAGGTCTGAAGCGGCTTGTCAGCCATCGGCTTGGTCGGCCTTTTGGCATCAGACGAACGATCGGCCTGGGATCGCTCACCGCATGCAGCGAGGAATCCGGAGGCAATCAGTATGAGTAGAAACGATATGAATCGGGTAGTGCGAATCATGAGTATGACCATTGCCGACGTTTCGAGAACAAGAAACCTAATGGCGGTGCATGATTGCCCCGCCATCAGGTCGCAGATCAGAGGAGCCCAACACTAAAGGGCTCACGACGAGACGAGAATCACTGAGGCACAACGCGGTAGATCTTGTTGGGAACGACCGGGTTCACGAAGCTGGCGACGCTCTTGGGGCCACCATCACCGACAACGATTGCCTCATCCTTCCAGAGCAGACCATCGGTCGAAGACTGGATGACGTAGGTGATGCCGTTGACGGAGGTGAAGTTCGTCGTGGTCAGCAGAACCTGCTGGGTGACGTCCGGAGCAGCCGGGTTGGTCTGGTTGGCGGTGCCAGCCGGGTTCTTGTGGAATCCGAAAGCATCCGATGCGGTCCAACCAAGCAGCCAGTTGACGTCCTTGCTGAATGCACCGCGGAAGTTGACCTGGGTGAAAAAGCCATCATTGGGCGGCGTTCCAGCAGAGGTAACAGCGTCAGCGGCAGCGCGGGGATCGAGGGTGGTGACACGCACCATAGTGAGCGAGCCATTGACGATGTCTGGTGCGGCGCGAGCGATGTTGACGATCGGACGGGTTGCCGCCTGCTGAATGTTGTTGTTCGCAGGATCAAACACGCCACGGGCGAGAGCTTCCGTGTAGGCCGCACCGTTGTTGTTGTTAAACGTGACCGAGTCGTAAATGCCGGCGAGGTTGCCTTCCGTCTGAGCTTGGTAAAGCGTCTCAGGATGGTTGAACGCACCGATGGCTGGCGTCGGGGAGAATGCATTGAATGCGGGACGAACGGTGTGGGAAGTGGTCCAAGTGGCAGCGAAACTGAGGTGCCCCACGCCGTAGCCGTCGGCACCGTCACCATCGACATTGTCTGCCCCGACCAGACGCTCGCCCAGATCCATGAAGATGCAGTTGTGATACTGAACGCGAGCATTGTCGCGCCAAGCGGTGGCATGGTCGCCGCTGATCGGCTGGCCAATGACGGTGACATTGGCGAAGACGGCAGTGGTGACCGGCTGAGCATCAGAGTTCTCAGCACCATCGGTTTCAATCGCGTTATCACCGGTGCCTGAGCCCTGGCTGCCGCGGTTGCTGTAGCCCTGAACGATCAGGACGAACTGAGCCTTACCGCGCCAGCCCTGATCGACGTCGAAGCTGTCATCGCCGATGTTCCAGATGCTGACGTAGCGGAGATTGAGTGTACCGCCCCAGATTTCGATGCCGTCATCAACGTTGTTCATGATCTCGATGTGGTCGATGTCGGTCTCACGGCCCAGACCGCCAAGCGACAACCCATTGAGTTCGTTGGTGAGACCGACAACGCGACCGCCGTAACGGAGCGAGAGGTAACTGATCGAGCCGCTGTCGTCGTTGTCGTTGTTGCCGCCGTACTGGTCGAAGGTGTTGCCGACCGGAACGGTGAGGCCTTCCATGAAGAATTTGTTGAGACCATCGGGGACGGCGGTGTTGGGGCGACCGTTGACGACGGGGATAGCGTCGCCTGAACCCTTCTCAGATGCGGAGATCAGGCCGTTGCCCATGATGGTGAGGTTGCCCCATTCGTTGGCGGCTTCGCGCCAAGTACCGGTGCGGGCGTCACCGTAGGTGGTCACGGTATTGACGAGTCCTGCGGGGTAGCCGGGGTTGCCAGCAATGGGCACGCCGTCACGGGTGACCACGCTGCCGGTCCAGGTCGCCACATCCTCCCACGAGGTCATGATGACGGGCTTTTCGGCGGTACCGAGAATGAAGATTTTGGCCCCAGCGGTGATGGCGAGGCTACCCGAGCCTCCAGTGGTGCCTTTGGAGGCGATGATGGTGCCGGCCTCGATGGTCAGGGTGGCGCCAGGGGCCACGAAGATTTGATCGCGGAGGTTGTAGGTGTTGTTGGAGGTCCAGGTCTGCGAGACGCGGATGACGTCGTTCTGATCCAGGACTTCATTGTTGATCGGATCGTCGATGCCCACGTTGGGATTACCGACGTTGATCTGCGCCGCCTGGGCGACGCCTGCGGCGAGCAGGCCGATCGCTGCGGTGAGGAATGCTTTACGGTTGAATTGACCCATGATCTAAGCTCCTAGTTCCTAAGTAAAGTGGTTCAAAAAAGTGACGATGAATAAACGAAGCGGGACGTTCCAAATCATTTTCGTACGCCGAACTTCAGAGAGCACGGCGACGACGGTTCGGTAGCAAACAAGTAGCTGCCACAACGAGCATGGCCAGGGTGGCGGGCTCGGGGACAGTGCTTTGGCTGGCAGTGAGGTCAGCGGCGGAGAGCAGGCTGCCGGGGAAAAATTCGGGAAGCAGGACGTTCAGTGAGCCAGCAGAGCCTGGACCGGGGACGACCCACGCGAAGTTGGAGCCGTTGATGATTTCGTCGGTGCGGTAGGTGCCAAAGGCGATGCCGCCACCCACGTTGGCGAAAGGTTTGGCCGGGTCGAACGGGGTGTCGTACCAAACGAGCAGAATCGGTTTAGTAACGAGACCGGTCTCATCGAAGACAATAATGTCGTTGGTGTGGGCACCGGGGGTGCCAGGATCAACGAGCGGAATGGGGTTGCCTCCATTGGAACCGAAGGTGGCAATGATCCTGTCATCGAGATCAGGCAACAGCTTGCCACTGGTGAGGTCGCCAAAGCCATCGCCATCGACATCCGCCAGGAGTGTCATCAGGCTGTTGGTCGGAAGCGGCGTGACGCCATCGGCACGAAACATGCGGGCAACGTTGAGTTCGATTGAGACATCAGGTACGGCCAAGGCGGCGACCGGCACCATCGCCAGAATCGCGGCGGGAAGCAAACGTTTCATCTTTCTATCCTTTCACATGAGGGAGGGTAAACGGTTTCTATCAAAATGGATTCGGTGCATTCCAGATCACCGCAGTGCCTGCTGCGCCTGCAGACTTACGGAACACGAACGCTGCGCCAGCGGGCAGGAGTTCGGCATCGGCATTCAATGCGGCACTACCCGGGCTCTTGCGCCAAGCTCCGTTGAGGAAGTAGTAAGTGATGCTGGCAGACTTGTTGAAGCCCGTCGTGCCGTTGGGCGGGAAGACATAGAGTTCATCGCCACGGCTGAAGCTGCTGGGCGAGTTGACAAATGCTGAGCTGCCGCCGAGGTCCAACTGCGACAGGCGGACGGGAACGGGCAGACCAGTGGATCCAGGAATGTCGTTCTTGATTGACTGAATCACGATACGGGTCGCCTGCGCACTCGGCTCCACTTCGCCAAAGGAAGTGAAAGTGAGCGAGGTCGCGGCGCTGCGGTTACGGATGATGAAGTAGCTCTGCGGGAGGATGATGTCGTTGTCGCCGTTGGTGGCCGCGTTACTGCGGTTCCAGCGACCGTTGAGGAAAAAGTAAGTGGTCGAAGCCGACTTGTTAATGCCGTTGATGGCTGGCGTGACTCCGTTCGCTCCACCGACGGGAATCACCAGAATTTCCGTCGAGCGGGTGAAGGCGTTGGGAGATTGAATGAACGACAGCCCCTTGTGGGCATCGGGGAACAGCGACGAGAGCGTGTGGTGACGCAGCACCTTGAACGAATCGCCAATGACGACACCGGACAGGAGGGTTGCATCGTCAAGGGTAAAAGAATTGGCTGTGTTGCTGACGATGGTTGACCAGCGACCGTTGGCGATGCCGCTGGTGAAACGAACGTAGAACAGGCTGCCGCTGTACTGGTTGAGATTCAACGTCTGCGAGATGTTCGCCACGTTTGAACTGACGCTGGTGACGGTGAAGACACCTTCAGTACGCTGAACGAACGGAACAGAGACGATGGAGTCGCCCAGGGGCGCAACGACCGTCATGTTCATTCCACCGACCGGACCCGCCCACGCTTGGTTTGCCAAAGCGAAGAGCATGACCATCCACGTTACGATTGGAGAAAGTTTTCTCATTTCGGACTCCTTTAAACTGGATACCCTGAATCAAAGGACGTAATTGTCCACGACATACGGTGCGTCGCACTTGCTCTTGGCGACATCCTCCTTCACGCTCTTGCGCTGTTGTCGGCCTTGGCGAATGCCAAGACCTTGCGAACAAATGTTCAATCAATGAGCTTCGCCCACTCGGTACATGCCATCTCGGACGGCTTCATTTCAATAGCCCGGGAAGACGAACATGCAGTCGAGGGTTCGGAGGATAGAAATGAAATGCGCGACGATCGTTGGCATCGCGCGCAATCTGCGCTAATTTGAAAAATTTTTCTCTGTGAGTTGTAAAGGAGATAGAAGGTCCACACAGAAAACTAATTCGAAGCCGATGCGCTCTGGCCCAAGTCGCTAGGGAGATGAAATTTGAATCCGTTGACTTTTCACACACGCCTTCGGCAATCCATGCTATTTCAACGTGCAGACCTGTTGAATCGAGCGAACCATATATCAACATGACAATCCGAAATCGCCGCTTCCCTTTGTCGGAGACTTGGACAAATGATCGAAAATGAGCGTGCGATCCTTTGCTCCACCTAACTA
>CAZYQL010000036.1:25693-29457 GCA_964650055.1 uncultured Phycisphaeraceae bacterium | reverse complement strand
AAACCGCCGAAAAGGTGGACGTCGCCAAAGCCAAGCGAGCCCGCCGCAAGCGAGCTGGTGAAACCTCCAAAAGCAGCGACGACGACACCAGCGACACCGCCGTCGCCGTCGAGGATCCGCCGACGCACACCATGCGCAAGCCGGAGGTGAGCGATCACACCGGGCCTTCCGTCGAGGAAGTCGCCAAGCAGGTTGCGTCCCCTGCCCGTGCCAAGCCCAAGCGCGAACACGAAGAAGAAGTGCCCGCCGCCGTAGAACCCGTCATTGCACAAACGCCCGCCGTCGCTGCACCTGCTGAAGAAACGGTTCTCGCACCCGCAGCAGTGGCCAAAACGACTTCAGATAAATCCGATTCCGTAGAGACCCCCGCTGCCCCCGCAGCCAAAGCCGAGGTGGCTCGCCCCACCGGGCCAGTGGGTCGTCCCAACGTGCCTTCGCGTCCAGCCGTCGTCAAGGCACTGGGTACGAAAATGGGCACGCCTACCGAAGTAAAAATGAAAGGCCCCAAGGTCATTCGCGTCGAGCAGCCTGATGTGATTCAGGCGCCCCGTCGTCGCTTCGAAGGCGGCGGTCGCGGCGGCGACAACGAAGGCACCCAGGTGTCCGATGGTTCAGTGCCCGGCATCTCCCGTTCACGTGGCCCGGCCCGTGGCCGCGGTGTCGGCGGCCCAGGCCCCGATACTTCTGATAATTCCCAGTCAGGTGGCGGCAAAGGTCGCGTCGGCGGCGGCAAAGGCCGTTCGCTTAACACGCGCCGTGGCGGTGGTCGCTCTGCCGAGGCTCTGCCCACCAGCAGCAAGCGCCTCACCGAAGCGGATTACATTGAGCAGCAGGCTCGCCTCAACCGCGCCACCGGCACCATCCGTCGCCACCGCCAGCAGCAGCGCGTGCGCGACAGCTTGGGGCAGGTCATTCCTTCCGCCGCTGAAGTGGGCGGCAAGGTCGCCATCAACGAGCCGATCACCATCAAAGGCCTCTCTGCCGCCACCGGCATCAAAGCCACGGATATCATCAAGTGGCTCTTTGGCAAAAGCATCATGGCCACGATCAACTCCGCCATCGGCAACGAAGCCGCCATGGAAGTCGCGATGGAATACGACATCGAACTCGAAGTGAGAGAGCAGGAGACCGCCGAGGCTGCTGTGCTCAAGGACTTCGCCAATCGCACCTCTGTCGATGAACAGAAGCGTCCCCCGGTGGTCACCGTGCTGGGCCACGTCGATCACGGCAAAACCAGCCTGCTCGATCGCATCCGCAAAGCCGATGTCGCTTCGCACGAAGCGGGCGGCATCACGCAGCACGTGGGTGCCTACCGCGTCACCGTTGCGGGTCATGATGGCCGTGATCGCACCGTTGTTTTCCTCGATACGCCTGGTCACGAAGCATTCACTTCCATGCGTGCTCGTGGTGCGAAGATGACCGATCTGGTCGTGCTCGTTGTTGCCGCAGACGACGGCGTCATGCCGCAGACCATCGAATCGATCAACCACGCCAAGGCCGCCGGCGTGCCCATCATCGTCGCTCTCAACAAGATCGATAAACAGGAAGCGACCACCGACAACATCCGCAAAATCTACGGCCAACTCGCTGAGCATGGCCTCTCCCCCACCGAGTGGGGTGGCACCACTGAAGTCGCCAAGGTCAGCGCTACCAAGGGCGAAGGCATCGCCGAACTTCTCGAGTTGCTCGATTATCAAGCCGAACTTCTCGATCTCAAGGCGGACTACGGCGGGCCGGCTCGCGGCACCGTCATCGAATCCCAGATGCAAGAAGGCCGAGGCTCGGTCGCCCGCATCCTCGTGCAGGATGGTCAGCTCAAGGTCGGCGATTTCATCGTCATCGGCCGCGCCTTTGGCCGCGTCCGCGACATGACCAACGATCGCCGCAAGCGCATGGATCAAGCTGGCCCGGCGACGCCTTTGGAAATCTCCGGTCTGGACACGATTCCCGATGCCGGCGACAAGTTCTACGTCGTCGATTCGCTCCAGAAAGCACAGACGATTGCCGAGCAGTACCGCGATCGCGAACGCCAGAAGCAACTGGCCAGCCAGACCAAAATCACTCTCGATAACTTTGCCGATCAGCTCAAGGCTGGCGCGCTGCGTGAGCTTCGCGTTGTCCTCAAGGCCGACGTGCAAGGTTCCATCGATGTGCTCCGAAAGAGCTTGGAAGAACTGGGCAATGCCGAGGTCGGCGTCAAGGTGCTTCACGCAGGCGTGGGCGGCATCACCGAGAGCGATATTCTCCTAGCCGACGCATCAGATGCCGTGGTCATCGGCTTCCACGTCACCCTGCCCAGCGTGGTGCGTGACATCGCCGATGAACGCCATGTGGAATGCAGGCTCTACCGCATCATTTACGAGTGCACCGACGATGTGAAGAAATCACTCGAAGGCATGCTCACCCCCGAGGTCAAGGAAGAGATTCTCGGCGAAGCTGAGGTCCGCGAAGTCTTCAAGATCAAGAAGGTCGGCACCATCGCCGGCTGCCTCGTCACCTCGGGCACGATCATGCGTTCCGCCAGCAAGATGCGGCTCATCCGCGACGACGTCGTCATCACCGAGAAGCGCGACATCGACAGCCTTCGCCGTGTGAAGGACGATGCCAAGGAAGTTCGCATGGGCACCGAATGCGGCATCCGCCTCGTCGGCTTCGATGACATCAAACCCGGCGACCGCCTCGTCTGTTACAAGGTGATCGAAGTGAAGCGGAAGCTTGAATGAGAAAAAAGGGCCTAGGGAGAAGGGCCTAGGGCCTAGGTTAATGCAGTTGTTTTTCTAGGCCCTAGGCCCTTCTCCCTAGGCCCTTCTCTACCCCCATGATCCTCGGAATACTTCAGGTTGAACTCATGATCGACGGTTCCCAGTCCCTCAAGGACAAACGGCGGATTGTGTCGAGTCTTAAGGATCGACTCCACCGCGAGCATCAGGTCTCCGTGGCGGAAGTGGGCACGCAGGACGATCACAAACGGGCAACGCTGGGCATTGCCCTGGCCGCCTCCAGTGTGCCTTCGTGCCAGAGCATTCTCGATCACGTACTCGCCAAACTGCGAGATGCCCGCGACTGCGTCATGACCGACCATCAGTTGGAAATCCTAAATGGCCGGTGAACGCTTCAAGACAAAGCAGGACAACAAGAAAACATGAAACCAAGAAATTCAAACCTCTAAACAACTGCACCAACTCTTTTCCCCTTCCTAATTTCCCGCTGTCCCGCTTTTCCTACACCATGTCCCACCGCAAAGAACAAGTCGAATCCACACTCAAACGCGCCATCACCGAGGTGCTGCTCAAGAGCATGTCCGATCCTCGAATCGAAGGCATGGTGAGCATTCAGCGGGTGCGCGTGGCTGACGACTTCAAGGTAGCGGATGTGTACGTCTCGGTGCTGCCGGACAAGTTTGAAAAGCGATCGCTCGCTGGCCTACGCGCTGCGGCCAATCACATTCACACGAAGGTGTTCAAGTCGGTGGCGATGCGGGCGGTGCCTCGCTTTGTATTTCAAATTGATGATGCCCTCAAAAAAGAATCGGCCATCTTCGATTCCATCGCACTGGCCATGGACCGCGAAGGCATTGATCCTTCGCAGGTCGAACACGTGCTCAAACCCAAGACCGATGAAGAGCAACAGGCTGAGTTTGAAGCTGAGCAACTAAAAAAGAAAAACGACAGAGCCAATAAATCGGCGAAGAAGTGGGAAGATACCGAGGATGCGGAGGACGAGGATGTGGAAGTGGAAGTGGAAGATGGCTTCTCCGACAACGA
>CAZYQL010000036.1:22293-25593 GCA_964650055.1 uncultured Phycisphaeraceae bacterium | reverse complement strand
TGAAAATAAAGATTGATGTTAGGCCCTGATGGGCAAGTTCAAGCCCGATGGCGAGTCTGCGAGCCGTCGGGATAACCGTTGTGTGACATTCTCGCAGATGGACCCGATGGCTGATTGCCTTCGGCATTGACTGAGGCTTGATCCCCGTGAAGAACGAAAGCTCGTACGTCCGCAAATTCACTTCGCTGTTCAAGAAGCTGGCCGCCCCTGCGGAGCCGTTGCCCCCGCGCGACCCGGTCACGCAGATGGTGCTCGGCTTCCTGCAATGGGAAGCGACCCACAAACAGGCCGAGGCTGCCCACAAACGACTGATGCAGGTCATGGTGGACAACAACGACCTACGCGTCAGCCACGCGCATCAGATCATCGAACTCATCGGCGTGAACTACCCGCGCGTCGAGGAACGTGTCGCCCGCATGAAGGATGCCCTTCAGGAACTCTACGTGCGCGAGCACGGCATCAACCCGGTCTCCATCGCTGACAAAAACAAGAAAGATGTCCGCACCTACTACGACTCTCTGCCCGGCATGACGCAGTACGTCGCTTCGCAGGTCATGCTCCTCTGCTACGGCGCTCACAACATTCCCTGCGATGAGAAACTTGCATCGCGCCTCAAAGCCGAAAGCGCCATTGACAGCGATGCCTCGCCTCAGCAGATCGAGCATTTCCTCGAACGCCAGATCAAAGCAGGCGACGGCATCGAAGCCCACATGAAGCTCCAGACCTGGTCCGACGAAGGCTCTAAGAAATCCGCCGCACCCGCGAAGAAACCCGCAGCGAAAAAATCCGCAGGCAAGGCCAAGCCCGCTCGCATCGCCAAGAAAAAATAATTGCTCGACTTTGTCTGATGTCCTGGGGCTTCACTCTATTTAGCCGTTCGCCTTGGCGAACGAAGGCTTTTCATTCATGCCGCGCACTCACGAAAAACATACGGTGACCGCTGACGAAGCCGGTCGCGTCGATCTGATCGTACAAGCGATGACCAGCCTGCCCCGCCGTCAGATTCGCGGCCTGTTCGATAGGCAGTGCGTCATCGTCAACGGCACGCCGGTGATGCAGACTTATCTGCGCGTTGATGAAGGCGATGTCGTCGAACTCATCTACGACCAGTCGCAGCGCTACCACGAAGAAGCCAAGCCCAAAGCCGATTCCACCTTCAAGATCGTTTTCGAAGATGAGTTTCTCATCGTCGTGGAAAAGGCTGCCCATATCCTCACCACGCCCACGCCTTCGCAGGAACACAACACGCTGGTCAATCGCGTCTCTCGCTACCTGACACGTGGCCGGGCTGATGATGAAGCCTACGCCTGCCATCGTCTGGATCGCGGAGTGTCGGGCCTGCTGGTCATCGGCAAGTCGCCGCGCATCGCCAGCCTCATGCGCGATCAGTTCGAAAGGCACGAACCCGAACGGCAATACGTCGCCATCATCGCTGGTGAACTCGAGCAGGAGCAAGGCACTTTTCGCAGTCGGCTCGTCACCGGCGACAACCTCGACCGCTTCTCCACCAAGGACGCGAAAAAAGGCGAACTCGCCATCACGCATTACCGCGTCGATCAGCGTCTCAAAGATGCGACGCTGGTGCGCGTTCGCCTGGAAACAGGTCGGCGAAATCAGATTCGCGTCCACTTCGCCGAGGAAGGCCACCCCGTTCTGGGCGATCCACGCTACGGCGGCACGCTCTCCACCCACCCGCGCTGGCAGGCCCGCAGAATCGCCCTGCACGCAGAACTGCTCGCCTTCGAGCACCCCATCACGCATCGCAATATGCGCTTTGAATCGCCGTTGCCCACGCCGTTTTTGAAGATGATCAACAGCAAATGAATCGCCGCTCGCGGCGTAGCGCCATCAGCGCGTTAGTCTCCGATTCACCGCCTTGCACTTCCTCCCGCTCTTCCCGCTAAACTTTCTGCCCATGGAAATCCGCTTTCACAACACGCTCACCCATCGCCTTGAATCCTTCGCCCCCATCAGCGCGCCTGATGTTTACATGTACAACTGCGGGCCGACGGTTTACGACTTCGCTCACATCGGCAACTTCCGCGCCTTCATCTTCGCGGATGTCCTTCGCAGATTTCTCGAACTCACCGGCCACAACGTCCATCAGGTGATGAACATCACCGACGTGGGCCACATGACAGAAGATGATCTGGCTGACGGCGGCGGCATGGACAAAATGGAAGCCGCCGCCCAGCGCCTCAAGGACGCCAAGAAAAGCGGAGCCGCCCATCTGGCGACCATCAGCAACCCTGATGATCCCTATCAAATCGCCCGCTTCTACACCGATGCCTTCATCAGTGATGCAAAGCTGCTCAATGTGAAAATTGCATTCGAGTACGACCGCAATCCCGCCCAGACGCATATGCCTCACGCCACCGATCATGTCGTCACCGGCATGATCCCGATGATCGAAAAACTCATCGCCGCCGGCCACGCTTACGTCGGCACCGATGGTGCGGTTTATTACGATGTCGAATCCTTTCCCGCCTACGGCCAGCTCTCGGGCAACACCCTCGTGCAGCTCAAGACCGGCGAAGGCGGCCGCGTCACTGTGCAATCGATGGCAGCAAAAAAACACCCTTCCGATTTTCTGCTCTGGAAGCCGGACGCGAAACACCTGATGAAATGGCCCAGCCCTTGGGGCGATGGTTACCCCGGCTGGCACATCGAATGCTCCGCCATGGCCCGCGCGATGCTGGGCAAAGATGTCATCGATATTCACACCGGCGGCGAAGACAACATCTTCCCCCATCACGAATGCGAAATCGCACAGACCTGCGGCGCCACCGGTGAATCTCACTTCGCCCGCTTCTGGATGCACACGCGCTTCCTGCTCGTCGAAGGCGAAAAAATGTCCAAACGCAAGGGCAATTTCTTCACCGTGCGCGATGTGCTTGAAGGCAAAGTCACCGGCCGGCCTGTCGATCCTGCCGTGCTGCGCTATGAACTCCTCAAGAGCCACTACCGCAGCAACGCCAACTTTACGAAGAAGGGTCTGGAAGATTCCGCCAGTGCTGTGAGGCGCATTCGAGAGAAGGCGCTCGAACTATTTCAGATCGCCAACTTTGATGAGATCGATGAAGATGGCATCAACCTCGCTGACCCGGTGATCGAATTGTTTGTCGAATCGCTGGCGGATGACCTCAACGTCGGCGGCGCGCTGGGCGCGCTCTTCTCCTGGCTTAGCGGGCCACACGAGAATCCTGTGCACTGCCTGCTCGTGCTCATCACGCTCGATCGCGTGCTGGGTGTGCTGCCACGCGGCAAGGAAGATGAAAACTTCGGCATCGACTTTGCCGC
>CAZYQL010000036.1:0-22193 GCA_964650055.1 uncultured Phycisphaeraceae bacterium | reverse complement strand
TGGGTGTGCTGCCACGCGGCAAGGAAGATGAAAACTTCGGCATCGACTTTGCCGCCCTCACTGGCACGAGCGACGACGAGAACGATCCTGCATCGGTTCTTTGCGCCGCCATCGACGAAGCGCGAAGGAACAAAGATTTTTCCACCGCTGACACGCTGCGCAAGCAGCTCATCGAGGCGGGTTATGATGTCTCCACCTCCAAGGAAGGCACCATCGCCAGGAAGAAACTCGCGTGATGTTCGCGCCTCCATTGCCTCATGAAACCGCTCATGAATAATGCAGCAAACCATGGCGAACTGTACTTCGAAGAAACCGGGGAACGCATTAATGCGTCCACCTTGGCGACCGACTTCAGCGAGTTCGCACTCGTTCGCAAAGGGCGGTTTCATCATTTCGGCTCAGGCGTGCGCGTGGCGCTTGGTTCGCATGTCATCAGCGATCAACTTTTTGATGTGAAGGTCGTCTTCGAAGGCAACGCTCTTCGCCGCGTTGACCTTTGCGCCATCACCGGCAAGGAAGGCGGCAACTGGGCGGACTGGTCGATGGAAAATGAAATGGCGACGAAAAAGCTGCACGAAATCTGGGCGGCCAAAGTGTTCGAGCGCGAGCTGACAGTCAAACCCTTTTTCACACCCAATCGCGTGATGCCCTTTGAAGTGAAGGACGACTCGCCTCGCTATGCCCAGTTTTCCTGGGGGCAGGTTTGCAGTTGCTATGACTCCAAGGGCAGCTCTTCCTACATGAGCCTGCTCTATGGCGAACATGATCCGGCGTAGAGAAATTGTCTTTGACATAGCCCCGGCCTTGGCCGGGGGAACGCTACGAGTCGTTAAGTCACCCCGGCTAAAGCCGGGGCTATATGGAATCCAACCATGTCCGCACCTACCGAGGCCTCTTCACTCAAACGTCTGATCATCACACCCGCTATTTCGCGTTTGGCGTTTTGCATGGATTGTCCAGCCGACTGGCAGCCGATTGATTTGCCGCAGCAGACACCCAACTTTGATGAGCCGACGAATTTCTTTTCGCTGGCTGTGCTGATGCCCGTCAGCGCCACCGCGCCTACGCTCGTCTCCATCGGCGCCAGGCCTGCCTACGGCGATGGCTCGGTCTATGACTGGGCTCAGTTCGCTATGAATCATCACAACATCACCTTCACGCAGCTGATGCCCGGAAACGTCAACGGCTACCCCGCCATTCGCGCCATGGGTTCGCAACCCAGCGAAGATGGGCCGATGCAACTGGCGATGGCATTTGTCGAAGATGGCGAGTCGTTCTTGCAGATCACTGCGATGGCGCCCGCGGCGGCGTGGCCTGAGCTTGAGAAGCTGTTTGAATCGATGATCAATTCGTTCGCGCTGCTGCGACCTCAAGGTGCAACAGTCGGGCTGATTCCCGGGCAAAAGCCGCCGCTCAACGATGCGAATTTCAAAGCCCTGGCCTTGAGCGAATCATCTGCCACGCTCACCGATCCTGATCTGAAACTCAAAGCCTACATGCGCGACAACGGCATCGGCCTGCTGCCGCGCGCTGCTTCCGTCAATGAGCAGGAGCGCTTCGCCATGATGGCCTGCGGCTCCGTGATGGCAGCCATCCCCGTGCCCTTTGGCTGGTACATCATGGACGATGGCAAACGCACGCTCGTCTTCACCGGCGACAACGCGATTCAGATCAGCATCAGCAACCTCCCCACAGTGGGATTGACCATCGATCAGGGCATGGACAACATCACGCAAGGCATGCTCAAAGAACAACCACAGGTCGAGCATCACAAGCTGGATATGGAAGGCACACCGACGCTCGCCTTCAAAGGCCTGGTCATCGGCGGCGAAGCGCTCAATCAAGTTTTCATGTTCACCCCATCAGCCATCGCGAACTGCATCATGCAGACCCGCGTGACATGCAGCGAAGCGGATTAGTACCGGGCGATGGACCTGGCAGGACTGATCCTCAAACAGATGCAGCTTTTCAAGTGAAAAAGTTTCGCGTTCTTTCGCCGCTTGCGGCGTAGCGTCGTCAACGCTGCGATCAAAGACAACAAATATCACGTCGCATCTGCTTGCGTCAGCGCGATCAGTTTCTGAAGCACGCGAGCGGCTTCACCCGAGTCGAGCGCTTCTTGCGCTTGGGCGATGCCTTGCGGCAGATCACTGGCGATACCGGCGACGACCAAAGCTGCGGCGGCGTTGAGTGCGACAATATCACGAGGCGCACCCTTTTCACCAGCGAGCACATCTCCAAGAATCTTCGCGCTCTCCTGCGGCGACTGGGCGCTAAGTGCCGCGGGCTCGGCGCGGGGCAGGCCCAAGGTGGTAGCGTTGACGTGGCGGGTATGCACTGCTCCGTTTCGCACTTCGCTGATCTGACTGATGCCGGTGGTGGAGAGTTCATCAAGGCCGCTGACACCCGGAACAAAATCGCCATGCACCACCATCGCGTGCTCAGCGCCAAGTCGGAGCAGCACCTGCGCAATCGGCTCCGTGAGTTTCGCATCAAACACGCCCATCACTTGTCTGCGAGCCTGCGCGGGATTGGTGAGTGGCCCGAGCATGTTGAAGAGCGTGCGGAATCCAAGTTCCTGGCGCACCGGCGCTGCATACTTCATGGCAGGATGATGCGCGGGGGCAAAGCAGAAGCAGATACCTGCTTCATCGAGGCAGCGCGACAGCGTGTCGCCGCTGACGGTGAGTTTGACGCCCAGCGTTTCGAGGACGGTGCTCGAGCCTGACTTACTGGTGACCGAACGATTGCCATGTTTGGCGACGGCGACATTGTGCGGACGGCCAGCGGCAGCAGCGACGAGCGCGGCAGCGGTGGAGATGTTGAAGGTTTCCGCGTGGTCGCCGCCGGTGCCGCAGGTATCGATGACCGTCAGGCCTTTGGGCACCATCACCTTCACGGCTTTGTCGCGCATAACCGTGGCAGCGCCGGTGATCTCATCAATCGATGGGCCACGATGCTGCATCATGGCCAGGAGCGCTGCGATCTGCGGCGCGCTGGCGCTGCCGGTCATGATCAGCTCGAACGCTTGAATGGTCTCTTCAGTGGATAGGGTGTGGCCCTGGACGAGTTGCGAAAGGAATGACTTCATGGCGATGCAGCTTACCGTTTCATTTCTTAAATGCAGGGATCGGAACGGTCATGAGTTTGATGGTGACTCGTCTGGGATCGACAGGTTCATTGATACGCCCGGCAAACGATGCATGAATCTCGCGCTCGCCGCCTAGGAGCCAAACCCATTGCAAACCTGTTTCGCTTGCGGGGGCAGTGCCTAGCGGCAAGGCCTGGAACCAGTCCGGCTCTGCTTCGATGATCTCCATATGTAATCGCGTCAGATCGCTGCCATGCTGCTGGAAGATGACGTTTCGAATTTCATCGGTGCGGGTGAGGTAGAGCGTTCGGGCCGGGTCGGTGGTTTTGCATGCGGCAAGAGATGCGATGATTGTGAGCAGAGTGAAGATGATCAGTGACTTGGCGGACGAAGAATGCAATGGCCGCAAAAAGGCGCAGAAGGTGCAAAAGGGATTTGTGGGAAGGCGATGGGTTGTCATATCGGTTTAGCCTGAGTTGAGTGGTGATGGTGCACTGTTGATGTTCGCACGGGTCACAGAGCCGACCCGTGGCACCGGGCCAGCGTAATTAGCCGTTCGCCTTGGCGAACGAACGCTGGCGCGGCACGCATCACACCAGCATGCCCATCAGCCAGAGCGCTGAGGCGGTCAGCACCATGAAGGCGACGATCTGGCCTGCGAGGTAGATCGCCTGCCGGGGCAGGTGGGTGAGGTCGTCGAGTTTGATGGTCTTGTAAACCAGTGAGATCGCAAAGACCAGTGGCAGCAGGAGCACCAGCCAGTAGTCATCGACGGCAATAGGATCCAGCAGTGGCCGGTACCCGAGCGTGAACCCGGTGGAGATTGCCGAGGATGCAGCAGTAGTAAAAACGAGGGGCAGTGAGATCATGATGCGATCGGCTCCGCAGCGGGGACAGGATCGGATGCTTGCGAAGCGACTGCTCTTCGCCTGGCGTTGGGATCGCAGTAGAGCACATCAATCATGGCCAGCAGATTGAGCATGCCCGCCAGTGCGGTGTAGAGGATGCCTTGCTCGGCGACTCTGCCGAAGCTGGGTTCATAAGGCGGGGCGAGGGTGGAGGCTGAGGTGGCGCTGACGGGATCGAGCAGGCCACGCGGATTGGCATGATTGGGGTAGCCCAGTGCCTTGGCGTGGGCCACGGCCATGCGCTCGCGCATCACATCCACGACAAATGAAGGAGCGATCATCGCCTGACCGAAGAACCACCAAGAGCGCGTCGGCTTGGCGGAGGAGACATCGGAATCGACGCGGTCGTACTTGTCGATGACGCTGATGCCTCCTATGAAAATACCAGCCAGCCAGAGTGACAAAATGGAAACGCAAAGAATGATGCCTCGTTTTTTCTGGCCGAGGATCAGATGCCCAAGCCCCGGCACTATCCAACCGGCGGCGGCTGCGTGCGGGTGCCACTGGGGCTTGATTTCACTGGGTTTTTCAGACAACGGCAAACTCCTGGAACACGCATGAACACTCATCAAAACAGCCCGAACAACGCTCGCCGCAAGTCTATCCGCAATCGATCTTCAAAAAAAATAAAAATAAATTGATTGACAAACGTCGGCGCGACGATAGTTTAACCGCTCGTAACAGGACAGGCCACCTTAACCGGTGTCCTATTAACGCCACAGTTATAGGTCTAGCGTTGGAGATCAATCCCATGGAAAACTTGCACGATCAGGCTCAGCAGGAACTCGCCACAACAACCCCGGCATGGATGGATGATGAAGCAATCCACCCCATGGAACTGGCCAAGCGCCGCGGCGGGGAGGATGATGACGAACTGGACGATGATGATGACGATGACCTTGAGGACGATGATTATTCTGACGATGATGAAGAGGAAGAGGACCTCTTCGACGACGACGACGATGATGATGACGATGAAGATCTGTTCGGCGACGACGACGACGAGATAGAAGGCCTCGAAGAAGAAGAAGACCGCTAAGCCGTCGACCTGGGCACCGCAATCGTGCGGCCTTGTTCATGACGGCTCAGGCGGGTCGGCCATTGCCACCCTGAAGGAGACCGTCATGAGCAAGAGCGAAGGTTTGCCGGACATGCCCTCGAATTCCGTGCCTCCACTTGGCATGGCTCAACATGGCATGCCTCAACCTGGCATGCCTCAAATGGACCGTCGCACCTGCGTCGGCAGGCGCGAGCAGAGCGGCGACACACGCACGACCTACATCGATGACACCGGCCTGGAGCGACGCCGCGGCCCTGGCCGTCGTCGCACCGATTTCGCCAAGTCTGCTGAGGAAGGTGAGATGTCCAGCGAACAGTTTCTGTTCGTCACCGCCATCGACGCTTTCAAACGGGTGAACAACCGCCCCTTCCCGACCTGGACGGAAGTGCTCGAAGTCATCCGCAAACTGGGGTATCGCAAGACCTGCGAATCGACGCTGAACCTGTCGAATGCGGAGGATTGGACCGAGGCCGCTGACGCCACCGCGTTCAAGACCGTCGCCCGTCTGCCGATGCCTGGTGAGACTGCCGATGAACGATACGGGGCCGATTGAGCACAGGTATGGTTGAAGGCGTCAACTGATCAAACATCAGCCCTCATCCCATGGATGAGGGTTTTTCTTGCGCCTGCTCGCTTGCGGCTTCGCTCTGGCTGTCACATGCCGCCGCGCGTCTCAATTCATTTCCAAGAAACCCTACCACCTCAGACGTTATCATCTCCCCCGATGACACCGCTCCCCTACAAAATTGCAGTGCTCTGTTACATGTTCGATGAGCAAGGCCGTGTGCTGCTGCTGCATCGCCGCAAGCCTCCGAATCAGCATCTCTACTCGCCCATCGGCGGCAAGCTTGAGCAGGCCATCGGCGAGAGTCCGACTGCTTGTGCGGTGCGCGAAATTTATGAGGAGACCGGGCTGACGATCACCGCCGATCGCCTGCACCTGACGGGCATTGTTTCCGAAGAAGGCTTCGATGATCGCATGCACTGGCTGATGTTTCTGTATGAGGTCAAAGGGCCGGTGGTCGTGGAGCGCACGGAGTTTGACGAAGGCAGGCTGGAGTTTCATGCGGTCGATCAGTTGGCTTCGCTGGAGATTCCGCGCACGGACCGCGAAGTGATCTGGCCGCTCTTCTGGAAGCACCGCGGCCAATTCTTCATGGTGCACATCCGCTGCGCCAATGGGGCCATGGATTGGACGGTGGAGCAGGTATTTGCGCCAACCTGACAATTTCGGTGCCTTTGTCTCAAACGCCACATCCAACCGAAGCGGATCACTCGTATGAACTGAGGCCGCCGGCTGTTTTTCGGGATTTGATTACAAGGAAATGATCCACTGCCCTATAGTAGAAAGGAACAACTTTGCGTACCCTCGAAAATAACAATGAGTGGTTCGATTCACGATGGACAAAATCGTCAATTTGATAGTTTGGCCCATCGGGCCGACGCTGCGTTAATTGCCTTGCTACAAAGCGTTTGATTTGCGTTGCAAAGGAAGCGATTATAAACTTGACTTTTAATCACAAAGTCATCATTAAGTGTGATGACTCGCAGATTTGTCCGGACAGATACGCTTTCCGGGAACGCGGCACAGACAATGTAATGCCAGTTCTTTTACTTCAACAGGGAGCACGCTGCCATGCAGCAATCAATTGTCGAGATGGTTAAGGGTATCCATGTACCTTGGGGCACAGACCAGCGTCAACTGGCTAAGACTGTGACGGACTACACCGACTGCGATTCGTTCGCGGCCGGTATTCTCAATGTCGCCGATCCAAAGGCCGACGAGCTTCTTGCCCTACATGGCTGGACGTCCGGAGCGGTCACGAAATGGCTCACGACAGCCGCCAAGGACAAAATGATCGCCACCGCCATCAAAGATGGCATTGCCGTCGCTTACCCGGGGCAGCGCAACGGCGAAGCGGGTTTGCAAAAAGGTGGCAACTGCGTTGTCGTCGTGCTGCCTGAATCCATCAGCGAAAATCGCTGGTGGTGGTTCGCCGCCGGTCGCAACGGCAACAAAGCCTTCTCCACCATCGATCAGCAGAAAGTGCAGTTGCTGCTTCGCCGTTGGCAATCGCGATTTCTCATACCTGGTGAGCAGAGCCTGGGGCGCATCATCGTCGGCCACGACAACCGCCTGATCGCTTCCGATCTGGACACGCGCGATTTGCTGCTGGCGACACCAACACTACTCGAGGATCTGGTGACGACCGTGCAGCGCGTCGCCGAGCAGCGCTTTCCGAAACTGGAAGACAACGACACCCGCGACATTGCCGTCAAGCTGGGCAAGACGCCGTACTGGGTCGTCTTCCGTCGTCGCCGGGTGGTCACCGGTGCACAGGCCATTCATTGGTACATCGAAATCCGCCCGATGGAAGATGATGAGCTGATGCCTGTGGGCACCGTCAAGGATGATCGCATTGCCACTGCCATCGCATTCTTTCACGAGAAATTTGACGAAGCCCCCAGCCTCGCTGAGGTTTCCAAGCATGTGCACATGAGTCCGTTCCACTTCCACCGCCTCTTCTCCAAACAGGTCGGCATCAGCCCCAAGCATTACCTCATGCGCAAACAGCTTCAGATGGCCAAGTGGCTCCTGCGCGCTCACCGCGTCCCCATCAGCAACGTCGCCTCCTCCACCGGCTTCTCCAGCCACGGGCACTTCACCTCCACCTTCCACCGCCTCATCGGCGTCAGCCCCACCGAGTACCGCGAATCGTTCTATTGATCATTCGCGCTTCCACCTCCGCCGCTCGCGGCGTAGCGACATCATCGCCCTGCCCTGCCAACACCACGCAGCCCGTGGTGTTTTTCATTCCACGCCAATCGCCCTGCCCACTGGCCCGTTATGATGATGGCACCTTCGAGGAGTTCCAACATGCACCGCACCCTATTTGCCTTTGCTCTTTTATCCATCTTCGCTCTGCCGCTTTTTGCTGCCGATGAACCTGATCCTCCCACCGCTTCTGATCTGCTCATCCAGGCCCGCGAACTGTTCCGCGATGGCAAGCAAGATGAAGCCATCAAACTCACCGGCAAAGCGCTCGAGATCGACAAGGAAAATATCGATGGCTACGTGCTCCGCGCCTCCATGCTCGATGCGATGAAGCAGTACGACAAAGCAGCGCTCGACTACAGCAAGGTCATCGAACTGGAACCCGATGCAGCCGGTGCCTATCAGCGAAGAGGCGAGTGCCATTTCAAATCGGGAAAGATCAAGGAATCCATCGCTGACTTCGACAAATACCTCACCTTCGTCCCGCAGCGCGAACCCGATCACTGGCAGCGCGGCATCAGCTACTACTACAGCGGCGAGTTCGACAAAGGCGTCAAGCAATTCGAGCTGCACAAAAAAGTAAACCCCGAAGATGTCGAAAATGCCGTCTGGCATTACCTGTGCAAAGCCCGCATCGATGGCGTTGAAAAAGCCCGCGAAGCACTCATCGAAATCAAATCAGACCGCCGCGGCTGGGCCATGCACACTTACGAAATGTACCGCGGCAAACTGACGCCCGACGAAGTCCTCAAACTATCCACCGCTGACATCAAGGACGAAGATCTCCTCAAAAACAACCTCTTCTACGCCCACCTCTACATCGGCCTGTGGTACGAATCGCTCGGCAAAAGTGACGAGGCAAAAAAGCACATCACCATCGCGCACGAAAAATATCCCTCCGATCACTACATGGGCGATGTGGCGCGGATTCACTATGAGAAAATGAAGAAGAGCAGTAAAGAGTGAATGCGATTGACCTAACGATAACGTCTGTCGCGAACTGAACTCTCGCAATTTTAACAATCTCTTTTTTGCGCCTTTTGCGACTCTTCGCGGCCATCGCCATCCTTCGTTCGCCAAGGCGAGCGGCAAACTAAAGTATCATTCGGCTATGCGTATCCTCATTACCGGTGCTACCGGCCAGCTTGGGCCTTATCTCGTGCGTCAGCTTCTGACGGGCGATCATGAATTGATTCTCTGGAGTCAGTCGTGGAATCAGCCGGTGTCTGGTGTGAGTGTCAGACAGGTGGAACTGAGCGATTTCACTGCGGCTGGTGCTGCTTTTGCAGAGGCGAAGCCGGAGGTTGTGATTCATGCGGCAGCGATTGCGAATATGCAGCAGGCCCTGAGCGATCCTTCGCGGGCTGAGCGCATCAACACCTACGCCACCGCCAACATTGCCGAGCTAGCGACGCATTACCGCGCTCGCATGATTTATCTCTCTACCGATCTGGTCTTCGATGGTGAGCGGGATTGCACCACCTCGGGCTACAGCGAAACCGATGGCACTCGCGCGCTCTCCTGTTATGCACAGACGAAACTGATGGGCGAAGGCCCGGTGATGCTCAAGAGCGATGTGAATCTCGTTCTGCGTCTGCCGCTGATGATTGGGCCATCGCTCAATGGTCGAATGAAATTTTTTGATCACCTTGTTGCCGCGCTCAAGGGGAATCGAAAGATCACGCTCTTCGATGACGAATGGCGAACACCCATCGCTCCGGACACCGTTGCACATGCGATCGCGCTGATCATCGAACACCACGTCACCGGCCTCTATCACCTGGCGGGCCCTGATCGCATGAGTCGATACGAGATCGGCGCGAAGCTCGCGCAGATCATCAACGCTGATCCAGCCACCATTGTCGCCGCCTCGCGCCTGTCCATCGATGCCCCCGAACCTCGGCCACGCGATACCTCGCTTGATGCGAGCAAGTGGTATGCCGCCATGCCTTCGTGTCCGCGTCCGCATTTCGAGGAATCGATCAGACGGCTGTTGAATTCGTAAGAGCGCGAGAAGCGAAGAACTCGGAAAATAGCCATTGCAAAATGGCCATTGAAAAATGCAAATTGCAGAAGCCGCCAACGATCGCTGCCGCTTCTTCATTTTTCAATTTTCAATTTGCAATGGCCATTGGTCATTTTCCCCCTTCCGCCCCGCTTGCAGGTTCGCATCGCTTCCGCTACAAAGTTTCCTCTCCCGCGTCGGGATTGAACTTTCAACGAACACTCTTACCAGTATCAGGAGCACTCCCATGTCAATGATGATCGGCGAAGCCCTCGTAGGCGACGGCAACGAAATTTCCCACATCGACCTTCTCATCGGCGACAAGGACGGCCCCGTCGGCACCGCGTTCGCCAACGCCCTGTCCACCCAGCATGCCGGCCACAGCAACCTGCTGGCGGTCATCACGCCGAACCTGGCTGTCAAGCCCGCGACCGTGATGATCACCAAGGTGACCATCAAGGGCGCCAAGCAAGCTGTGCAGATGTTCGGCCCCGCGCAGGCCGCCGTCGCCCGCGCTGTCGCTGACAGCGTCGCTGCTGGCGTCATTCCCAAGGCTGACTGCGAGAAGCTCGTCATCGTCTGCGGTGTGTTCATTCATTGGGATGCCGCCGATGACACCAAGATTTACGACTACAACTACGAAGCGACCAAGCTCGCCATCGCCCGTGCGATGAAGAACGAACCCTCCGCCGATCAAATGATCGCCGGCAAGGCACAGAAGCATCCGTTCAGCCCGAAATAATGTTTCGCAGTTGAATCCGAAATTGAAAACGCCGCGCGACAGCGCGGCGTTTTTTTATTGTCACCATTTTTCATTCGTCCCCCAAGCCCGATGGTGAGGCTTTGCGAATAGTCGGGGTAATGCTTTGTAATTTTTCAATACCTACCCCGACGGCTCGCGGACTCGCCATCGGGCTTGGGGCTCACGTCGTTCTCTTCACTCAATCACTTCATGCTCCGTCGAAACCGTCACACCTCGCTCGTCAACCACGGTCATGAAATAGACGATGCTCTTCTCCGCAGGCAGCGTCGCTCGGATCGAATCACCATCGACCTTCGCGTCGATCGTCTCCCACTTGCGGAGCTTCCACTCGCCCTGATCGGTGGTGTAGTGAAGCGACGCAGACTTGATGGGCACTTGCGCCTGCACTGTGGCACTCACCTCGACACCTTTGCGTGTGATCGTCGATACCTGCGCGAACGGCTTCGCCTTTTCATCGGCAAGAAATCCATCAACGAACAAACCGATCTCCTTCGGATTCCATCCCGCCTCATGGCCGTGTGGCATGCGCACTGTCACGCACAACGTGCGCGGGCCTTGCACTGCGTGATAGCTTTTCTTGTAGCTGTCGAGCGGATAAGCGAAATCATTCGTGCCGTTGACAAAAAGCATCGGCAGCTTCGCATTCACAAGCAGGCTCGATGGATCGTAGTGCTTCACCCAAAGCGCTTCATGGTCGGTGCCCAGCCGTTTGAAATTATTGAGCCACGTGCTGTTTTCATGCAGGAAACCGCAGCCATACACAGGCACCGCGACCTTGTATCGATGATCGACGCCGCTGACCATACAGGTGAGGTAGCCGCCCCAGGAGATGCCGGTGAGGCCGGTGCGATCGGGATCGACATCTGGCATCGAGCGCAGCAGCGAGTGAGCGCGAACGATATTTGCGACAGCGTGATAGGTCCACGCGTTCTTCAGGCCGGTCTTGATGTCTTCGAATTTTTCTTTGTCCCCTTGACCGGGGCCGCCATCTTCGAGTCGCTTCTTGTCGGGTCCTACGCCGCCCAGGTCAATTGCGATGGCAGCGTATCCGCGATCAGCCCAGAGCTTGCACCACTGCGGGAATGCTGTGCCGCCGCCGCCGTGCACGAGCACCATTGCGGGCAATTTGCCTTTGGGATTTTCTGGCTGTGCGTAGTAGGCGAAGATGCGCGTGGGCTTGCCCATGTAGGGTTCGCCTTCGTAGTAAAGCGATTTCACGCCATCAGGCCGCGTCTGATCCCAGGTGACTTTGGGCACTGCCTCCAGTGCTTTCATATCCCACAATTCTGCGGCATTCTCGCCGCACACACTTGCAATGCTGCACGTCGAAGCGAGCAGCAGCATGATGGCGAAAAGCAAACGATGAGGAAAACGAATCGACAGGCGAAGATCGTGCATGGAACGGACTCCTGAGTGAACGAAAGAGCGCAACAGTTTTTCATGGTGCATGGACATAGCGGGTGTGTCAAGATTCGCTGCACCTGCCGGGCAATACACGCCTTGCATCACTACGATGTGCGCATGCACGATCCTTATCTTCAGCCCTACCGCGAACACATCGACCGCCACGGCATCTCCTTCGAAGCCACGCTATGGGCCAGTCGGCAGAGCCAGCGCATTCGCTTCAAGACTTTCACGGAAATGTTCGATTTCAGCCGTCAAAATGTGCTCGATGCCGGTTGCAGCCGTGGCGACTTCGCGGAATATCTGAGTGATCACAAGATCGATTTCAAACACTACATCGGCATTGACGGCCTCGAAGAAATGATCGACTACGCCAAGGCGCAGGCCATCTCGCACTGCGAATTTCATCACGGCGACTTTATCACCCACGAAGCGATTCTTTCCACCGGTTCGCCCGATGTCATCTGCATCTCAGGCACGCTCAACACCATGACCGATGCGCAGATGATGAAACTCCTCGAAGCCTCCTGGCGCGCGGCGGGTGAATCGCTGCTCTTTAATTTTCTCTCCGATCGCTGCGGCACCAGTGCCCCGCCGCAGCTTCCACCTGCCCGCAGAATGGACACCCTGCGACTGATCGACTGGGCCCTCACACGCACACACAACGTCACCTTCCGTCAGGATTATTTCGAAGGCGGCCACGACGCAACGATCCTGATGCGCAAGGGCGAATGAGCGCGGGTTGAGGCTTGTGTGTTTGCTAATAGCCGCAGCGTCCTCGCTGCGCGATTCTGATTGTTCGTTGAAGCAAGACGCGCAGCGAGGACGCTGCGGCTATAAAAGCTGCGGCTATTAAATCGAGATTATGCACACTGCGGGCAGCGGCCGTAGAAAGTGATTTCGTGATTTTCGAGTTTGAAGCCTTTGGGAATGATCGATGACAGGTGGCCGACGCAGCCTTCGATGTCGAAGACTTTGCCGCAGGCTTTGCAGTGGAAGTGGTGATGATGGCCGATGTCCGCCAGTTCGTAGCGCGGCGGATCGCCGGGCAGTTCGACAGTTTTGAGCCAACCTTCTTCGACGAGCGATTTGAGATTGCGATAGACCGTGGCGATGCCGAGCCTGGGCAAAGTAGTGTGCGCTTCTTCGAGAACTTCCTGCGGAGCCAGCGGCCGGGCGGCGCGAACGATGGCCTCGCGGATGGCACGTCGCTGTTGCGTTTCACGTTCGATCATGCGGGGATTATAGAATCAAATCCCACAGGGAAAGAAATCTCAACTCAGAAATCTCAAATTGTAATTTCCAAATCACAAACAAGCTCCAATATGCAAAGAAGTCAAAATCAGAATCACCGCTTCCAGCCATCTGTTTGCTTTCTCATTTGCTTCATTGGAATTTGTTTGTAATTTGTCATTTGAAATTTTGAGCTTCGCCTTTTACACCGCAGTCGCATCGATTTCCACAGCGGTTCTTGCTGCCTCGGCCATGCGAATCAGTTCGATCACCTGGTCGTTGATCGCCTGAGCTTTGTCCTGCGACTTACTGAGCAGGTGCAGTTCGCTGGCGGCGGCTTGAATGGATGCATAGCCATAGCCACCGGCAGCACCTTTAAGCTCCAAGCTCATCCGCTGCACCACTGCGAATGCCTTGGCCTTGGCCTGTGCTTCCATCTCGCCAAGCTTCACGAGCATGTCGCTGACAAACGAAGTGATAAGTGGACGCATCTCTTCATTGGGCCAATGAGCACTGACAATGGGCGGCAGCACCGGCACACCCGTGAGCGCCAGCGCCAGCGCATCCATAAGCTCATCGATCGGGTAAGGCTTAGCCAGCGTGGCCACCCGCGATAAGCCTTGCAGTGCCTTGATGCCTTCGCTCGCCTCCTCACCCGTGACGACGATGATCGGTTTGGCATGCCCGGCAGTTCGTAAATCTTCGACGATCTTCTTTGGCGTCAGCTCCGGCAGTTCGCCATCGCTGAGGATCACATCGAACTGCTTTTTCTTGAGCAGTTCCACGCCTTCCGCAAGCGAGTTGCATGTCGTGAGTGTCAGCCCTTGATTGCGAACATGAAAGCGAAGCAGTTCGCGATCGACTGCTGAATCCTCGATGTAAAGTGCCTGACCTTGCAACGTGGGAAGCTCGGTAGAAGTGGCCGCAGCGGTGGAAGTGTCCATCGCCATGTAATCTTCCAGGCGAATGGGCTTGACGAATTGAATACCGATGTCGTGCGCTCTTCCGCTGACATGCTGACAGCGCATGACGCGACCGACGAGCGTGGCAGGTTCACCATTGACGGTTTGCAGAATGAGTCGGCAAGGCGAATTGGGATAGAGAAAAGCACCGTGAAGGAAACTGAGGCCGCGGGTGCTCAGGTCGCGTGGCCGAACGAGATACTTGGTGATGGTGCCGCCGGGATGAGTGATCTCGACGATCAGGCCATCAGTCAGGTGATAGCGAAAGCGGGAACTGGTGCGACGATTGTCACCGCTGAAGAGTGCATTCTTCGCATCGAGGCGGGCGATGAGTTCGCTGCGTTCGCGCTCGCTCAGGCGCAATGCATCGATGAAACTTTCCTTGGGAACTTTGGGGGGCATGCCGAATCCTCGTGGTAGATCGTACTCTTTCCACAAGCAATATCGGCGTAATGTCGGGAGCAGGTAAGAGGCCCATCGCTAGCGATGCCTTGGTATTGGCTATTTTACATTGGCCATTTTTCAATGGCTATTTCCCCTCCGGCTTCGGGTGCGCCAAGCAACCCGGGCACTATGTCGTGTGGCACCGGCAGGCCGCTGCTTTGAGCGGTTTGCCAGTGGCGGAATGTGCAATGCCCGACAATCCGTATTTCGCCACTGGCAAACTTTCCAGAGCGACGGCCTGCCAGGTGCCACACGTGCCCGGAAAACTTACCGCACCCCCGGCTTCTTGCATTCTCTGGTCAGGTAGAGGCGAATAACCAATGGCCAATGGAAATTGAAAAATGCAAACTGAAGTGACACGAGGCTAACCCTTTATCGGACTTCCTTCGCTGGCTGCTTCCAGCCGCCGGTGAAGACCCACTCGCTCAACGGCTTGCGACCGCGCGCTGCGGCATCGCGCGAACCCAGGTCAGTGCTGGCAGCTTTGGCGGGGTCGGCAGCGTAGCCGACGGCGATGGCGGTCATCGGTTCGTGAGTGGCGGGGATGGCGTACCCTTGGCGGACGGAAGTGAGATTGACACCCGCCATCTGGTGGATCTGCAAGCCTTCTTGTGCAGCCTGGATCGCCATGTTTGCTGCCGCCTGTCCCAGATCATGTTCGGCAACGCGGTTGGGTGTGCCGATGCGAGAAAAGGTCTTGGAGATAACGGTAAGAATCAGCGCCCCTGCATCCTTGGCCCAGACCTGATTCGGCTCGCCAAGACAGGCCAGCGCTTTGGCGAACTCCGCTTTATCTTCGCGCAGTGCCAGAATGAACGACCAAGGCTGCTCATTGAAACTCGAAGCAGCCCAGCGTGCAGCTTCAAGACAGGTGAGCAGCTTCGCCTTCTCCACCGAACGAGCCTCGAACACGTAAGGACTAAACCGCGCTGCAATGGCGGGAAGGATGGGATGGTCAGCTTTGGCAATTTTGATCGGATCGCTGGACATGAAAACCTCGCATTAAACGGAATGAAAGAAACATCGCTGTTCCATCATACGCAACGGATCATGCAAGGCTTGACGCGAGATGTGAAGATTTTGTCACGGCTGACGTGATTCAATCACGCCTTGGCGTGTCACGAAGTACCAGAAGAAGATCGAAGCGAATAAACCGGCAGCTCCTGCGACATCGCTTTGAGCTCGCTCAGTGAATCAGCAATCGCACCCCACCGCCCAGGCGTTCGCATGATTGTTTCCAGATTTTTCAGCGCTGATTTGAGTCCCGTATAAGTGCGAAGCTTTCCCGTGAAACTCAACGGCATACGCGGCATCTGCGGATCAAATTCCCACGGATGAAAGTAGAGAATGCTCGGCCTACCTAGTGCATCAGCTTGCGCTAAGCCGCGCTTCATGAACCAGAGCGGCAGCAACCGAAAATACCCGCCGCCCGCCACCGGCAGCTTGCCGCCACGACTGCGCGCCAGCGGCTTGAGCAATCCGCCAGGCGACCACGTCAGCGGCGGCACCTCGAGTAGCTCTGCGCCTTGTGGCCCGCGCACGATGAACGGCCGATCCGGCGCATCAGGCACGCCATACCACTGATGCTTCACCGGAAAAATCGAAGCGTCATACTCGAAGCCACACTCGGAAAGCACATCGATCGCCCATGCAGTCTCAGGCACGATGCTGAATGTCGGCGCGCGGTAGCCGATGACGCCCTTGCCTGTGGCATCTTCGAGAAGCTTCTTGCTGGTGAGCAAATCTTCGCGAAAGGAGTCAGCATCGAGGCGATGCAATCGATCGTGCATCGTGCCATGACTGGCAATCTCGTGCCCTGCATCAGCGATTCTGCGAACCATCGCTCCGTGCCTCTGCACGACATGCCCGAGAATGAAAAAAGTCCCCCGCTGCTGACACCGATCGAAAAGCTCCAGCAGCAAATCAACATTCTGCTCCACGCGACTGGGCCACTGATCCCACTGATCTCTGGTGATGCGACCATGCGCCGCTTCAATGTGAAAATACTCCTCCACATCAATGCTCACGCATCGTAGTGGCGAAGTGATCGGCTCATTGGCATCATTGATCGGTGCAGTCATTCAAAGCTCCGCAGCCATTATCGGCCACAATCGCGTACGGCTTCGCTCTTTTCCGCCGCTTGCGGCGTAGCGATATCAGCGCTGTGACTCACCACGAACCCGGGCCGTGACAAGGCGATTCAGAGCGAAGCCGCAAGCGGCGAAAGGTGATCTTGAGCAGTCGCGAAAGTTAATCGTGACGCAGCGCAACAATCGGGTCCTGCTTGGACGCTTGCACCGCTGGATAGAGGCCAAAGACGATGCCCACGAACATGGCGACGCCCAGCGCCACACCAATAGACCAGAGCGGCACCACCGGCTTGCCCCATTCAAATTGCTCGTGAAACAGGCCTAATATCGCTGCGCCAAGTACACCCAGCGTGACGCCCAGTGCGCCGCCTACACCCGAGAGCGTGGCGGTCTCCACGAGAAACTGCGAGGCAATGTGCTTGCGCGTGGCGCCCAGAGCACGGCGGATGCCGATCTCTCTTGTGCGCTCAGTCACCGATGCGAGCATGATGTTCATGATGCCGATGCCGCCGACGAGCAGGCTGATCGAGGCGATGGCGATAAGCATGATGTTGAACATGCGCAGCGTGCGCTCCGCTTGTTCGATCAGTTCCAGAGGCACGACGACCGTGACATCACCCTTGCCTTCATGATCGATTTCAAGCAGTCGGCTGATCTGGTCAGCAACCGCGCGTACAGATTCCTGATCTCGCGCCTCGATGTAAATCTCTTCGAGTGCGACCACCGTACTCTCGAAAGAGCCAGGCTTGATGGTCACAATGCGATCAGAAAACTGATCGATGGCAGCTGACTTTGGAATATGTACATCGAAGTTCAGATCGCGGCCCACCAGTGCCGACCCTGCGCCACCGGCCAAGCCCACCGAGCGCAACACACCGACAACCTTAAAAGGAATACCGGCAGGGCCGTTGTGGATGTTGATGTAGCCGTTGAGCGGATCTTCCAGGGCAAAGAGCAATCGAGCAACCTCCGCACCGATGACAGCGACGCGCTCGCTGCGCAGCTCATCGGTGTCGGTGAGGTACCTGCCACGTTCCAGTCGCAGCGATGTGACATCCAGAAGCTGCGGCTCGGTGCCGAACACGGATGCCTGTGCCTGCTTGTTACCAGCGCTAACTTTCGTGCCTACTTTCTTGAGTTGCACGACGCGTGATATCTCATCGATCGACTGCGCCAGTTCATCGATCTTTCGTGAATCTGACCATGTCAGACCGTAAGTGAAACTGCGCCGCCTCGATGAAGAATCGCTTTGATTCTGCGACTCATCAGGCTTGCGCGATCGAATGATGATGTTCTTGGCCCCGAGCTTTTCGATATCAGCCAGGGCCTTGCGCTTGTTGCCTTCGCCGATGGCGACGACGGCAATCACTGCGGCTACGCCGATGATGATGCCTAGTGCCGTCAGCAGCGAGCGCAGCTTGTGCAGCATCAGATTGGCCAAGCCAAGTCGTAATGTCTCAGTCAGAAAAAGCATGGGAGCCAGAGGTCAGAGGTCAGAGGTCAGGGGTCAGGGGTCAAAGGTCGGAGGACGGAGGACGGAGTGCGAAAGTCCGAGGGCTACTGTCGGGATCAGGTCATCAGCATAGGCACCGCGTTCACGATGCTCCTTCCTACTGACTTCTGACCTCTGACCTCTGCTCCGCTAGAATCATACGCGAAAGGTGACCCGCTTATGGCCACTGTTGAGATCGGCATCGAAACCGAATGCAGCAACCACTGGAGCTATGAAGTTCAGGTGGTTGAGGGTCAAGTGCGCCATGACTTTCGCGTCACGCTCGGCTGGTCTGACTACGACCTGTGGAGTCGCGGCCGGGTAGCGCCGGAGCGTGTGGTCAAGGCGGCGTTCGAGTTCCTACTGGAGCGCGAACCGGTCTCAAGCATTTTGCCCAAGTTCGATTGCAGCATCATTCGCAGATATTTCAGTGAAGTGGATCGCGAGCTGCCCAAGCTGCTTTGACAGGACCGCGTTGAGTCAAGCAGTGACATCCAGCGGGTGATACCCATCGCCATCCGCGCGAGGCTCATGCGACTTCTCTGGCACCGTTGGCTGAGCACTGGCTCCATCTTCGCCGGCCTCACCCTTTGCCTGCTTCTGAGATTTTTCTTCTTCGCCGCCTTGTGCTTCGTGATGACCGTGCTCGGGCATTTGTTCATCAATGCGAAGCTGCGACAGCGGATTGGCTTCATCGCCTTCATCGAGGGCGGCAAGGTGGGCATCCACACGATCGCGAATCTGTCTGGCTTCGGCGGCGGCATCGGTGGTCTGCCTGTGCAGAGCACGGCTGACCTGCTGCACCTGCAAGCTGCCTTGAGCCACGCTTCCTGCGATGGATATGCCGATGTTGCTCATGGAAGGCTCCCGAAAACCGCACTTCCTCCAATAGAAAAGGATCGGTCAGATCGGAAACGAACTTGAGCAGAGGCCGATAATCACATGATGAGAAGTCGCATCACGGTGCAGATTCGCCTAGGTATTCACTTGGCCAATTTCACGACAATTCGCCAGGCATCGTGAGCGGAGAGATTGAGCGCCGCTTTGGCATTGAAAGCGCTGACGATCTCATCGAATGCAGGCGTGTACAGCAACTGATCGCGAAGAGATAGGCGGCCGATTTTTTCTTCGACCAGCGAAGCGAGCATCGCTTCCTGCTCGGGGGCGATTTTCAGCGGCGGGGTTGTTGCCCTGCCCAGGCGAGGAAGTTTCCCCGCTTTGCGAAGGTTGTGCAGCCTGCGAAACAACTGGGCGCGGGAGGTGGATGTCGCGCCGTCGCCGATCGCCGCTTCGTGGATCGCTTCAAATTCCTGCGTGTAGGGCAAATCATCGAGTGTCCGACTTTGCTTGCGGTACACACTGATCAGCAGGTCATCATCGGAGGTGGGGAATAACATAGGCGGGATTGGGCATGAGCGTGAGCCATCGCGATTCAAATGTCCTCGTTCTCGAACAGTGCATTTTGAATCGGCACGACCACAGCGAGAATATCCCGCAGCACGCGAGCGGGTGAACCCATCGAGTCCACTTCCATGATCAAGTCCTTGCTGTAGTACTGGAGCACGGGGCTGGTCTCTTTCTCATACACCGCCCAGCGACGGCGGATGGTCGCTTCATTGGCATCATCAAACCGATTTTCCTTGAGCGCCCTTCGGCGAAGCCTTTCAAACATGCTCGCTTCATCCTTGCAGACCAGGTGCACGACCTTGAGCACCTTGATGTGCTTCTCGATGATCTTCGCCTGTTCCACCGTGCGCGGGATGCCATCGAGAATCAGCAGATCCTTCTTGGGCTTGTACTGACTGAGCACCGTGTGAGCGTGGATGGAATCGGCCCACATCTGCACGGTGATGTCATCGGGAACCAGGTCGCCGCGAGAGCTGTAGTCGTAGAAAATTTTGCCTAGCTTGCTGGTGATATCGATCTGGCGAAAGACATCGCCACAGGCGCAGTGGTAGAAGCCGGGGATGGTGCCCAGGATTTTTCCCTGTGTGCCTTTGCCTGCACCTGGCGCACCAATAAGAAGAATGGTCTTGTAGCGTTCGTGGCTCATGTGTAGGTTCCGAAAGTCACGGTTTCAGGTTGAATTCGCAGCTCGCCGTTCCTTCTCCGGGCAAACTGAAAACTGAGGGGGCCCCGCAGAACATGAAGAGAAATCGTGGGAGGCAAAATCAACGGGATACTTCGCTGGCGAGCGCTTCAGGCTCGCGGCGGGCCAGTGATTTGAGATTGGCAGTGGGCGTGCCTTTGCCCGATGAGCTTTGAAACGATGTGTTGATACTGCTGCGCACCCAGTCGAGGCTGCCCGAGTACCACTCGTAGGCATAGCCGACGATGACGATTCCCAGAAAGGGAAGACCGACGATCAGGGCCTCAGCGGGGAACTCGCGGAAGACGACCGCCCAGGGATAAATGAGAGCGACTTCGACATCGAAGACGAGATAGAAGAGCGCGACGATGTAGAAGCGGAGATCGAACTGCACCCAGCTCTCGCCGATGGTCGGCTCGCCGCATTCGTAGATCGCCGACTTTTCATCGTTGGGAAGGCTAGGGCGAACCAGACCACTGATGATCAGATTGACCAGCACAAAGCCGAACCCGACGGCAAGAAAGATGGCGACTGAGAGAACTTGTTCCACGAGGAAACTCCCAAAGGTGATCGACTCGTGATGATAATGGAGCAGTCGCAAGGCCACAAGGCGAAGGGAGCGAGTGCAGGAGGTAGAGGAAGTTATGGGGAGTTAGGGGAAGAAAGCCAGGGGCCACAGCGTCTGTATTACCCGCAGTGCGGACACTGCGGCTATCAAGCTGACGGCTGATAGCTGAAAGCTGATAGCTGATCGCTGAAAGCTGTTCGCCTCAAGCTTCCGCAAGTCCTTCGCGAATGGCGTAGCGGGCCAGAACAACGCGATCGTGAATACCCAATTTACCCATCAGGCTGCCGCAGTGGTTTTCGATGGTCTTGACACTGATTGACATCGTGCTGGCGATTTCTTTTTTGGACAGGCCACGCGCCACGTAGCGAAGCACCTCGAGCTCGCGAGGCGTCAGCGTGGAACTGCGCGTGGCTGCTTCCTCCAGCAGGCGGACGCCATCGTCACCCACCACCATCCGCGCCCGAACATCCTGCGAGAAGAAAATCCCCCCTGCTGCCACTTCCCGTACCGCACCGATCACCACCTCCGGCGGCTCGCGCTTGGTCACGTATCCCCGCGCCTGGATGCGAAGGGCCTGCTCGATGTAGCGATCGTTAAAAAACGCACTGAGAAAAATGATGCGCGTCTTAGGCTGCGTCGCCATGATCCGCTCCGCAGCATCGAAACAGATCAGCCCAGGCATGTCGATGTCCATCAGCACGATGTCAGGCGTGTGCGCCACACACAACGCGATCGCCTCCTCGGCGTTGACCGCCTTGGCCACGACCGATATCCCCGGCTCGCGGTCGAGTCGTTCGCCAAGCACATCCCGCACCAGCATGTGATCATCGACCAGCAAAACGCGAATCATGCCGTTGGCCTTTTCGCCACGCGCGCCGCTAGTTTCAGATGTAGAACCGAGAGATCGCGATTGCTCGTTCATGGTACCTCTTCAAGCATCTCCCCAAACTCAGCTCAAACTCTATCAAGCGACCGGAACAACAGATTCATCGCTCATCAGCAGCGTCACAAATGCCACTGATGTCCTTCACCACTCGCTATGAACCGTATCTTGAACCACATCGGCAAACACGCTTTTGCATCCTATGATGACAACAGGCTGCCCGAATCCGCGACATGATAGCCAGTTGAAACACCATGCTCGTCCAATTGTTGACACAGCCGGGCATATTGTTTCATTTCGATGATCAATCAGGGTTTTCGACCCATGGCGCAAAGACATCTCACCACATTTTGTATTGAAAGACGACGTTTACTTCCGCCGGGCTTTCTTGACGCTGGACTTCTCTTGCGTTATTCCATTCAATT
>CAZYQL010000035.1:28176-29487 GCA_964650055.1 uncultured Phycisphaeraceae bacterium | reverse complement strand
GTCGCTTCGCCGCCGCAGCATCTGAAAGTCAACTGGCTCCACTCGATGGATTTCAACAACACCACCGGCCACGCCAATTTCCATGGCCAGGTCGTCGCAGGCAGTGACCGCGGCGTGGACATCACTCGCTTTCAGTCCAGCGATCTTTCACTGGAGATCGACCCGCTTTCCCCTGAGCAAACCAAGGGAAACAAGCAAGGCCTGGGCGCGCTTATCGGCACCAAAGAAGATGCAGAGAAACCGGCGAAAACTCCCCAAGCCACTGCCGCAAAAGCGAAGCAACCCGATCGCCAAATTCGCAAAATGGTCGCCAAGGAAAAGGTCGTCTTCGAGGCAGAGCAGTGGACTGATCGCGTGGATGGCAAGCTGGGCACGCGCTTTCGCCTGACCGGCCCGCTCCTGAATTTCGACAACACCACCGGCAAACTCACCGTCACCGGCGCAGGCACGATGCAGATCGAAGATTACCGCGCCAAGGAAAAAGCCAAGGCCATCACCACCGACGAAAAGCCCGCATCCCCCGTCGCCTTCGTCGGCCAGGGTGTCACGCTTTTCCTCTGGCAATCTTCGCTGGTCATCGATGCTAATCACAACGATGTGCGCATGGACAAAGAAGTGAAGATGATCCAGCAGCCCGCCACAGGCTCGGAAATCATCATGCAGTGCAATCAGCTTATCGCTGACTTCCAATCCACCGGCGGCCTCAATTCCTGGCTGACCGGCCAAGCGGGCCAACCAAAACTCGATAACGTCACCGCAGCGGGCAACCTTTCGATCTTCTATCAGAAGCAAACCGTGCGCGGCGACCAGCTCTACTACACCAGCAACAAACAGATGGCGATCATTTCTGCTGAGGACGGCCGCATGGCGGAACTGGATACAGAAACGACGACGCTGCCCGCGCGGCAGTTCCGCTGGTTCCTCGATAAGGATCGCATCGTCGCCGAGGAGCCTGGCGCGGTGCGCACGAAGGTGGGGAATTAGAATTGACTGTATATCAGAGCCGGACTCTGTGAGTCCGGACAGATAGATGAAGCCTATCCGCAGGCTGAATCTGTCTGATTCACGCAGTGGACACGCGATGAATATTTTGGGTTGCTGCGCGGAAGCGGCTCGCGGCGGCGTTGAGCCTTGCGAGCCGACCGGGTTTACAAAACCCGGCTCTGATAAGGCATGTGCCGCAGTTCATGTCGCCTTGGGCGGCACATAGCGCGGGAAGAGCGCATCGCCCGTCTGCAGCGGTGCGCCGGGTTTGAGCTGTCCCCACGTTACCCACTTCGCCAGTTCGCCGCGTCCGTTGTCCTTGAGTGC
>CAZYQL010000035.1:23176-28076 GCA_964650055.1 uncultured Phycisphaeraceae bacterium | reverse complement strand
ATTCCCCAGCACATTCGCCAGATCACTGTTGTAAACCTCCGCAAACTTCGCTTCCGCAAAATCGCTGTCCGTCGTGCCCATCGGCCCGTTGGTCCCAAGAAAATAGCGCAGCGCATCGAGGCTGAACGTCTCGACGTATTTATCAATCTTCTCCAGGTCGATGAAGTTCCCCAGCGATTTGCTCATCTTCTGACCTTCGCTGATCCAGAAGCTGTGCGCGTAAATCATCCGAGGCAGCGCGACCCACTCATACCCTTCGCATTTGCGGAGCGCAATCAGCAGCGCGGGCCAAATGGCAGCGTGGAACCAGAGAATATCTTTCGCAATGAGGTGCGTCGCGCCGCTCTCCCAATAACCTCGGCGGTCAGGTGTATCCACAAACGTCAGATAGTTGAACAGCGCATCGATCCAGACATAAACAGTCTGCTGCGGGTCGGTGGGAAACGGAATGCCCCAGCCGCCGGCTCCACTGCGACTGATGGGCACATCATTCATTTCGCGGATGCGGGAGACGATTTCATTTTTTCTCGCCGTGGGCTGAACATCGAAGAGCAACGAACCATCCTCGCGTTTGAGCCGACCTTGCGGGTGCTCATCATCGAGCAACCGCAGCAGGTCATCGCGGTAGCTTTCGAGTTTGAAAAAGTAATTCTTCTCGCCTTTTCGCACCAGCGGCTTGCCATTGATCGGCGACTTGAAACCGTATTCCTCTGCTTTGGAATCGGTGACATATTCTTCCTGGCCAGCGTCGTACCAGCCTTCGTAAGTGCCTTCATAGACATCGCCGGTTTTGAGTAGGGCGGAGATATATTCCTGCACCTTGGTCTTGTGCCGATCCTGCGAGGTGCGGACGAAGTCGTTGTTGGTGATGGCCAACTTCTTGAACGTGCTATCGAACACGGCGGCGTTCTGGTCAGCCCACTGCTGCGCAGTGAGGCCGCGCTGGGTGGCAGCATCGACAACTTTGGCGGCATGTTCATCGACGCCGGTGAGGAAGAAAACATCGTCGCCGCGCAGGCGGTGGTAGCGAGCGATGATGTCAGCAACGGTGGTCGTATAGACGTGGCCGATGTGCGGGCGGTCGTTGACGTAATAGATCGGAGTGGTGATGTAAAACTTGTCGGTCATGGCGAAGATTGTAGGAAAAAGAGGCGCGAGAAAGTAATCCCATTTCAAAGCCCACGCATTCCCATGCGCGCGTCGCCTTTGTTCTACAATCCGGGCATGGCGATTCTGCGTGATCTGATCTACGGCTTCGTCGCGGCGGTGACCAGTCCGGTGTGGATGATCTCTCTGCTGCGCACAGGGAAATGGCGCACCGATTGGAGCGGGAGGTTTGGGCATGTCCCGAAAGAGAAGAGCGAAGCTGTGAACGGCTTGGGGAGCGAAGGCGCGAAGAAGACGGTGATGATTCACGCGGTGAGTGTGGGTGAAGTCAATGCGACGCGCGATCTGATCAAGCGAATCAGCGAAGACCTGGGCGACAAGGTTCGCATCGTCATTACCGCGACCACCAACACCGGCTTCGACCGTGCGACGGAACTATACGGCGGCGGCGGCAACGGCAACTGCAACGGCGATAGCGGCGGCAAGCACATCGTCCTGCGATACCCCTTCGATTTCACCCGCTGCGTCATGCGGTTTCTGGATGCTGTTCGGCCGGCTGTGGTGGTGCTGGTGGAGTTGGAGGTTTGGCCGACGTTTGTTGAAACGTGTGCCAAGCGGCAGATTCCCGTTTGCGTCATCAACGGCAGACTCAGCGAGCGCAGCTACAAGCGGTACAAATTGGTGCGATGGCTGATGCGAAAAAGCTTTGCGTGTCTGGCGGCCTGTGCGGTGCAGACCGTCGATTACGCCCAGCGGTTTGTCGCCATGGGCGCGGCGAAGGATCGCGTGATCGTCACCGACTCCATGAAATGGGACAACGCCAAGGTGGTGGAGCCTGGTGATTTGAAAGGCGTTTCAGAACTCGCCTCAGCCATGGGCATTGATCGCGACAAGCCTGTGGTAGTCGCGGGATCGACCGGGCCTGGCGAAGAGGAGTTGCTGCTGCGACAAAAAGCTGATGGCGTGCAACTGGTGCTGGTGCCACGAAAGCCGGAGCGGTTTGAGGAGGTGGCGGGGGTGATTCAGCGGTGGTTGAGTCAGAAGGGAAACGGAGCGAAGCCGCGAGCGGCGGGGGGCGGAAGCAGCGGTGTTGTCAGGCGGTCGCAGTGCGCTGATGGCACGCAGCGCGGCATCAATACATCGGAAGTTTTTCTGCTAGATACGATGGGCGAGTTGCGAAAGGCGTATGCCCTGGCGACGGTGGTGATCGTGGGTCGAAGCCTGATTGATCTTTATGGCTCTGATCCGATTGAGCCGATCGCTTTGGGTAAGCCGACGGTGATCGGGCCGCGCTATGGTGACTTTGCGGATGTGGTGGAGGCGTTTCGTGAGGAGGATGGCATCGTGGTGAGCGATGATCCTTGGAAGGTCGTGACTGCCTTACTTGGCGACAGCGAGCGGGCACGGCAACTGGCGGTGAACGGGCGACGCGTTATTCTGTCACGCCAAGGTGCGACGCAGCGGCATGTGGCGTTGATTCAGGCGTTGTTGCAACAGCAGGACAGTGTGAAAACATGAAGAGAACAAAGCGAAAAAGCGATAAAGCGAGAAAGCGCAAAATTCGGAGATGCGAGCCGCCGCGCCGCGTCTGTTGTTGGTGATGCCTCTGTCTTTATTTCCCGCCTTTTCGCTTGCCCGCTTTCCCGCTTTTCCTCCACCATGCCTTCCACTTCACTCAGACAAACCGTGCTCGCCGCCGCCCGGCGAATTGTCATCAAGTTTGGCACACAGCTGCTCACTGGCAGCGATGGTCATCTCGATGTCGCCTACTTTCGTCAGATTGCTGCGCAGGTCGCAACGCTGCGTCAGCGCGGCTACGAAGTCACCATCGTCAGCAGCGGTGCCATCGGCGCAGGCATCAAAGAACTGGGACTGACCAAGCGTCCACGCGATGTGGCGGAGCTTCAAGCCGTCGCTGCTGTCGGGCAGCGGCGACTGATGACGCACCTGCACGACGCCTTCGCGCCGCATGGCCTCTTTGTCGGTCAGGTGCTCGTGACCCGCAGCGACTTTGACGATCGGCAGCGGTATTTGAACATTCGCAACTGCATCGCTCATCTGCATCGCATGAACTGCGTGCCGATACTCAATGAAAACGACACGGTCGCTGTCGATGAAATTCGCTTTGGCGACAACGATCAACTGGCAGCACTCACCTGCAATGCCCTTCGCGCTGATGCGCTGGTGCTGCTCACCGTTGTCAACGGCTTACTCGATGATCGCGGCCAGCGCATTGATCTGGTCGAGGACATCAGCGCAGCAGTTGGTCACGTGCGCAGTGAGAAATCAAAACTGGGCACCGGCGGCATGTCGAGCAAACTCACCGCAGCACAGCAGGCGACGCAAGCAGGCGAACTGGCGATCATCGCCAATGGACGCGAGCCGGAGGTTTTGCTCAAACTGTTCGGCGGCGACTCCAAAGGCATCGGGACAATCTTCGCGCCCAAGAAAAAGAAGCTCGACAGCCGGCGCAGATGGATCGGTCTGACCAAACGACCAGCGGGCAAACTTGTCGTTGATGATGGTGCTGCTGCCGCGCTGGCGCGAGGCAAGAGTCTGCTGCCAGCGGGCATCATCGAAGTGACCGGCAGATTCGAACGTGGCGATGTGGTGGCGGTGGTCAATGGACAGGGCGTGGAAATCGCCCGTGGCCTGACCAATTACAGCAGTGAAGAAACGCAGCAAATCAAAGGCAAAAAGACCACGCAGCTTGCCGAGGCCATCGGCAAGCTGGCTTACGATGAGGTCGTGCATCGCGATCAGATGGTGGTGACCAAGGCGATATAGCCCCCGGCTTGCCGGGGGAAACGATACGAAATTCTGCAACTCTGATTTACTGTTGAAATGTTCGGCGAAGATCACCCCCGGCAAGCCGGGGGCTATGTGCCATTCACATGCGCTCGATCACTTGAATGCCCAGCAGGCCCAGCCCTAGTGCGAAGGTTTTTGCGGTGACGTCGCTAAGCCGCAAGCGGCTTTGTTTCGTGGCTTCATCGGGTGCAATGAGCACGGGGCAGTTCTCGAAAAATCTGTGGTAACTCGCCGCAAGGTCGTAGAGGTAAGCGCACAGGCGATGCGGCTCCAGGCTCTGCGAAACCGAATCAATCACCGCAGGCAATTGCAGCAGCTTCAGAGCGAGCATGCGCTCGGCTGCATCCGCAATCACAATCTCCTTGTCACTCAGATCCGCAGGATTGATGTTGCCTTTGCGGAAGATGCCAAACACACGCACGTATGCATTTTGAATGTAAGGCGCGGTGTTGCCATCGAAGGCCAGCATCCGGTTCCAATCGAAAATGTAATCTTTCACACGATCACCCGACAGGTCGGCATACTTGAGCGCACCAATGCCCACCGCCTGCGCAACCTTGGCACGCTCGCTCTCAGGTAGCTCCGGATTTTTTTCATTGATGACGGTCAGAGCACGATCAACCGCTTCGTTGAGCAGGTCAACGAGTTTCACGGTACCGCCTTCGCGGGTTTTGAACGGCTTCTTATCTGGCCCGAGCACCATGCCAAAGGGCACGTGATCAATACGAATACTTTCCGGTGCCCAGCCTGATTTCCGAAGTGCCCAGAAGAGCATCGCAAAGTGATCGGACTGGCGGGCATCAGTGACATAGACAATGCGATCGGCTTTCAGTTTATTGATGCGGAATCGCGCTGCGGCAAGGTCCGTCGTCGCATAGAGAAAGCCGCCATCGCTTTTGCGAATGATCATCGGCTGCGGGTTGCCATCAGCATCCTTGAAACCATCGGGGTAGAGCACGAGCGCGCCCTGGCTTTCATGTGC
>CAZYQL010000035.1:0-23076 GCA_964650055.1 uncultured Phycisphaeraceae bacterium | reverse complement strand
CAGCATCCTTGAAACCATCGGGGTAGAGCACGAGCGCGCCCTGGCTTTCATGTGCGAGGCCGCAGGAGGTGAGCGAAGAAACGACATCGGCAAGGTAGCTGTTGTAAGCACTTTCGCCGCGGATGTCATCGTTTTTTAGCAGCACGCCCAGTCGTTCATATGCTTCGTTGAAGTGATGCTTGGATTCTTCGATCAGGCCCTGCCAGAGCGTGAGTGTTGTGGCGTCGCCGGATTGCAGTGCAACGACGCGCTTGCGCGCGCGATCAGAAAAGGCGGCATCATCGTCAAAATGTTTCTTTGCAGCCTGGTAGAGCGCGTTGAGGTCGCTGATGGAGTGACCTGCTTTGGGATCCCATTTCATCTCGATGAGATGTTCGATGAGCATGCCAAACTGCGTGCCCCAGTCGCCCACATGATTCTGCCGAATGACGCGATGGCCTTGAAAGGCAAGCACGCGCGCGACGGCATCGCCGATGATCGTCGAGCGCAGATGGCCGACGTGCATTTCCTTGGCGACGTTGGGACTTGAGTAATCCACGACGACGGTTTGCGCCGGTGAAGCGGCGGGTACGCCGAGCCTCGCATCATCAGCCATCGCGTTGATGGCGGTGCTCAGGAATGCGCTGGTCAGATGAAGGTTGATGAAGCCGGGGCCTGCGATTTCTACTTTGGAGCAGAGGTCATCAAGCTTGGCGGCTGCGACGATTTTCTCTGCGATTTCGCGGGGTTTCATGCCGACCTGTTTGGACAGACTCATCGCCAGATTGGCCTGGTAGTCGCCGTGCTGGGCGCTGGCAGAAGGGCGGATGAGCGGATCGATGTGGGCGTAGTCGGAGCCGATCGCCGAGGCGATGGCATCTTGAAACCGCTGCGTGATCAGAGCAAGAACATCGGGCATGGTCGGGCCTTATAGGGTTGCGAAAAGTTGCGGCATGGTCGGAGGGATAAAGGGGCGAGTCAAATCATGTGAAGCGATGAACTGGATGCGAGGGCCGCGATGCGGTCACTCCTTGGGCATCGGAATCTCGAGTTGATTGGGCACAGCAAAGAGCGCGAGCATTGCAAAGGCGATGGCCGCACGCAACTGATGGCCTGCGGCAAAGCGAAATGATGCGATGAGTGACGACATAAAAAAGCCTCCATGCAGGGGTGATCACATGATCACCCGTGCGGGAGGCTCATCATACGGCATCAGAATTAATCTCACCGCCTTCGCTTCACATCGCGGCGATCCTTGCGACGGCTCTCCGCCTCGGCAGCGCGGCGCTGCTTACGGCTCATCGGCTCGCGCCCACCGCCTGCACGGTTAGCCGTCTCCATGTCCGCTTCTTGTTCTTCGCTGCCCTGTGCGTTGCCTCGGCCTGTCAGTGCGCTGCCTGCCTCGGCGTGCTGGGCTTGCTGCTGCGAGCCATAGACGTTGCGAGCTTCGACGTTGGCTGTGAGCCTGGCGCGGAAGATCAGGTCGGTCACGCGGTCGCGCACCAGCTTCTGCATCTGCCTGAAGTGGCTGGCACCTTCGCGCTTATAGACGACGCGCGGATCCTTCTCGCGGTCAGAGATCGATCGCGTACTCACCGAATCGCGCAGTTGATCCATTGCGTAAAGATGATCCTTCCACGAGGAATCGAGAATCTGAAGCAGCACATAGCGCTCAAGTTGCCCCAGTTCTGATCGGTGCAAGGCTCGTGCTTTTTCAACGAGCACATCGCGGCGATCATCTGCCACGGCCAGTTCTTCTTCTGTACACTTTCGGCCCAATCGCTCTTCCACCCACTTGGCGAGCGATGGCGCATCGCGGTGTTCTTTCATCGCATTATCGACGAGTGCTTCAAGCTTGCCGCCGTGGATCCAAGCGTCGCTGGCGGCGACCAGTTCATCGCGCATTTGAGCGCGGGTGCGATTGGTGATCTGCTCAGATGTCCAGGTCAGTTCGTAGCGATGAGCGACCCAGGCGCAAAGCTGCTGCGCTGCCCACTCGCCATTTTGCTGAGCGGCAGCGAAGGCCATGTCGAGTACGAAATCAACCGGATATTCGCTTTCACGATTGGCGTAGGCTTCGCGGGCTTTCTTGAGGATGAACTCCGTGACTTCCTCGTGGTGCATTGTCGCAAGCTCTTCAACATTCAGTTCGATGAGGAATTTCTGCTTCGCCCAGTCTGCCAGTTGCTTGAGCGGATAATGGGGCACGAGGAATTTGGCGATGCCGGTCAGGTCCTTTTTACCGATCTGTTCCTGTGCCGCCTCGGCGAGTTTCGTTCGCACCTCCAGCACGCTCATTTGGCGAATCTGATTCTGCGACATGTTCACCGAGAATTTGCTCTGTGCCCAGGCGCTTAAGCCACGCGTGTCCCAATCCTCGGGCGGGGCATCGTCGTTCATGTATTCGCCCAGCGTGACTTCCACGAGTTGTACCGCTTCTGCACGGGCATCAGCGCGAATCTCATCGATGAGGCCATCTTGATCCGTCGAGCGCAGCTTCGATGGTTCCACGCTCACATCGAGCGTCTCCCTGCACCACTCGGCAATCTGCGTGGGCAGGTATTCGCGATCGGTGTAGAGATCGACAGCGTCTTCAACGCTCTTCTCGATGTAGTCGAAAACGATCTGTTCAATGCGGTTGCCTTGGAGCACTTCCTGACGCACGGTGTAGAAGCCGTTGCGCTGATGTTCCATGACTTCGTCGTAATCGACGAGTTGTTTGCGAATCTCGAAGTTGCGCTCTTCCACCTTGCGCTGAGCGCGTTCGACGCTCTTGGTGATCCAGCGGTGTTCGATGGCGTCGCCTTCTTTCATGCCCAGCCGCGAGAGCGTCTTGAGCACGATGGGGCCTGCGAACATCTGCATGAGTTCGTCATCAAGGCCGATGAAAAATCGCGAAGAGCCTTTGTCACCCTGACGACCAGCGCGGCCGCGCAATTGATTGTCAATACGGCGGGCTTCGTGGCGCTCGGTGCCGACGATATGCAGGCCGCCCATCTCTTGGACATGCTTAAACATCTCGAGCTTGTGCAGCATGAATTCAGGGGCCTGATCGAGTTTGGCGATGCAGTCCGCTTCACTGAGCGTCTGCGCCTTGGCGGAATCGGTCTGCGTATTCGTGGCGACCCAGTAGCGCAGCAGGCCGAGCTTGATTTCTGAATCGGACATGGACTCGACATCCTTGTCCTTGATGCCCAGGATTGTCTTGGCCTGATGACGATAAGAGAGGGTCACCAGTTCATCATCGCCCATCTCCGGCTTGGCCTGCTTGGGCAGCATGTTGCGAAGCTGCCAGTGGCGAACGAGTACGGCCCGATCGATCGGTTGCAGCTTGATGTCCGTACCACGACCGGCCATGTTGGTCGCGATGACCACCGCGCCCAGTTCGCCGGCATGTTCAACGATATGAGCCTCGCGCTCGTGCTGCTTGGCGTTGAGCACTTCGTGCGGAATCGAATAGCGCTTGCGCAGAAGCTCGCTGAGAAATTCGCTTTTCTCAACGCTCGTGGTACCCACCAGCACAGGGCGGCCCACATCGTGTTTGGCCTTGATCTCATCGAGAATGGCGTTCCACTTGTCTTTGCCGGAGAGGAAAATCAGATCGTCGCGATCAACACGAACAACAGGCACGTTGGTCGGAATGCAGACGACATCGAGCTTGTAGATTTCGTTGAATTCGGTGGACTCGGTGATGGCGGTGCCGGTCATGCCTGCCAGGCGCTTATACAACTTGAAGAAGTTCTGGATGGTGACGGTCGCCATCGTCTGCGTTTCCTGTTTGATGGAAACGCGTTCTTTCGCTTCGACGGCCTGGTGCAGACCATCGGACCACTGGCGGCCGACCATCTTGCGGCCGGTCGATTCATCAACGATGACCACCTCATCGCGCTCGACGACGTATTCCGTATCTCTGCGATAGATCACATGTGCACGCAGCGCGTTCTCCAGAAGGTGCGGCATGTCCATGTTGTTGCCGACGTAGAACGAGCCGATGTCCGCCTGCTTCTGCGCCTCGGCGATGCCGTCGTGGGTGAGGTGGGCTGCTTTCTTTTCGCGCTCGACTTCGTAGTACTGCACATTCTTATCGCGCTCTGCGGTGAGGCGGGGAATTTCCTGTTCCTCGATGCGCTTCATTTCTTCCTTCATCTTCGGAACAGCAGCGCCATCGCGCGTGTTACGCATGTCGCCTTCGAGGGTCTTCATGCGCATCTCAGCCGCCTTGACGCGAGCATCGGCGGCATCCCAGTCGCGCTGCTTTTGCATCAGGTGCCGTGCGAGACTGTCAGCAAGGGCGTAGCGCGGCTGATCATCGTGCGCCTGACCGCTGATGATCAGCGGCGTGCGGGCTTCGTCGATCAGGATCGAATCGACTTCGTCAATGACGGCAAAGTCGCGGGTCTTTTGCACCTGCTCCTCGGCGGTGAGTTTCATGTTGTCGCGCAGGTAGTCGAAGCCGAACTCACTGTTGGTGCCATAGACGACATTGCACTGATAGGCCTCAGATTTCTTTTCACCCGGCTGCATGTGGAACGGATGAATCGCGCCGACGGTCAAGCCAAGATGGAAATAAAACGGAAACACCCAGTCGCGATCGCGCTGCACGAGGTAGTCGTTAACGGTGACGACATGGCACTGAAGACCTTCGAGACAGGCTTGGAAGCAGCCGAGCGGGCCGACGATGGTTTTGCCTTCGCCGGTTTTCATTTCCGCGATACGGCCTTCGCTGAGCACCATGCCGCCGATGAGCTGCACATCGAATGGCCGAGCACGGAAGGGCGGACGACTCTTGGGATAAAGGACGCGCACGGCTTCATAAAGCTCAACCGGAATATCCACGAGATGCCAGGCGGGCACCAGTTCGGCGCAGCCCATCTCCGCGCGAGGCTCGGTGGCGGCGATCTTGGCTTTCACCTCTTCGTAGATGGCGCGGGCAGAATCGGGGAGCTGCGCAGCGTCGAAATTGAAGGCGGGATTGAAGATGTTGCGGATACCCACCGCACGATCCATCGCTTCACGCGCCACCGCCAAGGCTTCGGGGCGAACCTCTTCCATCGGCGTGCCTTTGGCGATGCGGGCGATGAAGTCGGCGGTCTTTTCCTTGAGCTGAACATCGGTCAACTTGCGGACCTGCGGCTCAAAGGCGTTGATGGCGGCGACGCGGTTGTTGAATTTCTTCACCAGTCGATCGTTGCGGGTGCCAAAGATCTTGCGAAACACATTGGAGATGGCGGCAGTAACCATGGATAAACCCTTGCTTGCGGATCACGCTGATCATTCAGGAATGAATATGAAATCAGCGATCAGTGATTGGAGATCGGTCGAGAATCGAATCAGGCGATGATCAAAACGCCAAGCGCAGATCATGCGACACGATTGAAGAGACAGTCACAGAGATTTCAGTGGAGTGGCTGCTGCCGTTGCCAGGGCACAAGCAGACAGTGAGACGAAAGGATCAAAGCACCGGCGGAGGCAAATCGGTCAGCGCTGCACGCAGCGGCTCTATGAAGTGAAAGGTGAACTGCTCGGATTCACAAATGGCGACGAGCGCGCCAAGATGAAGATCAAGGGAATTGGAGAGACCTGCGGGTTGACCTGCGAAGGTCGGGCCGGCTTCATCGCCGCCAAAGACATCGCGAATCTGCCTGGCCGCATCGGCGAATCGGCTGAGCCACTGCCCCAGCGACTCGGCATCAGCCATGGCGCGGGTGGGAACCTGGCGGCCGGCATTCATGAGGACTGCCGCGACCGTCACATCAGCCGCCGAGGTAATCGACAGCATCACCGCAGCGGCAAGCACAGTGGCGGGAAACACGGGTTGGGTACGAAGCGGCCTCACGATGATTAGATTATCGGTGTGGCAAGGGTGTCAGGTCAAGTCGAGTGCAAAAAAGCATTGGATATTGCCAGGCCAACTTATTTAGCCGTTCGCCTTGGCGAACGAAGAAAGTGTTATCGGCGGTCGCTGTGCATCCCTCATTTCCAGTAATCTTTCAGCCATCCCCTTGCTGGAATTATTCTATGTCTCAAGAACAATCATCCTTCAACGCTCGCCCGCACATCCTTCATGAAGCGACTTTCCGCCAGCTTCTCGACCTCAAGCCCAATGTCGCCATTCTGCCGTGGGGTGCGACCGAGGCTCACAATTATCACCTGCCACATGGCACCGATGTGATCGAAGCGACCACGCTGGGCGAGGCGGCGACGACCGCTGCCAACGCCAAGGGCGCTCGCTGTGTCCTGCTGCCCACCGTGCCCTTTGGCAACAACAACACGCAGCTCACACAGGTCGCCACGATCACCATGCGCACCGCCACGCAGCTCGCTGTCCTGCGCGATGTTGCTGAAAGTCTGGTGCGACAAGGTATCGATCGTCTGGTGCTCCTGAATTTCCACGGCGGCAACGAATTCAAACCGCTCATCCGCGATGTGATGCTCGATCTGCCGATCTTCATCGTTCAAGTGCACGGCTTCGCCCTGGCACCGCAGATGAAGGCGCACCTCGAAGATGCGACAGGCGATCATGCAGATGAGTTTGAAACGAGTTTGATCATGCACCTTTCGCCGCAGTGGGTCGCGCCGCTGAGCGAAGCGGGCGATGGTGCACGCACACCCAGTCAGCTACCGAAGCTCACAGGTACGCCGGGCGTCTGGTCGCCTCGCGACTGGAAGGCTGCAACGAAAGACACAGGCATCGGTAACCCTCGCGCTTCCACGGCTGAAAAAGGCGCGATGTTTTTTCAGATGCTCGTCGATGCGCTGACGCCCGTGCTGGTGGAACTATCAGCCGCAAAGCGCGGGCAGTATCCGTTCATCATCGGCGGCAAGTGAGCGGCATCGTGTAGGAAGAGATGAAGAATGAAAATGCCCATTGAAAAATGAAAATTGCAAAATCACGAGGCGTGATCCGCCATCAAGATTCTGCACTTTGCATTTTTCACTTTGCAATGGGCATTGGCCATTGGCCTTGTTGAATTGCTGCATCATCAAGCCATACGCATCGGCCTTCGCATGCGACCCAACACGCTCAGGCCAACCCACGCGATGACGACGAACAATGCCAGCGGCGCGGGCTCGGGAATCGGCGTGGTTTCCTGCAAACGAATCGGTGGCTGCGTGAGTGTGTAGTCGCCAAGGATCACATCGTTGCCACATCCCCAGGCAATCTGAAATGCGAACTGGCTGGGCAACGTGTTGAGCGGATTTAAGTCGAAGGTGTACTGATAGGCATAGGTGACGCCTTCGCTACCGCCGAAGTTGTGGCTGGCGGTTTCGATGGCGAAGAGATCGTGGCCGAGACCGGTGCCTACGGCCCATGCGCCGATCTGTGTGTCGATTGAAGTGCCGCGATAAGAGCCAGAAAGATTTTGCAGGCCCAGTGTGGAATTCACTTCGTAAAGTCTGCCCGCATCCAGCCCCGCATTGCCTGAGTGCGTGACGACGCCCAGCTCAAATTGGTGATCGTTGTTGAGGTCGATCATGAGATCGCCAAGGTTGAGCGTAGATCCACTGGCGGTGGCTTGAAAGAGTGAACTGGCGATGAGCAGGACTTGTACCTGTGAGCCGTTGTTGCGGATGTGAACTTCTTCGAGGTCGAATTTTTCGCCGGTCGTTCCGCCGGGGCTGGGCTGATGGCCGATGCCGTTGGGGTAGGAAAGTGGCGAGTAATTATTCTGACGAATGGACGTGATGCCGCTCGCGGATGTGTTGCCATTGGCTTGTGAGAAGGGCGTGATGCCCCAGCCCATGACGTTGCCGGTGCTATCGAATGAAATCGCCTGTGTGCTTTGCGCTGGCATGAGCACCAGACATAAAGCCAGCAGAGCAGGTGCTAACGAACGAATCGCGCGAGCCTGGATGAGAGAGACGCAAATCATGTGAAACACTCCTCCGGCGGCGTGAAGACGAGCGACCACGCGATCCCTGCGTCAACAAAGCCAACCGAAGGAAATGAATGATTCAGGTCGCAGCAACGCAAACCCGCGCGCTGAACGTAAGACAAACCCGCACGCCTTCGTGCTGAAGATGCGGATCGTGACGACTGTAAGGGCAGGTCGCGGGAATCAGGAGATGAGCAGTGAGTAGCAAGAGCGAGCGATGAGCCAGATCGCAAATCGATTAGAACTTGGAACCACCATTACTTGGAGCCACCATTACTTGGAGCCACCTTCGCGCGCGCGGGCCAGGCCATCGACATACTTACGGCGAATCTCCATGCACTCGCGAATGCGATTGTGAATGTCGATCGCTCGTTTGCGATTGTAAGAGAGCACGGTGAAGACGCAGGTGACCAGCATGTAGCCCAGAAGGGCGAGGATGAACCAGACAGATTGAATCACTTGGCCAGTCATGCATAGGCGTTATCGGCATTCAAGGGCGGTAAACTTCAGTGAGTTCAGCCGGGGCGAAGATTAGCTTTCAAGTTCAGCCTTCAAGTTCAGCTTTCAATAGGATCGGCCCCTGATAGCCGCCCGCCACGAGAAGGCGCGACAAAGGCTGCACATCCAGCGGCTGCCCCTTGAGCGTCACCGGTTGCCACGGCCCATTATTCGTGCAAGCAACAGCGGGCCAGGTGACCGCCATGAGCTTGGGCATTGCCAGTTTCATGCGCTGATCCAAGAGCGACAGATCACCATCGACTGCGTGCCAGTCGCCGGCATTGAACACAACGCCGACGTCTTTCCGGTTGACACGCATCGCCAGTCGCACTGCATCTTCGATGCGCTCCAACCAGTTGGCGATGGTGGGACTGAGACCGATGCCCACGCGGTGAGCGGCGGCGGCTTTGGCGATCTTCGTGATGAGCGAAGCGGAAAGGGGCAAAGCGCGTGGCGAGGAAGGCGCATCGTGATGGCCGCTGCTGCCGAGGGTCAGGTGAAGCGCCGCCTGTTGTTGGCCTAGCAGAGGAAGCAGCGGGGCGATCATCGACAGCAGACTCGTCGCATCCGCACGAATGTCGAGATGCATGGTGCATGCGATGAACTTGAACTTATGCTGATGAAGCAGATCAAACGGAAGGCTGCCGATCTGATTTACATCACAGACGACACGCGTGATGTTCTGTGCTTTGAGCTTATCGAGTAAAACCTGCCAACCAGAATCATCGTCACGCAACGTGCTGGCAGCACCACTCACATCCATGGCAAAATGAAACGGCATGGGCGAGACGGTAGCGATGCGATCGCGCAGATGCAATGCCTCCTCATCGTCCGCACAACCCAACTGTGCTACGCTTTCGCGATCGCTGAATCAGGAAGCCGATGCCATGCAGGATGCAAAGCCCACAGCCAGGAGTACAGCAACGCGCGAGATGAAAGCGATCATCGATCCGCCCATGTCGCAGTGGCATCCGCGCGAGCGCTCCGGCCCCCCAACCATCTCCACCGGCCACCAGGCGGGTTTCTGGCATCCGGGCATCTTCGCCAAGTGTCTGGCCACCGCGCGCTATGCAAAACAGATCGGCGGCAAGGCCACCTACCTGCTCGTCGATCACGATGACAATGACTCATGCCGTCTCGAACTGCCCATCATCCAGGGCGATCAGTTGCAAGTGCTCTCACTCACGCTTGCGCCTTCGCTTACTGGTGTCGCGCTCCGATCACAGCCCTTGATCGATTGGGAGAAAGCAGCATGCATGCTGCGCGATGCGATGGCGTCAACGGAGTATCAACTCGCTGCCGATGTGCAGCCACTGCTTAGCACCATTGAATCGCAAGTCGCAGCGAACAACACCACTGAAACAAGCCAAACCCGTGCAGGCCAGTGGGCAAGGTTGTTGCAACAAATGTGGCGACCGATCATCGGCGAACTCGACATCATTCACTCAACCTCGCTGATCGATGCTGCCATGGTTCATCGCCTGCTGCACGATGCCCCGGCCTGTGCCCGCAGTTATAACGAAGCCGTCGCTGCCTTTCCGCAGGCGGGCATGTCGCCGATGATCATTGAGCGCGATCGTGTGGAGCTGCCGCTCTGGGACATTGGCGATGCTTCTGCGCCGCAGCCGCGCTGGCGCGTTTTCGCAGACCTGTCCGACAGCAAGCCCTGGCTCGTTCGCAGCGATGGGCAACCGATCCAGCAGCAGGGCGATCATTACCTCCATCTCGCGCCGCGCGCCTTGCTGCTGACCGCACTCATGCGATCAGCGCACTGCGATCTCTTCATCCACGGCCAAGGCGGCGGCAACTACGACCGCGTCATGGAGCAGTGGTGGACTCAGTGGACCAGCCAGCCGCTCGCGCCGATGGCTGTCGTCTCCGCTGATGTATATCTGCCATTCAAAAATGTTCCGATCGCAGAGCCAGCCGACTTGACCCGCGCCATCTGGTTCGAGCATCACTTGCCTCATAATCTCGATCGATATTTGCCCGCATCGCAGCTTGATGAAGCGATGATTCAGCGCAAAGGCGAACTGCTTGCTCACATGGAAGATGATCGTGACCCGCGCCGCCGTGCGAAACTATTTCGCGAGCTGCATCAGATCAATACGCACTTTGCCCGTCAGCACGAACCGATGCTCGCGCTTGCAGCAGAACAAACCGCACGTGTACGAAAAGCCATCGCCAACCGCGCTGTCGCTCGCAAGCGCGACTGGTGCTTCCTGCTTTATGATGCGTCCACGTGGAATGATCTGATGTAAACGATGGCTGCCGCGCTCATCGCCGTGCCATTCTTGTGATATCGTGATCCTTCTATGTCACCTGCCATTCCCAATTCAATTGATGAGCTGCTCCAGCGCATGGTGCAGTTTGATACGGTTAATTCTGTCAGTTCCTGCCGTGAGAAACCCGAGCAGGCACTGGCCACCTGGCTTGAAGAAGTCGCGCGTGCCTGGTCGATGCAGACCCGCTGGCTCCCATGGTCACTCACCGAAGAAAAGCGCCGCGAGACCGGCGGCAACCTCCCGCGCCCCGGCGACCAGCTCCTCATCACCGTCCCCGCCAGCGCAACAGTTTCACTCAGCGAAAACGCTTGCGCCACCGCCTCCGCCCCCTGGATCCTCTTCGACAGTCACCTCGACACCGTCGCCGTCGATGGCATGACCATCGATCCCTTTGGCGGCATCATCGAAGGTGATCGTCTCCTGGGCCGAGGTGCCTGCGACACCAAAGGCACCGGCGCTGCCATGCTCTGGGCACTCAAGCAATATGCAGCGCAGTCCAATCGCCCCAGCAACATTGCCTTGCTTTTCAGTGTCGATGAAGAATGCTCGATGACCGGCATCGCCTCATTCATCGAACATCATCTGCCCACCATCGGCTTCCATCCTGCGGCGGTCATCGTTGGTGAGCCGACCATGATGCGCCCCGTCGTCACGCACAACGGCGTCACCCGCTGGAACGTCACCACGACAGGCGTTGCGGCCCACGCAGCCGCCAGCTATCTCGGCAAGTCTGCCATTCGCATGATGGGCAAAGTCATGGAGGCCATCGAAACGAAATACATCGCCCTGCTCGATGTCGCGCATCCGCTCACCGGCGGCGCGGTCTGCAACATCACCACCATCGAAGGCGGGTCGCAGGTCAACATCATTCCCGACCACTGCACCATCGCCATCGATCGCAGGCTCGCACCAAGCGAAGACGCCATTGATGCCACAGCAAAGCTGCAAGCGGTGCTCGATGATCTGGTGAAGGTGGAGCCCGAGATCGTGGTGAAGCTGGAGATGTTCCGCGAAGCGCCGCCGCTCAATGAGCAGGCCAGCGCGAAGGTGCTGCCAGTGGTTCAGGAAGTGCTGGCGAAATTCGGCATGCCCAAAGCCGCGATGGGCGCACCCTTCGCCACGCACGGCGGCGACCTGGCCGATGCAGGATTGCCCGCGCTTGTGTGGGGGCCTGGCGAGCCTTACTCGGCGCACACCAAAGCGGAATTCGTTGGTCTGCCAGACATCCGCCAAGGAGCGACGGTCTATCTCGCCTTCATGAACACCACCGCGTTTGCGTAACAAGTATCAAAACCACTTCGCAGCATTGAAAACGCCGCGTTGAAAATAACAGCATCAAAGCCGCAGCATCCTCGCTGCGCGATCCGTCATCACTTGGCGCGTTTGTAGAAAGGCATGGGCACGACAGTGGCATCGACCATGCTGCTGCCCAGGGCGACCTGCATTACGGTGCCGATCTCCGCGCTGGCAGTTTCCACATAAGCCATGGCGATGGGGTAGCCCAGTGTGGGGGACATGCAGCCGCTGGTGATGATGCCGACGGTTGCGTCGTTGCGTTTGAGGGGCATGCCTTGCCGCGCGGTTCGCTTGCTGCCCAGTTGCAGACCCACGAGTTTCTTCGCCGATCCCTCGGCTGCGATTTTCTGGAGCGCCGCTTGGCCGATGAAAGGCCCGCTGTCGCCGGCCACATCGCCCTTGTCCAGACTCACTGCGAAACTCAGGCCCGCGCTAAGAGGATCGGTTTGTTCATCAAGTTCGTGACCATAGAGCGGCATCGAGGCTTCCATGCGCAGCGTGTCGCGTGCGCCAAGGCCGATCGGCTGCATGATCGCTTTACCTTCTTCGCCGCCGCTGTTGAGAACCATGTTGATCGCCATCGCGGGCATCTTCGCAGGCATGATCACTTCAACGCCATCTTCGCCGGTGTAGCCCGTGCGACTGATGGTGACTTTCACAATGAGCAGGCTCTTGACGCAGAAGCTGTATCGTTTGAGCGAAGGCACTTCGCTGGAGAAGCGGGCGATTTGTTCGATGACCTTGGGGCCTTGCAGCGCGAGCATGCCGGTGGATTCGGTGAGGTCATCGATCTTGACGCTCAGGGATTCGCTGGCGACGACGGTTTTGATGTGCGTGAGAATCTTGGCGCGGTTGGAGGCGTTGACGACCAGCAGCCAGTAGTCGTCGTAGCGATAGACGAGAATGTCATCGAGCACGCCGCCATTCTCATTGCAGATCAGTCCATAGCGGCAGGTGTTTTCTTTCATGTCCCCAACGCGGCGAGTGGTGACGCGATCGACGAGCTTGCGTGCATCCTTGCCTGCGATCTTGACGCGGCCCATGTGAGAGACATCGAAGAGTCCGCCGGCAGAGCGCACCTGTCGATGTTCTTCGATGATGGACTTGTACATGATGGGCATTTCCCAGCCGGCAAAGTCCACCAGTTTGGCACCGTTCTCGACATGATTCTTATAAAACGGAGTTCGCAGCACGCGTGATTCCTTTCAGGGTTGAAGCGAGAAGCCTAGCGGAATCAGGGCAAAACGCCAGCGAGGGAAACTAAGTCGACGAGGCTGTTGAATATGGGAGCCACGTGTCTTGGGCAAATGATCAATTTACAAGCTTCAAATCACAAACAAATTCCAAAGAGCAATGGGAGCGAAATGGAGAGAGAAGCGAGGCGCGACTTGCTTGATTTCATGTTCTGCATTTGCTTACTTTGGTGGTTGTTTGCAATTTGAAATTTGAAATTTGAAAGTTGCGGCTTCAGCTCAGTTCTTCGACACCTTCGCGAAGACGAAGCCGATGATGCCCGCCAAGGCGACAGCACCGGACCAGAGAATCGCCAGACCGCTCGTCAGGCTGTGCGATGCGTCACCTGCCAGACGCGAGCCGGTTTGTAGAACGATCGTCGTGCCCAGCACTGCGAGAAAAGTCCAGAAGTAAACGACCAGCGGCACGCGGCTACGCAAGCGAATGCTCAGGAGCGCACCGAGAATGGCGGCGAGCATGCAGCCGAAGGCGGTGGCGGCTCGTTCGTGAAACTCAGCGATGACGCGGTTGACCAGTCGGTTCAGATGCGTGTCCAGACTCTTGGCGGCTTTGAGGGCCTGGCGTGAGTCGGGAAATTTTTGCCGGGCTTCTTTGATCAGGTCTGTTGACGAGGTCTGCGCGAAGATCGGCGTGATCGGCGCTGTCCACCACATGCGATTGAGACGAAGCTCCTTGCGCTCGGTTGTGCGATCCGCGCGGCGAGGATCGATCATCATCACGTCTCGCATTTCCACCGCAATGCGCGGTTCCGTGCCCGCCTGCATCGGGGCAGAGGTGATGATCGATTCGCCTTGTGATTCAAAGCGGCGAGTGAGTCGGCCTTGCTCGTAATGATCGATGCGAAGCGGGTGAGTCGCGCTGCCAGCGATGATCAGCGCGTGATCCTTGCGCACGACCTGCGGGGCGCTGATGATGAAATATTCCTGCTCGAGCGCTCCGTTCATCCGCACGCCTCGAATCTCACCATCGTGTGACTGTGGCGATGGTGGCGTGTATCTGGCAGCATGATCGCGCAAGGCCAACTCGACGCGGGCCAGCAGTTCTTCATCGAGCATCACTTCGACCAGCTTTTCACGCTCAGCAACTGAGCGCGGATGCTTTTGCGGATCAGCGCTGATCGCTGAAAGCTCGCCCCAGGTCATCGTCTTGGCCTTGTCCTTGAAGCGATTGGGAAGCTCGACATTGGGCAGCATCTCCGCTTGTTTCGCACCGACAGCGAGCGATCCAGTCGCATCGTTCTCGTCGTAGTACAGCGGATTCTTCAGGCGAAACTGCACCCATGTTCGTCCTCCGTCGCGGAAGACGAGAATGTCCGCTTCCTCGGCGGTGTGGTCGCTGAGCGTTTCTTGTGTCAATGGATTGAGCTTGCCCACCGCAACGCCGCGCAGAAGAACAAGCTGATCCGGCTGAAGCGGGCTGTTCTCTAATCGCGGCGGCGGAGCTTCCTCCGCTTCCAGTGCGAAAATTTTGTAATCACCCATCACCACCGGCTCGCCTTGCCGAAGCTGATGCACCAGCACACGCATCGCGTCCTTCTGAATCAGCGAGAGCGCCATCTGATTAAAGGGAGGCAGCACCCAGTTGCTCATCACAAAAAGAAAAAGCATGAGCACCGCGCCCAGCAGCGCCACCGGCAGAAGGATGATGGTGTAGCTCAGGCCACCCGCAGAGCAGGCGGTGATTTCGTTGTCGTTGGCGAGTCTGGAAAAAGCGAGCGTCACCGCGAAGGCAGTACTAAAAGGCAGAGCGTAAACGAGCATCGTCGGCGAAGTCACCGCGACAAACTTGAGCAGCCCGCCAAAGTCGAGCAGTCCATCGCTCAGCGGTTTGATCGCGGCAGCGAAACTGATCACCGTCACCAGCGCACCGGTGGAGAGGGCGAGCATCTTGAGGATGTCTTTGAGGATGTAGCGGTAAAGCGTCAGGGGCATCGAACGGGCGATCCTTCGCGAGGTTGAAGTGCGGGCATTATAGGAGAGATGGCGCGACGCAGAGACGGGATCAATGATGAAACATCTCACGCCACTGCGCGCCGTTTAGCGGCGGCCCAACGGCTCTGCGCCGGGCCGAGTTCTCTTATGTTTTAGGATTGATGGCGCACCTCGACTTGTTTTAATTCTCCGTGCGAGAATAATGATCGATTCTAACTCAACGCTCAGTCGTGCGCGCGTGATATGCGTTACGCTGTGGCAGTGCGGCAACTTGCGAATGTTCGCAGCGCAGCCGCGCTCGATTGCAAAGGATGAATCATGATCAACGTCGGCGTCATTGGAATGGGCATGATGGGCCTGACCCACCTCGATGCATATGCGAAGCGCGATGATGTCAAAGTCATCGCCATCAGCGATCGCGATCCCGATCGCCTGTCAGGCAAAGTCAAAGCGCAGGGCAATGTCGAAGGGCAGGCGCAGGGCGGTTTCGATTTCAGCAAGCCTCGCAAGTATGAAGAGGGCGGCGACCTGATCGCGGATGAAGAGGTGGATGTCGTAGATATTTGTCTGCCGACGCATCTGCATGTGGAGTACGCGCGGGCTGCGATGAAGGCGGGCAAGCATGTGCTCGTGGAGAAGCCGCTCGCGCGCACTTCTGAAGATGCAGCAAAGCTCGCAGCAGCAGCCAAGCGTGCTAAGGGCATCACGATGTGTGCCATGTGCATGCGCTTTTGGCCGGGCTGGAGCTGGCTTAAGCAGGCGATTGATGATCGCACTTATGGTCGTGTTTACTCGGCTCAGTTCCGACGTGTCGCCAGCCATCCCGGGGGTGGTTTCTATTCCAACGGCGATCTCTCGGGCGGTGCGATTCTCGATTTGCACATTCACGACACCGACTTCGTTCACTTTCTCTTTGGCATTCCCAAAGCAGTGACCAGCGTGGGCTACTCAAAGATCACCACGGCTGTCGATCACCTGGTGACGCAGTATCACTACGAAGATGTACCGCTGGTCGTCGCCGAAGGCGGCTGGGCGATGGCGGATAAGTTTCCCTTCGGCATGTCATACACCATCAATTTCGAGCGGGCCACGGCGGTCTATCAGGCCGGCGACAAGCCGCTGACGCTGTATGAATATGGCAAGGAGCCTCGCGCTGTCGATCTTGATTCGCGCATGGGCTACGACATCGAGATTGATTATTTCATCGAGTGCATCAAGAAGGGCACCAAGCCTAGGACAGTCACGCTAACTGATGCTGCCAATACGATTGCGATCATTGAAGCGGAAGAGAAAAGCGTTCGTACGGGCAAGTCGGTGAAGGTGAAAGTGGGTAAGTGATAACGATGGATTCGTTGAGAAACTTAGTTAGCCGTTCGCCTTGGCGAACGGAGTCCCTATCATCACGACATGGAATCTTTACTCTCCATTCGCGATTTGCGAAAATCGTTTCGTGCACCTGATGGCCGTGAGCAGGCGGTGATCGATGTGCCTTCATTTGATCTGGCTGCAGCAGGGCAGGTGGCGCTGCGTGGCGAGAGCGGCTCGGGTAAGACGACGCTCCTGCACCTGATCGCGGGCATCCTTCGCCCCGACAGCGGCAGCATTCTGCTCGATGGCATCGATCTGGCGCAGTGCAGCGAATCGCAGCGCGATCAGCTTCGCGCTCAGCACATCGGCTACATCTTTCAAACGTTTAATCTCCTGCAAGGCTACTCGGCTCTTGAGAATATCGAACTCGCCATGCGCTTTGGTGGCACGCTCGATCGCAGCCGCGCTCGGGCGCTGCTGGATCGCGTCGGCCTTGCTGATCGCATGCACTACCACCCGCGGCAGCTTTCCGTCGGTCAACAGCAGCGCGTCGCCGTTGCAAGGGCACTGGCCAATAAGCCGAAGCTGGTGCTCGCTGATGAGCCTACGGGGAATCTCGATTTTCGCCGTGCTTCGGAATCGCTGGCACTGATCCGCGAGGTCTGTTCTGAGAATGGTGCTGCACTGTTCCTGGTCAGCCACGATCGAGCGATCCTCAATTCGTTTGACACGCAGCACGACCTGCGCAATCTTAATCGCGCCATGGCTCCCCTTGATGATTCTTATGTTGAAGCCGGTGCCGCTTCTGGCTCACCGCAGGAGGTGTCCAAGTGAGTTCATCCTTCGCCTCGCCACTGTCCGCCATCGCACTCATCGTTCGTCGCAGCCTGCGGCAGCATGCGCTTTCTTCACTCGTCACCATCGTCTCTGTCGCATTGGCGGCCGGCCTGCTCATGTCCGTCTTCAGCATCAAGCAGCAGACGCACAACGCCTTCACCAGCGGCGCGACGGGCTTCGATGCAGTGCTTGGTGCGCGGGGCAGTCAGCTTCAACTCGTGCTCAACAGCGTGTTCCATCTGGAGACTTCGCCGGGCAATATTCCGTACTCAAGCTATCTCGCCATCAAGCGCGATCCGCGTGTGCGCTGGGCCATTCCTTATGCAGTAGGCGACAACTACAAAGGCTACCGCGTCGTCGGAACGACCGAAGAATTTTACGATCGTTACACCTATGGCGATGAACAGAAACTCGCTTTTGAAGGCAGCGGCCGCATGTTCCGCGAAGCCTACGGTGAAGCCGTCGTCGGCTCCATGGCGGCACAGGCCACCGGCCTGACCTATGGCTCGACCTTCAATACCTTTCACGGCTTGAACTTCGACGAAAAAGCTCAGCACTCCACCGAGTTCATCGTCACCGGCATCCTCAAACCCACGGGCACGCCCATCGATCGCGTCGTCTGGATTCCGCTCGAAGGCTACTACCGCATGGGCGGCCACGAACCGCGTGACAAGAAAACCGGCAAGATCATTGAGATTAAACCCGGCGTCGCTATTCCAGATGAATACAAAGAAGTCAGCGCTGTCATGCTCAAGCTGCGCAGCGGCGGCTCAGGTGCTTCGCTCGATGTGGAAATGAATCAGCAAGGCAACATCCGCACACTCGCCTGGCCCATCGGTAAAGTCATGGCTGATTTGTTTTACAAAATCGCATGGGCCAATCAGGTGCTCGAGTTTGTCGCTTATCTCGTGGCTATCGTCGCTGGTGCTGCGATCCTGGCGAGCATCTACAACACGATGAACGAGAGACGCCGCGAGTTTGCGATTTTGCGTGCGCTGGGTGCCAAGCGCTCGGTCGTGTTCAGCGCGATCGTGGCTGAGTCAGCGACAATTGCAGCACTGGGTTCACTGCTGGGCTATGTTGTGTATGGCGTTCTCATCAGCGTCGCGGCGAGCATTGTGCGTGCCAAGGCTGGTGTGGTGCTCGATGTCACTGCTTATCATGAAGCACTTCGGCTGACGCCCATCGGCATGACACTGCTGGGCGCCCTGGTGGGCATCGTGCCCGCATGGAAAGCGTATTCCACAGATGTGGCGACGAACCTTGTGCCGACCTCGTGAGAAGTGAAAGACGAACTGAATATCACAGGATGCTCGATCATGAAACGCATTGGAATCACTGCATTACTTCTGACTTGCATGGCGATGCTCACCTCATGTGGCGATGATCACAAAGATCACGCCCACAAGGATCATGACCACGACCATGACCACGATCATGCGGGCCATGCCCACGCTGCACCACGCGGTGGCACCCTCGTCGAACTGGGCAATCATGAAGCCAATGTCGAACTGCTTCTCGACCCTGAACGCAAACTGCTCTCGCTCTATGTGCTCGATGCTCACGCAGAAAGCGCCGTGAAGATTGAGCAGGCCCAGGTCGAAATACAAATCGTATCTGCACAGACCGGCACCCCCATCAACGGCTGGGATTACTCCGTTGTCCTCAAAGCTGTCGCCAACGAAAACACCGGCGAAAAAGTCGGCGACACTTCGCAGTTCGAAGTCGCCCAAAACGCACTGATGGGACTGACCACCTTCGATGGCATCATCAAGAGCCTCACCATCAAAGGCGCGACGTACACCGATGTGAAGTTCAGCTTCAACCCACAATCAAAGAAGTGATCGCCCGAAGAATCCGCCGCTCGCGGCGTAGCGACGTCAGCGCCGTGCATCTGCCTGCGCATCTTCATCAAGCTTTTCTGACAACCCCCATCGCCAGCATATCCACCGGCTCCCCATGCCTTAGCCGATGCTGTCGCAGCAATCCTTCGCGTTCAAATCCCGCCTTCTCATAGCATCGAATCGCCCGCCCATTGTCCGCATCAACAATGCAGTGAATCCGTCTGAGCTTGAGCGTTTCGAAAGCATGGGTGATCAACCTTCTGAGTGCATCACTGCCCAACCCCTTGCCTTGCAGCATCGTCTCGCCAATGCACATGTGCATCTCCGCCCGCTTGTGCAATTCGCGAATGTCAACGATCTCAATCTGCCCGATCGGCTGTCCCTGTTTCGTCTCGATGCGCCAAAGTTCGATGTTGCGATTGCCCTTCATCGCACGAAACCGCTCGCGCACCGAAGCCTCGTTGCAATACTCCATCGGGTCTTCAGAAAGTTGCAGCCATTGCTTGTTCTGCGGATTGAGCAGCCACCTGGCAAGTAAAGGCACATCGCGCTCTTCGAGCGATCGCAGCACGGTGAGATCAGATTGAAGAATCATTCCGCTAAGTTTAGTTTCATCATTGCTTGCTGTCTTCGTTGGTCATCAGCAAGCCCACCGCCGCCAATCTCTATAATCCCGGCATGCCTGATCGCCAGACGCTTTATCTCATCGATGGCCACGCCCAGATTTTTCGCGCCTACTTCGCCATACGCGGCGGGATGAACAGCCCCGTCACCGGTGAACCCACGCATGCGGTGTTCGGTTTCGCGGGCATGCTCATCAAACTTTTTCAGCAGTTTCAGCCCACTTATGTCGTGATGACCATCGACACGCCGGGCAAGACATTTCGCGATGAAATGTACGAACAGTACAAAGCCACGCGCGAAGCAGCACCCGAAGACCTGGCCCCGCAGATTCAGCGCATCTTTGAACTCACCAAACTCTTTGGCATCCCCATTCTCGGTCAGACCGGCGCTGAGGCTGATGACATCATCGCCACGCTGGCCCGTCAGGTGGTCAATGACTCCGCCTGCGATGGCATGAATATTCGCGTGGTTTCTAAGGATAAAGACCTCGAACAATTACTTAGCGATCGCGTGACGATGTTCGATATTCACACCGATAAGACCATCGATGCTGCCTGGCTGATGAAGGAGAAAGGGCTGATGCCTTCGCAGGTCGCCGATGCACTGGCGATGATGGGCGACAAAGTGGACAACGTGCCGGGCATCGAAGGCATCGGGCCAAAGACTGCCGCGCTGCTGCTTCAGGAATTCGGCACCATCGAAGGCATCTACGCCAACCTCGACAAGATCAAAGGCAAGAAGCGCGAGAACCTTGAGAAAGGGCAGGACAAACTTCCGCTCAGCCGCGCGCTGGTCACGCTTAAGAGCGATCTGGAAATCGACTTCGACCTGAGCAAGGCGAAGGTCGGCCCCATTGATGCGAATGGCCTTCGTCATTTCTTTTCGCAGATGGGATTTCGCAGATACACCGCTGATGTCGATCGCTTGATCGGCCAAAGCGCTGCGCCTGCGCCTGTTGAAACAGAGACGAAACTAAGTACATCCAAGCGGCGCACCACTCGCAAGATCGATGAAGCGCAAGGCGAGCTCTTCGCCACTTCGCTTTTCGATGGCGGCGCTCTCGAAGATGGCGGCGCTGCTGAAGAAGAGGCAACACCCCAGGGCATGACCACCGCCGCCCACTATCGATACACCGGCATCTTCACGCGCAGTCAGCTCGATGATCTTCTCGAAACACTCGCAGACCAGCCGATGATCTCCGTCGATACCGAAACTATCGGCCTTGGGCACACCGCTGAAATCTGCGGTATGTCGCTCGCCTGGAAATCCGGCGAAGGCATCTACATTCCCATCAAATCACCCGCCCCTGATTCCCATCTGGACGGCCCCACGGTTTTCAATGCCATGCGTCCCTTGCTCGAAAACGCATCAATCGCCAAGTGTGGCCACAACCTCAAATACGATGCGCTCGTCCTTCGCCATGCAGGCATCGATGTGCAAGGCATCACCTTCGATTCCATGATCGCCACGCACATGATCGGCACGCCCGCCCATGGTCTGGACTATCTCGCGGAAACGATTTTGAATCACAAGATGGTTCCGATTTCGCGCCTCATCGGCGAGAAAAAAGGCAGGGCTCCGCAGAAGACGATGGACACCGTGCCGCTGGATCAGATCGTGCCTTATGCCGCGGAAGATGCGGACATGGCGCTGCGTTTGTACGAAGATCTCACGCCCAAGCTTCGCGTCATCGGCATGGAGAAACTCGCCCACGATGTAGAAATGCCCCTCGTCGAAGTACTCGTCGAAATGGAATACCAAGGCATCCGCGTCGATGCTGATGAACTGGATCGCCAGGCAGCGGCGCTTGGCTCACGCATCGTCGAAGCACGCGATCGCATCCTCGAAGCCACCGGCCACCCCTTCAACATCGACTCGCCCAAGCAATTGGCCCAGGTGCTCTTCAATGAGTTCGGCTTGCCCTCCGTAAAGAAAACGCAGACCGGGCAATCGACAGATATCGAAGTGCTTGAAAAACTCGCTGATCGCGATGATCTGTCTCCGCAGCAGAACACGGTGCTGACCCGCGTCATTGAATATCGTCAGCTTTCCAAGCTGGTGAACACGTATCTCGTCAATCTCAAGGAGGAAATTGATCCGCGCGATGGCCGTGTGCACGCTTCGTTTCACCAGACTGGCACCGCCACAGGTCGGCTCTCTTCAAGCGGCCCCAATCTTCAGAACATTCCCATTCGCACCGACATCGGCAGACAGATTCGCAAAGCGTTCATCGCGGAGCCTGGCTGCAATCTCATCAGCGCGGATTACTCGCAGATCGAGCTGCGCATTCTCGCGCACTTGAGTAACGATCCAAATCTGATCGAGGCCTTCAAGCAGGACATGGACATTCACGCAGCCGTTGCCGCGCAGGTCTTTGGCGTGCCTGCTGGTGAAGTGAATATCGCACAGCGAACGCATGCCAAGACGATCAACTTCGGCATCATCTACGGCGTCACGCCTTACGGTCTCTCTCGCCGCATCGAAGGCATGGATGTGGAAGGAGCTCGCAAGCTGATCGACGATTACAAAAAGCGTTTCACCGGCATCGACTCCTTCATGAATCAATGCGTGCAGGAAGCGATGGCCACTGGTTATGTCACCACGATGCTGGGCAGACGCAGACGCATTCCGCAGATCGAATCCAGCCGTGCACAGGTTCGCGCCTTAGGCGAGCGCTTGGCGATCAACACGGTCGTGCAAGGCAGCGCTGCGGAACTGATCAAACTGGCGATGGTGAATCTGCATCGCAGAATTCGACGCGAGAAGCTGCCGCTGAAAATGCTGCTTCAGATTCACGATGAACTGGTGCTCGAATCGCCTGAGGAATCATCTGCTGCGATGGCGAAGATCGTGCAGGCGGAAATGGAGAACGCGATGTCGCTGAAGGTGCCGCTCAAAGCAGACGCGGGCATGGGCAGCGACTGGTATAGCGCTAAGTGATGGCGAAAGTGATGAGCCGCGACTCAACGAGTCGCGGACGTGAACAGACTGAAGGGGTATAAATGCATCCGCGTCATAAACCCTCTCCGCATTCATGTTCTACGATGGTTGCAGGAATTACTTTGAAGGTTTGTCAGGCGTGGCGTGGCTGCCAGTGATCGAGGAGAAATTGCGTCAGTTGACTGATCGGCGTGGCGGGCAGGCGGGTGATGAGCTCGGTGACGTCGGTGAGGTAGGCCAGCGGTTCGACGTGGTAGCGATTGGCGCTGCTGATGAGGCTGAACAACAGCGGCATGCATAATTCACCGAGCCCCTGCATCCAACTTCCGGGGGCGGCACATGCTCGATCGACTCAGTTCCACCTTGCTGCGACGAAGAATTCCTTCGAGCCTGTGCAGCGGCA
>CAZYQL010000034.1:17450-29564 GCA_964650055.1 uncultured Phycisphaeraceae bacterium | reverse complement strand
ACTTTCTGTTTCAGGCAATCCACGACAGCCGCGACCTGCGGATCGACTTGATCGTGGCGCAAGGTCCGCTGCGGATCGCGGAAGACCATGCGGAAAGTGACGCTTTTCTGGCCCGCTTCGATCGGCTTGCCGCGGTAGGTCGTGACGAATCGCAATTCTTCGAGCATCGCAGGACAGGTCGATTGCACATGCGATTCGATATCTGACCAGTGGATTTCATCACTGACGACAATCGACAGATCGCGCTCGATGCCAGGGAAACGAGGCAGCGCGCCGACTTTTCGCTGCGGCGGAAACAGCGCCAGCAGACTGGGCAAATCCAGTTCTGCAACGACCACACCAGTCTGCAAGTCAAACGCCTTGAGCAGCGAATCGCTCAGTGAACCAAGCTTGCCGATGCTCACGCCGTTGATCTGAATCATCGCGGCGATGGTGCAGATAGATAGGTCAGCGGGAACGAGTGAAACACTGGCCTTGTTGCCAGCGAGCGCAGCGACGACTTCCTCGATCGCGCCGCGCAGCGCGCGCATAGTTCGCGCCAGTCCATCGCTTCCAGCCTCGGCATCGACAAGAATTGCAAGCTCAGAACGCTCCACGATTTTGTCATCATGCCTCGACCAGCACGCCGCCATCTCGAAAAGCTTCACGCCAGTGTTGCCCACATCCTGATTCGTCTTGCGACACGAGAGCAAGCTCGGCAGCACCGAAGGACGCAGCATGCCTTCACCTTTGCGAAGATCATGCTCCACCGCAGCCGGCGTGTGCCCCGCAGCAAGGAACGGCTCACCTAATTTTGGAGAAACAAAACTCTGCGTGATCGTCTCGTGATACCCATGAGCGATCAGCGTCTCGCGCAATCGCTTACGTGCCACAGTGATCGGCTGCACCGGTCGCACATTGAGCTCAATTTTCTCGCGCTGCGGAATCTGATTCAGGCCGTGCAGCCGGGCGATCTCTTCGATGAGATCCACCTCGCGCTCCAGATCAAGTCGGAACGTCGGCACCACACACGTAATCACATTCTGATTCAGTCGCGGGAAAAGCCCCAGTCGTTCGAGCAGCTCAACCATCAGTGAAGCTTCAAGTTTCACCCCGAGCAGACTGTTGCATCGAGCCACGCGCAGCTCAATAGCGCGCGGCGTCGGCGCACTGGCACCGACACGAATCACGCCTTCACACAGCTTGCCGCCTGCTAATTCGATGATCAGTTTTGCCGCTCTTTTGCTGGCCAGATCAACGCCCAGCGGATCGACGCCGCGCTCAAAGCGATAGCTTGAATCGCTCTTGAGTTTGAGCGATCGCGAGGTCTTGCGCACCGACAGTGGTTCGAAGATGGCTGACTCGATGAGGATGTCAGTGGTCTCACTGCCGACTTCACTTTCGAGTCCGCCCATGACTCCCGCAATGGCGACGGGCACCTGAGCATCAGCGATGACGAGCATGTCATCGCGCAGCGTGTGCTTGGTGCCATCGATCGCGGTGAAGGGCTCGTTCTTCTTGGCCTTGCGTACGACGATCGCCTCGCCGCGCAGTCGTTTGAGATCAAAAGCATGAAGCGGCTGCCCCAGTTCGAAGAGCACAAAGTTGGTGACATCCACCACGTTGTTGACGCTGCGCAGCCCCACCGCTGCAAGGCGATCGATCAGCCAGGCAGGACTTGGACCGACCTTGACACCACGAATCACACGCGCGGTATAGAGCGGGCAAAGCGTCTGCTGGTGGTTCTCGACGCGAGTAACGGTTTCGACTTTCGCATCGGTGGCCGTGGGCAGCGTCATGTCAGGCAGCGCGAGTTTCTTCTTCGCTGCTGCCGCCACTTCGCGGGCCAGGCCCACGTGGCTCAGACAGTCGCCACGGTTGCTGGTGATCTCGACTTCCATGCGCACATCGCTCTGGCCGGTGGAAGCAGTGACAGATTCCTGACTGTCGATGGGGAAGCCCACGTCAGGCAAAAGCGCGATGACCTGCTGGGCAGAGACCGGCTGATCGAGGTAGCTATTAAGCCATTGCAGACTGGTTTTCATGGAGGATCAAACTCCTGATCGCACACCGGATTCAGGCCGGGGCGACGGGAGTGGCAAGTCTAGTCACAGTGGGCGATGACGCAAACGGGGATAGCAACAACATGGACAGCACCAGCGCGTTGCCTGTGGCGAAGCGTCATAGGAAAGGATCAGCCAAGCGATGAACCCGATGGGTCAGCCGCTGGTGTAAAACTGCACGATGCCCATGACCATGAGCACGCCCACGGCCATGCCGATGCAGGCTGCAATGACCGACATGAACACCAAACCAGCGGTACCCATCATGCGTCGATTTCTGCGAGTCATTGTTCTTCTCCCGTGGAGTGCCTGATACGAGAACCGCTCAGGACGCACTCGTCATTCAAAGAATTTGTGGACTTCGAAAACTCGACCCACGTCGAATCACACCTAAATGCTATCACCGAATGGTGACGGAGCAAGGTAAATCTCTCACAGCGCTCAAAGTTTTAGGCATATTCTTACACCTCATTTTCGAGCAGCGGAGAGCGAAGCCGCAAGCGGCGGTGAAGGACAAACTTTGAGGGAAACGTCGGACAGACGTATGATCGCCTGTTCATGATGATCTTCAATGAAAAGCCGTCTCCGTGTCCCATCCTGTTCAGGCAAGTTCGCGCTTGCCTTGCGTGGTTGATGATGATGTGCTCCGCAGTGATGTGCGTGAGCTGCGCGGGGCCAACGATTGAAGCCACTGCGAATCCGCCGGCGGTGTTTGCGCTGACGCTCTTCACGCGCACCACCACGCAGCGGCTGACTTATTTCGAACTTTCTCGTAGATCGGAGCTGCGCTATGCCGGTGGTCTGGCTGCGCTGCGCCGTGAAGGCGAGCTTGTCACCACACTCACGCCGCAGCAGAAACAGGAACTATGGACGCTGCTGATTGATGGCGGCCTGCATGAAGCTGGCGCAGGCCCGCTGTTTCCGGAGGCGAAAGAAGTGTTCTATGATCTGGCACTGAACACGGGTGGCTTCGATCACATTGTGCGCAGTGTGGATGATGACCACCCGGGTTTGAAAAAGGTTCATGATTATCTGTTCAAGCTTCAAGCTCAGATTCGCTACAACCATCCGATCGTGGAACCGTGATGGGAATAATGGAAGCCTTTGATTGCGTTGGATGTGTTGAGAACGCTCTTCGACTTAGACAGGAACAGACCATGAAGATGAAGATGAAGATGACCCGCAAAGCTTCCGTGTTGAGTGCAGTCTTGGCCCTGATGCTAATGACCTGTGCTCCCATATTCGCAGCAGACTGGCCGCAATGGCGCGGCCTCCATCGTGATGGCATCTCGCAGGAAACCGATTGGAATCCCGCTTCCGCCAAAGTCATCTGGAAGGCGAATGTGTCGCTCGGTTTTGCAGCGGTATCCATCGCACAAGGTCGGCTCTACACCCTGGGCCACGCCGACGACAACGAAATCGTCTTCTGCCTTGATGCTGTCACCGGCAAAGAGATTTGGAAGTTTTCCTACCCTTGCGACAAGATCGCCAAACTCTACGAAGGCGGCCCGAATTCCACACCCACCGTCGATGGCGATCGCGTGTTTGTGCTGGGCAAAGAAGGTCAGCTTTTCGCACTCGATGCAGCCAAGGGCACCAAGATCTGGGAAGCATCTTTGCTTGAGTCTCTGGGTGGCAAGACGCCCGAGTGGGGCTTTGCCGCTTCGCCGTTGGTTATTAAGGACAAAGTCATTGTGCAAGGCGCCGCGACCGCTGCATTCAGCAGAGAGACGGGTGAGCTCATATGGAAAAGCGATGCCTTCCAGCAGGCCTACGGCTCAGCGATTTCCTTTGAATACGAAGGCAAGACGCTGCTGGCGGATCTCAACAGCAAAGCTCTCGTCGTCATCGATGCTGCGACCGGCAAGCGCTTGGCACTGGCCCCGTGGACGACGCAGTTTGATACCAGCGCAGCAACGCCGATTGTCGTGGGCAACAAGATTTTCATTTCCACAGGCTACGGCAAAGGCGCGGGCCTGTTCGAGTTCACCGGCAATGACCTGCGCCAGAAATATCACACGACACTGATGGCCAATCACATGGACAGCTGTGTCCTCTACAAGAACCACCTCTTCGGCTTCCACGGCAACGCACACAAACGCGGCGATGTCACGCTCACTTGCATCGCCTTCGACACCGGCGAACGCAAGTGGACTCAGAAAGGCCTGGGCTGCGGCGCGGTGACGCTGGCGGGTGACAAACTGATCATCATCAGCGACCGTGGCGATCTGGTATTCGCCGCTGCCAATGCTGATCAGTACAAGGAACTGCACCGCCTTGATGATGTGGTGCCCGGTAAATGTTGGACGCCGCCGGTGATCGCTAACGGCCGCATCTACTTGAGAAATGCTGCGGGCGATCTGGCGTGCGTGGAAGTGAAGTAAAGGACAAGCGAGAAAGCTGGAAAGCGAACATTCCGCCGACGCGCGAGGAGCGGGGATATTTGAACCGGCTCATCGCGTCGTACGTGGCCAAGGAAAAGCCCGTACCCTTTGAGCGTCGCTTGCTGCTGCTACCCAAATGTCTGCGCGATGAAGAACGCTGCCCGGCTCCGTTCAATGAGTTTGGGCTTCTCTGCAAACAGTGCGGCTTGTACTCGATTCAGGATTTGCAGAATGAAGCGGAGAGGCTCGGCTACGCAGTGCTCACCGCCGAAGGCTCGGCGATCGTGATGGCCATCATCGAGACCGGCAAGATCGATGCGATCGTCGGCGTCTCGTGCCTTTCCGTTCTCGAACGTTCATTCCCTTACATGGAATCCGCCGCGATCCCCGGCGTCGCCATTCCTCTCCTGCAAGATGATTGCAAGGACACCAACCTCGACATCGAATGGCTCTGGGACATGATCCATCTCACCAGCGATGATCAGACGCGCAGGCTCGATCTCGATTCACTTCGCAACGAAGTTGATTCATGGTTCACACCCGCAGAACTCACGCGCCTCCTCGGTCCTGCAAAAAGCCACGCCGATCAGTTGTCACGCGAATGCCTCAGCAAAAGCGGCAAGCGATGAAGAGGAAGTGGAATCGCGATCGCAGCAGTTGCACGATGTCTACAAGGAACAGGCGATCCGGGCACTGCGTGGCCTGGACAATGCGAATCTCAAAGGGCTGCTGCGCCGTGTGATGACGAAGATTTTTGATGACCTGAAGATTGAGGGCTGGTGCCGTGAGTATGAGACTCGAAATGCTGCAAGTGGCTCGGCTCGCCCCGAACCTGTTGCTTGATGCCTGCGATCTGGTCGCTGAATTTGTGCGATCGCAATTCGATCCGCAAACCGGCAGCTTCCTCGATCGCGCGGGCAATCCTGATCTTTACTACACCGTCTAAGGCAACTGGTCCAAAGACACGCTCGATGTCGAGTACACCTATTACGCACTTCTGGCGCTGGGGCATTTGAGTTTGTGAGTGCAGGCCAGTGATCGGCGCTACGCCGCAAGCGGCGGGGATTGGCACGTGGTTGCGGCTACAATCTTGACATGAGACTTTTCCTTTCGCTCATCGCGGGACTGGTACTGGCGCTGCCAACCACGACACCGCTGCTGGCACAGTCGGATGTGACGCCGGTCTATATTGAAGATTCACCTGATGCGGATGATCTCGTGAAGCAGGCACAGGTGCTGCGCGATCAGAAGCGACTGACCGAAACTGCCGCGATGTATCAGAAATTGGCCACCGATTACGGCCGAAAGCTGATGAAGGTGGAAGGCCCGGTTTATGTCGATGCTCAGCGGTGGGTGCGTTTGACTGTCGCTCAAGATGCCGCCCTTCTCACGGCGTATCGCACACTTCATGAACCCGTCGCTGCGCGTGCTGTCGAAGTAGCGATGAAGCCTTCGCCCAGTTTCCAAGCGTTGGAACTGGTTGCCCAGCAGTATGGTTTGTGTGATGCGGGTCTTGAAGCAGCTCTGCGTGCGGCGGCTCTTCATCTGGAGCGCGGGCAGCCGATGGATGCGGGAAATCTGCTCGATGATTTTGCAACCCATCCCGGCCTCGCCAAACAGCAGGAACGATGGCATCACCTCCAGGCCACCAGCGCTCTCTATGCTCGTGATGCGACACGTCTGAAATTACACACCGATGCCCTTCGCAAACTCGCGGCCACCAGCAGCCTCAAACAGATTCAGGATTGGCAATCGCAACTGGATGAACTCGTCAGCGAGAAGGCGACTACCTCTTTTGAAACACTACCCAAAGTTGAACTGCCCAGTCCGCTGGGCACGCCGCTCTTTGTGCGTGATGTGCAATCGGATGTCACTTCGCCGCGTGGCCCATCCACCGATCCGAGCAGGCAGAACAATCGCTCGGAAGATCATCACATGATTCCCAGCGTGATCGGCGACACGATTTATCTCAACACCGGTCTGACGCTGCGAGCGATCGATCGCAGTTCGTTGTCTGACATCTGGGCCACACCGTTCACACCGGGCACCGTCGATGGCACCGCTTACGATCGCTTTGGCGTGCTGGGGCGCGATCAGGCAGTGCGCGATCAGCGCGGCGTGATGATCGATGGTGATGTCATCACCGCTGTCATGGGGCGGGTCAATTCGCTTGGCCGCGGCCAGGTCATGGCGGGTACGCCTGACACGCTGATGGTCGGCGTCAATCGCGCCGATGGCAAAACGCTGTGGCGCAAAACACCCGAGCAGTTTGACGCCACGTTCGAGCAATCGTTTTTTCATGGCACACCTGTGGGCCGCGATGGCCGGGCGTACATCATGGTGCGCAGGTCGCAGAACTCTGGCTTTCGCGATGCTTATGTGATCGCCGTGAATCTGCACGATGGCAGCCTGCTTTGGAAGAGGCACATCTCCAGCACCACGCCCGGCTACACCAGTCGCGGCTTCACGCATCTGCTCGCACACAATGGGCAGCTTTATGTCTCAGATAATCTCGGCGCTATTGCATGCCTCGATGGCCCCACCGGTGCGATGCGCTGGCTGCATCGCATGTCGCAGTTCAAGGTGATTCGCTCCGGGCCTTCTAGCGGCTACAACGCGGCGTGGAGTGTGCATCCGCCCGTCTTCTGCAAAGCCGGCCTGATCGTCGCCCCCTTCATGGCGGGAACATCAGCGACGCTTCTCGATCCCGCGACAGGCAAAAAGCTGCGCGATCTCGATACCGAACCCTTCGTCAACGCGGCGTACTACATGGCTGTCAACGATGGCGATGTGCTGACGGTTGGTGCGAATGTCCATTACATCAATGGAAAAACTTTGGACACAAAATGGTCCGCCTCCACCGGCGATGCAGGCGCTCCCGCAGCACGCGGCATCATCACCGGCAATCGGCTAATGATTCCCACCAGCAACTGGATCGTCACCATCAATCTCGATAGCGGCAAAAAAGAAGCGGATACACCCATCGATGTCACCGGCAATCTGCACGCACTGGACGGCCAGATGATCGTCGCGGCAGGCACTTCGATTCGCAGCTACATGACCTGGCCCGTCGTGTATGAAAATCTGATGGCACGCATCCGTAAGAATCCGACGGATGCCCAGGCTGGCCTCTCACTGGCGCACGCAGCGATCGCATCCGACCGCGCCAAGGAAGCGATTGAAGGCATCGATCATGTCGTGGCGGTGCTAAGGCATCGAGCGATCACCAGACCACAGGACGTTCGCCCCGAGGCTGATGAAATTCACTCGGAACTGTTTCAGCAGATCCTTCGGCTCAGTGACAAAGGCGTGACCAAAGACAACCAGCTTCGCGGCGACATCTTCGACCGCATCGCCAAAGCAACTGTCACCCCGCGCGATGAAGCGCAGTATCACCTCGCCTTTGCCAGCTACCTGCTCGATGGCGAATGGCCCAAGGAAAATGTGCTGGAGCGCCAGCGAGATGCAGCGCGACATTTTCAAGCCGTGCTGGAAAATCCAATGCTCGCTGGTCAACTCGTGCCTCGGGCAGGAACGTGGCAGCAAAGCGGCGTTGAAGCGCGCATGAAACTGGCGGCGATGATTGAGAAGTTTGGCCGAGCTGTTTATGAAGAGTTTGATGAACGTGCAGCGGCAGAGCTCAATCGCCTGACGCTGGGCGGCAACCCTGATGCGACAGAGCTCGTCGAACTGACCCGCAAATATCCGCTGGCCAAGACCACCGCAGCCGCGATGCTGGCGGCCGGCGAATCGCTGGCGCGTGGCGGCAGGCATGTGGATGCGATCACGCAGCTTCGCCGTGCTTATCGTGAGAAGTCCGCGTTGCCCTTGAGAGATCGCATCGTCGGCAGACTCGTAGAGCAATACGTTCGCATCGGCAAACCGCTGCGCGCAAGGCAGTGGCTCTCCCGCGCTGAGCGCGACAATATTTCGCCCATGCGCGATGGCAAAGCGGTCACCGCCCGCACCTGGCTTGCTGACCTGGGCGATGAGGCGATGGGCACGCAGGCTTTGCCGCTGCTGCGCGACAAGTTGGGGAAGCCTTCGATTCTCGCCGGTTCGCTGCTGCTACCTAAGTCTCAGCCGCGCGATCAGTGGCCGCTGGATCGTGTCGTGATGCAGTTTGGTGATCACATTCAACTGCGCGGCGGCCCGGCCTTCGAGCGACTCTGGGAAGCAAAGCTCGAACCCGAAGCACAACTCATCTGGCTCAATAACACACTCTGCCTTTTCTGGATCGAATCATCGCAGACGATGGTCGCTCTCGATGCACGCAGCGGTAAGCTGCTGTGGAAACCCATCAAAGCGCAGGCTTTGCTCAAGGACATGGTTGGCGGCGCCGCAGCATCTGATCCCAACAACCCGCAGGCTCAGCTTCCTGCGAATCAGCCGCCGCAAGGCAGATTCATTCTTCGCGGCGGGGTGATCGTCGATGTCGGCAATGATGCCCCGCTGCTGTTTCAAGGGCAACAGGATTTTCGCGGCGGCGGCGTGAAACTCACCATGCACGGCCAGCCCGTGCCAACCGATCCCTGGTTCGCAGAGCAATCCGTGCGCGTCATCATCAACGATGCCATCGCCTGCATCGCAGATGCCTCAGGCAGACTCATCGGCATCGACATGGACACCGGCCAGATTCAGTGGCGCTTCCACTGCCCGTTCGACCGCGTCGATCACCTGGCCATCAGCGGCGAGTGCATCGCCATCTCCGGCGGCATTGAAGCGATGGCCAATACCGAAACTTCCAAGTCCATCATCATCGCACTCGATGCACTCACCGGCGATGTCATCACGCAGATTGAAGCACCAGCCAATCTCATGTGGCTGGGCCTGAGCGAAGGCGACTCACTGATTTACGTCGATCAGCCGGTGGACCGAAGACTCAAATCCAAGATCACCATCCACCGCCTGCCTGATGGCGAACTGGACTGGCGCGCAGACCTGAGCACCGGTCGCATTGATGCGGTGACGCTTGCGGGTGAATCAATTCTCGTGCTGATCGATGGCACCAATCTGATGGTCGTGGAACCGCTGGAGAATATCGTGCGCGATCCGCTGAGTTCGGTGCTCATCGAGCGCACCGATGGCGTGGATGTCGCAGCCACTGGCGATCGCTGGCACCTGCTCACGCCCAATCAGTGTGCAGCGGTCAAGAGCGATTCAAAAATGATCTGGCGCGATGGCATTGATGAAGAAGCAGGCTCGCGCATCGTGCAGATGATCGGGCGCGAGCGCATGCTGGTGGTGACCTATGCAGGTGATGGCGAACTGGCGATTCCCCGGTTGCCGCCGCCGCAGCGATTGCCTGATCCGAGGTTGCAAGAAGATTTCACGGTGACTTATCGCCTGTTTCTACTCGACCGGCAAGGCGGCTCAATTCTTCAGGAATATCGTCTGCCGCTAACTGCTGCCCGGATCGATGCGCAGCAGTGCGTGCTGCTGAATCATCATGTATTGCTGGGCATCGGGGCGCAGACGATGGTGATTCCCGATGCGGTGAAGTGAGATGAGTTTGTAGTGGGCGCGATGATTTCACGTTGGTGCCTTCACGCCGTGCGCCGAGGCGGTGTCGAAAGGCTGGCCAGCCGGGGACGACGCTGAAGCACCGCGCGAATCGACTGAGGCACCGTAGAAATATCAGCCACCGGCTGCGCCTCCAACTCGCACTCATCATCCGCATCATCCATCGCAGCTGCGACACTCATCGGTGCAGGCGTCTGCGTGACATGCGACATCGATTCTTCAATGTCAGTGTGTAAGTCTGCGCCTGTGTCGTTCCCCTCTTGCGCTTGCGCCGCATCATCCTGTTCACACAAAACTTCATCCTTATCCGCCCCCACCGCTATCGCCTGGCATGCATACAGATTCAGCGCATCCGCTTGCGCCACCGCATCAGGTCCAATACAAACCTCCGCCCTCACCGTCGCCCCTTTCACCGCCAGAATCCTCGGCGAAAATAGGCGCCCCGTGACATGACACCCAGCAAGCAGCGCTATCCCCTGCTCTGCGATCAGGTCCGCTTCAACTTTTCCTGACACACGAGCAGCGCCCGCGCGAATGATGCCTTTGACCGTTGCACTTTCGCAGACTTCCAGTGTGCCCCCGACATGCATCTCCCCTTCGTATTGGCCCAGCATCTGCAAGTCGCCATCGACTCGCATCTGTCCTTTGATCCAACATTGCGGGCCGAGAACAATCTTGTTCACATCGGGCTTGCTGGTGTCGGGCTTGCTCGCCTCAGGTTGGTTCGACTCAGGGTTGCTCGACTCAGGGTTGTTCGCATCAGGTTGTGCCATCTGCAATTCCTCGCGAAAAGACTTTCCACCCTGAACCAAGCATCGGCTATAGAGATGATTCCGCTTGCAAAACAAACGAATAAATCCATGCTTTGCAAGGTGTTTTACTCGTTGCTCACACTTTGGCACTGTCGGCAAATGCCATCCGAGCCGCGATGCGCAAGCGAGCGGAATCTTTTGACGCACTGAAATCCACTGTGTCTTCCGGACTCCGCAGGCTTACGCCTTGCGGCTCGGACGAGCAGCCCGATCATTTTCGCTATGCTGCTCGCATGGATGATGCGCGACGAGAACGAATCCTCCGGCAGCACCTTCGCACCGATCAGCTCCTGGGTGTTGAAGCGGTGCCTGTGAACGATGTCGCCACCGCCGCCTCAATCGGTGAGCCCTCATCACCATCTCAAATCACCACACCACCCGTCACATCGCAAACGCCTGCTGTTGCTCCTCGCGTTGCCGCCCCGCCTCGTTCAACAGATGCGCCAGCAACCGCCGACCTCTTTGGCACCAAGCCTTCACCTGCATCTGCTGCTGCTGCATCTGCTCCTGCTCCTTCGACCGCTTATCCCGACGACACGCTGCCGCCTGTTCCCAAATACAACCAGACCTTCGATCTCAATACCAAGATTCACCTGCTGCATGGCATGGATGTGAATGAGGTGCGCTCCTGCCGCAAGTGCGGACTGTGCAATGGGCGCACTCAAACCGTATTTGGCGAAGGCGATCCCGATGCAAACTTGCTTTTCATCGGCGAAGGCCCCGGCGAAAACGAAGACTTGCAGGGGCGTCCCTTCGTCGGCCCCTCAGGAGAAAAGCTAGATGAAATGATCAAGGCGATGGGCCTGGATCGCAAGCAGGTTTACATCGCCAATGTCGTCAAGTGTCGTCCGCCGCAGAACCGCGCACCGACCACCGACGAAGTACACGCGTGCTGGGATTATCTCAAACGGCAAATCGAAACCATTCAGCCTCGCGTCATCGTCACGCTCGGCGGCCCTGCCACCAAACAGATTCTGCAAACCAACAAAGGCATCACCGCCATCCGCGGCATCTGGCACAGCTTCGATGCCCTCAAACCCGCAGGCCCATCGGTCCCTGTGATGCCCACGTTTCACCCGGCGTATCTGCTGCGCGCCTACACACCGGAGAATCGCAAAAAAGTTTGGAACGACCTGCAAAAAGCGATGAAACTGCTCAAGGCCTAACCGCCCTCCGAAAACGAAATGCCTTGTCCGAGCCGCGACGCATAAGCGAGCGGATGGCACATAGCCCCCGGCTTGCCGGGGGTTGCCACAGGCCACCCACTACATTCTTCACACGCGTCTAGGGCTGGCTCTTGGCAAGAATTCGAGTCGGCGTACAGCAGATATCATCTGCAAATTCACCCCCGGC
>CAZYQL010000034.1:0-17350 GCA_964650055.1 uncultured Phycisphaeraceae bacterium | reverse complement strand
TGGCAAGAATTCGAGTCGGCGTACAGCAGATATCATCTGCAAATTCACCCCCGGCTTGCCGGGGGTTGCCACAGGCCACCCACTACATTCTTCACACGCGTCTAGGGCTGGCTCTTGGCAAGAATTCGAGTCGGCGTACAGCAGATATCATCTGCAAATTCACCCCCGGCAAGCCGGGGGCTATGTGATGGCAAATCACAAGTGCGCACGCAGATTATCTTCGCAGCACAAACTCTTTCGCATTGAGTAGTCCCCATGCGATGTCTTCAATGCCCGTCCTTCGATCCTTGACATTAGCAAGCAGGCTCTTCGCAGCGCCGCGTTCAGTTTCACTGGGTGCACGGCTCAGCGCTGCCCAGTAAAGTTCATCAATGATCTGATCATCATTCTTCTTCTCGCGCAGCATCTGTGCAATGCGGTTGTCATCGTGCGTGAGCAGATCGTTGATCGTCTCGCCGCTCGTAAGTTCAAAGACTTGGCCTAGCGCCGTGTCATTGGAACGTTCACATTCACATGCGACCAGGCGCGGCGGCTTACCAAAGAGGCGAAGGAAACGGTCGCCCGGCGCTGGGTCACGATCGCGATAGATGGCGGCGACGCCGGGAATCTGAGCGGCACGGTAGCCACGCGGCACGCCGTTGAATGCAACTGGAGCATCGAGCGCGCCGCTCATGGCATCGAGCATCTGCTCCGCAGTCAGCCTGCGAACGAAAGCGTGCGAGAAGTTGGACTGATCTTCTTCGTTATCCGCAGTGGGCTGCGATGCACGCTGATAAGTTCGACTTGTGCAGATCAGTTTCACCATCGCCCGCAGATCGTAATTCGACTTGATAAATGCGCGAGTCAGCGCATCGAGCAATGGCCCATTGCTGGGCGGATTGGTATCGCGAAAATCGTCGATGGGATCGACGATGCCTTTGCTCATCAGATGAAACCAGATGCGATTGATCTGCGCTGCTGCGAATCGCTTGTTCTCGCCGCTGGTCATCCACTGGGCCAGTGACTCGAGCGAATCGCCTTTCGACTCGGCAGGCTGCTTCGCATCGCCCAGAAACGCAGGCTTCATCACGCGCCCGCCGTCGGGATGCTTGACCTGATTCTTGCTGTTCATCACGACAAGCTGCTCGCCGATGAACATCATCTTGTCATTTTCGTCGCGGGGATTGTTCTCGATGATCTTGTAATCGATCGGAGCGAAGAACGCAGCAAAGCTGTAGTAATCGTTCTGCGTCCAGCGGTCGTAAGGATGGTTATGGCACTTGGCGCACTGCATGCGCGTGCCTAGAAAGAGCTGAGCGGTGGCTTCCGCGCGAACATCAGCGGAACGATTGGCGCGGTAGAAGTTGGCAGCGGGATTGTCGTAGGTGCTGCCGCGTGCAGTGATCAGATCGTGAACAAACTGGCTCACTGGTTTGTTCGTTGCAATGGAATCACGAATCCAGCCATGAAAAGCACGCACACCTTTGGCATCGAGCACGCGCTCTTCGTTGCGAAGCAAATCGGACCACTTGAGCGCCCAGTGATCGTTGAATTCAGGACGTTCAAGCAGCGCATCGATGAGCCGATCGCGCTTATCAATACGACTGTCAGCAACGAAAGCTCGCGCCTCGCCCGGCGTAGGCAACACACCAATCACATCCAGAAACGCACGGCGGATAAACGTACTGTCATCCGCTAGTGGCGAAGGATTCATCCGCAGCTTCTTGAGCTTGGTATGAACATGTTCATCAATAAAATTCACAGCCGCAGGCTCGCTCCATATGAAGTTCGGCCTTGCCGGTACAAACGCAATGCGTGCGGGCTGCTGCAAATGGTTGAAGCGCACCGTCACCGTCACCTCGCCGGGCTTGACGCGTTCAACAAGGCCTTGCGCAGAGACCGTCGCAAGAAGATTAGAGAGATCGAAAACGACATACGAAGTGACATCGCGTTTGGTGCCATCGGAAAACGTCGCCATCACGCGAAGCTGAACAGATGCAATCGGCTCAATCAGAATCGACTCACGCGGAGACACTTCCAGCGATGTCAGCTTCGCCAGCGCAGTGTTGTCATCCGGTGCACCTGCAAAGATCCAGTGGTGAAGTGTTTGATATTCAAGTGAGCCGACAGCGAATCGCTTACCGCCTTCATGGGCAATGGAAGCGGTCGCTTTGCGCAGGAGCAGGCTGTCAACTGCGTCAGTGAGATTCACACGGCGGCCAAGCTGCGACCGGCTGATGGTTTCCAAATCCAGCGCAGGCGACTCACCGCGTAACGATAGCTTGAAGCCGCCCTTGCCGTTCATGTTGCCATGACAGGCCCCGCTGTTGCATCCAGCCTTGGCGAGAATGGGCATGACGTGATTGCGAAACGTGACATCATCAGCGCGGGCCACGTGCGGCAACAGCGCAAGCAGAATCAGTACACAACAAGCGTGAATAACGCGAAAAGTCGCCATGCCATGATTGTAGCCGCCCGCGTCTGGACAGACGATCAGATCGTCCTGCGAAATGATGTTGCACATTCACTGAGTTTAATGGCCTGTACCCCATTGACACTTCTTGACTTATTGTTCAAAATGTGATAAACTACGGCTGGCTCGATCCTCTCTCTCCATCTTTCTCCACCTGTCTCATTGGAGCCTTTGCCATGACCACTGCCAGGTTTTCTGATTTCTCCAATGCTGTTTTGTTCGATGAACTGGGCTGTGCAGTGTTGTGCCGTTCTCGGGGCAACGTCTGTCCGCTCACAATGCGGCAAAAGGGACTTGAATGTAGACGTCTACCCGTTTACCCCTAGACACGAGATAACCTTCTTAACTAAAACGACTTAACAGCGAGAACGAAAATGAAAAATGTGCAAGGTAGACAAATCTGGCTGCTGAAACAGGCGATTGCCGTGTGTTTATACGCGAGGCTGCTGCATCGAAAGGCAGTGCATCGCACCGAAGCCGACGACCAGATGCTCGCAGCGCACGCCGACGATGGTGTGGGCGGGCATCGCCTTCTGCAAAGCGGCGATCGCGTCATCATCGCTCTTCTGGCCGAAGGTGGGCACGAGCACACCTTCGTTGAGAATCAGAAAATTGGCGTGACTCATGGGGAGCTGATAGTGCCCGCCCTCGTCGTTACCGATGGGCGGGTAATCGTAAAACCGAGGCTCAGGCACCGGCAGCGCCACCAGATTGATCGCGTTGCCATCTTGATCCTTCGCATCTGCAAGTGCAGCCCAGTTGCGCTCGAGCATTTCATGATCCGGGTTGTCCTTGGGCGCGCGGATCATAGCGATGGTCGTGGCATCAATGAATCGAGCGACATCATCGATGTGGCCATCGGTGTCATCGCCTTCGATGCCGCCGGGCAGCCAGATGATGTGCCGCGTGCCCAGTGCATCGTGCAATCCCTGTTCGATCTGAGCGCGCGTCAGTTTCGAATTGCGATTGACGTTGAGCAGGCACTGCTCAGTGGTGAGTACAGAGCCGCGCCCGTTCACATCAATGGAGCCGCCTTCGAGAATCAGATCGTGGCACCAGATGGGAATGTTCAGGTGTTTCGCAGCAAAGCGTGGAATGACATCATCAATCTGCGGCTGGTAGTTGTCGGTGTCGTACTTGCCGCCCCAGCCGTTGAATGTGAAATCGTGACAGGCCAAAAGTCCAGAACCCGGAGTATTGTTCACGACGAAGATTGGGCCGTAATCACGGACCCAGGAATCGTTGGTTTTCCAGTTGAATTCGCGACCGATGACGTTGACCTTGGTGAAGCGCGAAGCCTCTTTGATGAACTGATCGTACTGGGCGCAGGCCTTATCGAAGCAGTTGGGCCAGGTGTCGCGGTTGTGCGGATAGGTGAGCCAGACTGCATCGACAGGTTCGAACTCGCCGGGCATGCGATAGCCCAGCGCGCGAGCGGACTGCGTCGGTTGCGTGAGGCCGGTGAGGTGATCGTTGAGCTGAGGCATGAGAAGAATCAATTCGCGTGTTGGGTGGTCGATGGACGAGTGAATCGATGTCGGTTAGTCGATGTATCGCTTGGTGAGTCCGCCGTAGGAATCGATTCGCCGATCGCGCAAGAAAGGCCAGTTGACTCGAACGCGATCGATGTAGGAGAGATCACAATCAGCGATAAGAATTTCTTCCTTATCATCGGAGGCTTGTGCGATGACTTTGCCGCCGGGATCAACGACGAAGCTGTGTCCCCAGAAGGTGAGATCATCTTCAACGCCGATGCGATTGATGGCGGCAACGAAGACGCCGTTGGTGATGGCGTGCGAGCGCTGCACGGTTTGCCAGGCGTCGATCTGGCGTGCGGGTTCACCATCGGGTTCGCTGTGAGCGTAGCCGATGGCAGTGGGATAAATCAGCAGTTGAGCGCCGCGCAGTGCAGTGAGGCGGGCAGCTTCTGGATACCACTGATCCCAGCAGATGAGCGTGCCGACTTTTGCATCGCGAAGCTGATGCGTCTGCCAACCTGCGGTGTCGTTTTCACCGACGATATCGCCGGGCGTGAAGTAATACTTTTCATAAAAGCGCGGGTCATCGGGAATGTGCATCTTGCGATACTTGCCGATGAGCTCGCCTTTGGCGCTGATGACGACGGAGGTGTTGTGGTAAACGCCTTGCGTGCGCTTCTCGAAAAGCGAAGCGGAGATTTCGACGTTGAGTTCCTTGGCGAGAGCGCAGAGTTTGTCGGTGGTCGGGCCGGGGATGGATTCTGCGAGTTCAAAGAATTGAAGGTCTTCGGTCTGGCAGAAATACTGAGCGGTGAAGAGCTCCTGCGTCAGGAGAAGTTGCGCGCCCTGTCCCGCAGCCTCGCGCATCATGTCCATCGCCTTGTTGAGATTTTTCTCGGGCGCGCCGCTTTGCGGCGATGCATGTTGCAACAAGGCGATGCGGAGAGCGTGGGAAGAGTTCTTGGACATCGGGCGATCCTGTGGGGAACTGATGTTGAGGCGAGAAGCCGCGCGGAGCGTCGCAGAGCCTTTGCTCCGCGGCTAAACGGTGGAGATTTCAACTGTTCAACATTCTGTGATGCGTGGCAACTGGAATGTCTGCGATCCGAATGATAGCGGCTGATTCGTAACCTATCACGGTGTGCCGTATCATTCACTTCTTTCACACCGGCAGCGAAGTTGACCATGAATCGTCGGGCTTCGGACATCGAGAAAGGGCTCGCCTCTGCGCCGCCCGCAGAAGCCCTGGCAGACAGCGCTCCGGGAGCGGCACGTACATCCACCGCTCAATCGCGCATGCCCGGCCATCTCCCCGCCCCGCTGCTCGAACTCTCTGGCAAACTCAAAGGGCTCACGCTCACCAAGCAGGTGCTTTACCTGGCGATCTGGCCATTCCTTGAACAGGTGCTCAATTTCCTGGTCGGCTACGTGGACACCGCGCTGGCGGGACACATCAGCGTGGAAGCGACCAACGCGATCGGCGTGGCATCTTTCATCGTCTGGGGCATGAGCATTTTGCAGATGTCGGTGGGCATCGGCGCCACTGCCGTCATCAGCCGCGCTGTCGGCGGCAAGCATCGCCGCGTCGCCAATGCTGCGCTAGGGCAAGCGATGCTCATGTCCGCCTTCGTTGGACTTGTTTCCGGGGTGCTCATTTATTTCTCCGCCGATGCGGTAGCTCACTTCATGGAGTTGCATGGCGAAGCCGAGGCGATGGCGGTGCTCTATCTGCGCATCCTCGCATTGAGCGCACCGGCGGCTTCGATACTGCTCGTAGGCTCCGCCTGTTTGCGCGCCAGTGGTGACACCCGTTCGCCCTTCGCCGTGCTGGCGATTATCAACATCATCAACGCCGTGTGCAGTATCGCTTTCGTTTACGCCCCCGCCCCTCTTGGTGGCCACGGTATCGCCGGTGTCGCATGGGGCACCGTTATCGCTTGGACCATCGGCGCGGTCCTCATCATCTACATGCAGACTCGCGACGGCGGCACCATTCGTCTGCGCTGGATTCGTATCAAGCTGCACTGGCACACGATGAAGCGCATCATCCGCGTTGCCAGCGCGAGCCTCTTTGAATCGCTGGGCATGTGGATGGGCAATATCTTCGTCATGAAGATGGTAGGCATCGTTGCCATCAGTGCTGACCCGATCATTCAAGCGTCGCAAGGCGCTCACATCATCGCGGTGCGTTTGGAAGCGATCAGCTATCTGCCTTGCATGGCGCTGGGCATTGCCGCGGCAACTTTGACGGGGCAATACCTTGGCCTGGGTGATGAGAACCGCGCCAAGCAGGCGGCGATTCTCTGCTGGAAACTGGGCGTCGTCGTGATGGGCCTCATGGGCGTGATGTTTCTGGTGATCCCCACGCCTTTGGTGCGCCTGGTGACGGACAAGCCGGAACTTCTCGCGCTGGCTCCGACGCTGCTTCAGATTTGCGGCCCTGTCCAAGTTTTCTTCGCGACAGCGATCGTCCTCTCCAACGCCATGCGCGGCGCTGGCGACACGCAGACGACCATGCGACTGACTTACATCAGCATCTACCTCGTGCGTGTGCCGCTGGTCTATCTCATCGCGATTGTCTTCGAGTTCGGCATCATCGGTGTCTGGTACGGCCTCTGTGCTGAACTCACCATTCGCGGCCTGATCTTCGGCTTCCGCTTCTGGCAGGGGCAATGGACAAAGGTGGTGGTGTGATCGGGAAGCTATCAGCTATCAGCCGTCAGCTTTCAGCCTTGAGCGTTGCAAGTTACATTGGATCGCTTTGATGACTTTGGCTGATGGCTGAAAGCTGATGGCTGATAGCTGATGGCACAAACCTATATGAGTAAAAAGAAAGACAACACGACCCTCTCGCCTCGCATCGATAATCGCAAAGCGCGACACGACTATCACATTGATCACAAAGTCGAAGTCGGCATCGTCCTGCAAGGCAGCGAGGTGAAATCGATCCGCAACAGCGAAGTCTCACTGGGCGAAGGCTTCGCGCGCGTTGAGCCTAATACGATGGAGCTTTGGCTCTATAACGTTCACATCGCCCCTTACCGTCAAGCGATGGGAAACAACGGCCACGAACCGATTCGGCCGCGCAAACTGCTCGCGCATCGCCGGGAGATTCAGCGGCTGTATGAAGAAGCTGCGGGCAACAAGACGACGCTCGTGCCGCTGGCCATGTACTTCGTGCGCGGCAAAGTAAAACTGGAAATCGGCGTCGGTCGTGGCAAACAGGCTCACGACAAACGGCAGGACATCAAGGCCCGCAGCGCCGACCGCGACATGCGGCGAGCCATGACGCGAAAGGTGTTGTGAAGTGATGCACTCAATCAACCACACCCCTTAAGCGCGCCGTCTATCCGTCTTCCATTTCCCGCTTTCCCGCTTTTTTCCTCCTCCCGTGAATCGCTTCATCGCCCTTCTCATCCTCAGCTTCTTTGGAAGCGTGGCATCCGTCTTTGCCTCGCGTGGTGTCTATTTCTTCACCTTCCGCGAGTTCGATTTTTCACAATTGCAAAATCTGCTTCTAGCGCTGGGCTGCGGCATCAGCTACGTGGCAGGCGCATTGCCTAGCCATCGTTTTGCCACACGATTTGGCGATCGCTGTGTTCTACGGATTGCGATTGCCATGCAGTTCCTATCATTGGCTGCGATGTTTGCTTGGCCCAATGCAAGCACCATTGTGGGTGGCTCACTGCTGTTTCAGTTTTTCAACGCAACGATGTGGCCGATTGTGGAGAGCTACGTCAGTGCCGGCCGTTCGCCGCGTGATACCGCTCGAGCACTGGGCCGATTCAACATGACGTGGTCGCTCGCCATTCCACTAGCGATGCTGTGGACGGGGCCGATCATCAAGGCACTGACGTTTTGGCTTTTTGGCATTGGGGCGATTCTGTTTCTGGTGGTGGCTGTGCTTTCACTTTTTCTTCCTGCCCGCATCACTCATCTGCCAGACAACCATCCGGACCGATTGCCTGCCGATCGGCTCAAACGTTGCCAGGAGCTGCTCATCTCCAGCCGTTGGTTGCTGCTGTACAGCTACGCTCTGTTCTTCCTACTTGTGCCTCTGTTTCCCGAACTTTTTGGACGGCTCGGTTATGACGTTGAGGAGAAGACGCGTCTGGCTTCGGTCATCGATTTTGCACGCTGGATCACTTTCATCGTGCTGTATTTCGTTCCCTGGTGGCATGACCGCGCCAGTGTTCTGTGGATATGCATGGTACTACTGCCAATCAGTTTGGCTGTCGTCTTGCTTGTCCCCAATGCTGCTGCGATCGTCGCCGCTGAAATCGTGTTCGGCTTCACCGAAGGCATCATTTATTACGCAGCCCTTTACTATGCCATGGTGGTCAAGAATGCCTCCGTCGATGCTGGCGGCGCACATGAAAGCCTGATCGGACTTAGCTTTTCCGTTGGCCCGATCTGCGGACTGATCGGCTTCGCCATCGCTGGGGAAAGTTGGATGTTTCACTTCTGGCCGATGCTCGCGGGCATTGGGCCGCTCGCCGCGATCTGCACCGTGGCTGCGGTCTTGCCACTACTGCGACTACGCAAGCTCAAGTGACATGAGTTTGAAATTTGCGCCCGAGTCTTAATTCAAGGCCAAGGCAGGATTGGCCACCGAGACACCGAGAGCACCGAGGAAGACAGCAAGGCAGATCTAGAAAATAAATCAAGCGGGCTGAAAGTCAGTGAATTCAGATGCTGCAATTGCGACGGGGTTGCTCGTCGAATCATTTGTCTTCCGCGGTGCCCTCGGTGTCTCGGTGGCCAATCATTTCCGCCTCATCTCAAGCGCAGCCAAAACGAACAACTGCACTGCTAAGCGAGATATACTTTCATCATCAACGGCAAGGTCACTTGCCTCCTTGCAAAGTCCACATCGATGCAACGATGCACCGATGGGAGAACATCATCATGCCGCGATCCATTTGTACCCTCATCATCTACACTGCGATCTTCAATCTTTGCGGCTGCGGTAATCTCACCTTCACCGTCGGCCTCAGCTCCGGCGATCGCGAACTGACGCCCACAGTCGTCCATCAGGAAAATAACGCAGGTGATCATCAGGTCGCCATCATCGATGTCTCAGGCATGATCCTCAACGCCAATCGCGTCGGCCTTCTCAGTGAAGGCGAGAACCCCGTCGCCCTGCTCGATGAACAACTGCACAAAGCGCAACACGACAGCGATGTCAAAGCGATCATCCTGCGCATCAACACGCCCGGCGGAACTGTCACCGCCACCGATGTCATGTACCGCCAGGTGATGCGCTTCAAGGAACTATCGAAAAAACCCGTCGTCATTCTGCAAATGGATATCGCAGCCAGCGGCGGCTATTACCTCAGCTGCGCTGGAGATCACATCGTCGCGTACCCCTCCACCATCACCGGCTCGATCGGCGTCATCATTCAAACCATGTCCTTCAAACCCGCACTCGATCGCTGGGGCATCGCCACCGAAGCGATCACCAGCGGTAAGAACAAAGCAGCCGGCTCACCCTTTGGCACACTCACTGATGATCACCGCGCCATTCTGCAAGGGCTCGTCGATGACTTTTATGCACGCTTTACCTCCACCGTGCGAAGTGCTCGCCCAAACATCCCCGCTGACAAATTCGCTGAGGTGACCGATGGTCGCGTGTTCAGCGGTGAAGATGCGCTGACGCTGGGACTGGTCGATGAACTGGGCGATCTCTACACCGCTCACGCAAAAGCCAAGGCACTGGCGAACATCAAGCACGCCAATATGGTGATCTATCATCGCCCGCTCAGCTACGTCGCATCGCCTTATGCAACTGCGCCCATCGGTGAAGTTGCAGCAAGCAACGCGAAATCCATCGGCGGCGGCACGCAGATCAACCTGCTGCAACTGAACATGCCCGAGATGCCAGGCGGCGCTTCGGTGGGCGTCTATTACCTTTGGCAACCGATGACACCGTGATTTACTCCTACTTTCAATTCATCCCTTCGTTCGCCAAGACGGACGGCTAATTACCATACGCACCATGCCATCATCATCCTCATACGACACACTCATCATCGGCGGCGGACACAACGGCCTCGTTTGTGCCGCCTATCTCGCCAAGGCAGGTCGCAAGGTCTGCGTCCTTGAAAAGCGCCACGTCATGGGCGGCTGCTCCTCCACCGAAGAGCTTTGGCCCGGGTTCAAAGTTTCGCCGGCGGCCTATGTCATCTCGCTGTTCCTTCCGAAGATCATTCGCGAGTTGAAGCTTAATGAGAACGGCCTGAAGGTGCTGCCGCGAACGCCTTCATCATTCACGCCGCTTCTTGATGGAAGGCATCTTTTGCTTGGCGCTGATACTGCCGCAAATCAGCGGGAGATCAGTAAGTTTTCACAGAAGGATGCCAAGGCTTACCCGCAGTATGAAGCGCTACTGACGCGCATTGCAACGAAGCTTGAACCGATCCTGATGGCGCCGCCTCTGGCGGTGCCGCCGAAGCTGCGCGATCTGCCCAAGCTGTGGCAGTATTCAAAACTGGCCAAGGCTTTGGGCGATGATCTTCACGCGGCTGTCGAACTGCTCACCGGTCCTGCGACGCCGATTCTGCATCGCTGGTTTGAAGATGAAACGCTCAAGGCCACGCTCGCCACCGATGCCATCATCGGCGCATTCGCGGCGCCTTCGATGCCCGGCACTGCATATGTCCTGCTGCATCACGTCATGGGCGAAGCAGGCGGCGCGCGTGGCGTGTGGGGATATGTTCAAGGCGGCATGGGCGGCCTTGCCGATGCACTGGCGAAATCGTGTGAGCAACTTGGTGTGGTGATTCGCAGGGAAGCAGGCGTCAGCGCGATCAATGTAAATAGCGGCAAAGTCACCGGCGTCACGCTCGACGATGGCACAACCATCGAAGCGGCTGTCGTCGCATCAAGTGTCGATGCAAACCTCACACTCAGCAGACTCGTGGGTACACAGCATCTTCCCGATGATCTCAAGCATCATCTAAACACCATCGACTATTCCTCCGCCAGTGCGAAGATCAATCTGGCCTTGAGCGGCTTGCCGAATTTCAATACGGGTGATGTGGCGCGCGAATTGGCACTGCATGGCACGACGCATTTGTGTCCCACGATGGAGACGATTGAGCGGGCTTACGATGATGCGAAATATGGCATGCCCAGCCGTGAACCGGTGCTCGAAATTACGATGCCCACCACAGTTGATTCAACGCTCGCGCCTCCGGGCCAGCATCTGCTTTCGATGTTTGTGCAGTACGCTCCGTATGAGCTTCGAGATGGGCAGTGGGACGCTGCAACGAAAGATGCATTTCTCGATCGCTGCATTGATATCGTCGCTCGCTACGCCCCCAACATTCGCGAGCTTATTCTTCACCGCCAGCTTCTCACCCCCGTCGATCTCGAAAAAACCTACGGCCTCACCGGCGGCAACATCTTCCAAGGCGCGATGTCCCTGCATCAGCTTGGCCCGTTCCGCATGCCTTATCGCACGCCGATCAAAGGGCTATTTCTCTGCGGCGCTGCAACGCATCCCGGCGGCGGCGTGATGGGCGCCTGCGGCCTCAATGCAGCGCAGGCGATTTTGAAAGGTTGAGAGAAAAAAGAAACCCACGCACAGGAGTGCGTGGGCTTTGTAATTTTCTTGCTTTGGATTTTTCTTACTGACTTCTGACCTCTGACTTCTGACCTCTGCTCCTCACCCGTCCATGTCGCTTTCCATGGTGCCTTTCCATTCCTCAAGGTGTTCGAGGTAGATGGCGGTGCCGCGTGCGACGCAGGTGAGCGGATCATCAGCGACGCGGACATCGAGGCCTGTGGAGTTGGCGATCATCGTGCTGATGCCGCGGAGGAGTGCACCGCCGCCAGCGAGGCAGATGCCGTTATCCACGAGGTCGGCAGCAAGTTCGGGCTCTGCCTTTTCCAATGTTCGCGTGACAGCTTCGACGATTTGCAGAAGTGGTTCCTGAAGGCACTCGCGAATTTCTTCGCTGGTGACGACAGTTTTGCGAGGCAGGCCGGAGATCATGTCGCGGCCGCGCACTTCGAGGGTCAGTTCCTGACCATCAGACATGGGAACTGCGGAGCCGATTTCTATTTTAATTTTTTCAGAAGTCTGCTCGCCGATCATCAGGTTGTAAGCCTTCTTCATGTGATTGATGATGGCTTCATCCAGATCGTCACCGGCAACGCGGATCGATTCGCACTGAGCGATGTCAGCGAGACTGATGATGGCGACTTCGGTGGTGCCGCCGCCGATATCGACGATCATGCTCGCGGTAGCTTCAACAACTGGCAGTTTGGCGCCGATACCCGCAGCCATCGGTTCTTCGACGAGATAAACTCGGCGAGCGCCAGCGCGTTCGGCACTATCAAGCACAGCGCGCTTTTCCACCGCTGTGATTCCCGAAGGCACAGCGATGACGACGCGCGGCCGCATGAACGGGCCTTTGCCGTTGACTTTGTTGATGAAGTAGCTGAGCATCGCCTCAGTGATTTCAAAGTCACTGATGACGCCGTCTTTGAGGGGGCGAATGGCGGAGATAGAGCCGGGCGTCTTACCGAGCATTTCCTTAGCGACCCAGCCGACGGCATAGCCGTCTTTGAGTCTGAGCACTTCGTTGGTGCCTTTTTTCACAGCGACAACGCTCGGCTCATTGAGCACGATGCCCTTCCCGCGCACGCAGACCAGCGTGTTGCAGGTGCCCAGGTCGATACCCATATCGACGCTGAACCAGCCAAGGAGTTTGTCCAGGAACTTCACGAGATAAAGCCTTTAGGCACCGTTGCCTGAGGGTGAAGGATCATGACGAGAACGACCGACAACTCAAGCCACAGATGTTTACTCACCGATTATTTTTCAGAGCATGCACGCTGCCATGCACCTACACAAATCGGCGATTGTTGTGCGGATGATACCGTAACGACGGCAGCAATGTAGTGCCTGCAATCTCTCTTGCGTTGAACGAATCGCGACACCCGGAAGGCAAGCGAATCGTCAAGGCAGCGGCGATTGCAGTGATGTGACTAAAACGGATTGGCTCTGGCCCGATCGACATGCGACGCCATCCATGACTTTCACCTGCTGCATCCCGCAGCATGCCTCGACCTATATCTTTTCTATTGCTCTGCTCGCTTTGCATCAGGCGAGGTAGTCTGCTTGTCCAGCGATGACATTCCTGATGCATGCGCGTTGTATTGCCGCAAGGAGCCCAGAAGCTGAACTCCTCGACATTCGCATCACTTGGCGGGCGGCGTGACGGAAGCCTGATTGGCAGTGGCGGGTTCGACGTACCAAGGGTTGCCCTGGCCGGTCATTTCGCCAGCGGTTTTCCATACGAAGACAACGCCGACGATTAGTACCAGCGTGGCGACCACAGCTAGGACGGTGTAGATGTTGGCCTGAGCAGGCACGATGCGCTTGCCCGATGATGATCCACCTAACTGGCTCATGGTCAGCTCCAAAAATTCGAATCACGATCTTGCTGGCGGCAGACGAACATATATGTCTCGTCATCACACGCAGCACAAACCGCTGAAGGCAAAAGTCACACGAGAATCAACAGGCAGCAGCCTTGAGCGCTGCTGCCATCGAATGATCTCTTAGTTGATCGGGCCAGAACGAGCAGAGTCGCCGTTGCGGATTTCAGCACCCGTCTTGAGAAGGCGAACGCGACCCACAGATGCCTGTTCATCGACGGTCATGATGATGACCGAGCCCAGATACTGGCCATCGCGGTGCACCTGGAACAGGTAGTTTTGCTTGATGCCGCCTGCGGAGCCGACGTTGAGCTGAACCAGCGTGGTCTCGCCCGCCTGCTTGACATCAGTCACCTGTGCATTGATGGGGACCGGAGGCTGCGAGGTGGGGCCGGTATCGGTACCACTGGTCGCATCGCCACGCGTCAGGCGATTCAGTTCATCGGGCGGAATCTTGCGGAGCAGTTCGTTGACCTGCGTCAGCTCTTCCTGAGTCTTGATCAGGTTTTCCTGAGCCAGGCGAACCTGACGACGCAGAGCCGAGGTGGCGCTGGACTGATTGTTGTTAGCTTCGGAAAGCTCAATGATCTGCGAGCGAAGCTTGACTGTCTCGTCGCGGCGAGAGGCCAGTTCCTTCTGAAGGTCAGCTTGAATCTTGATGAGCTGATCGCTACCTGAGGTGAGGTTGGCAATATCCGCCTGAGTGCGAATCAGATCGCTGCGTGACTTCTCCAGATCCGCCTTGGCGGTGGAGAGCTGCGACTTGAGATTTTCATTGCTCTGCCGAATCGCGCTCTCAATGGCCTTGAAGCCATCAAGCTGCGTGATCAGCTCCGACCTGCTGGCATCGGAGCGGGCCTGCTGCACCGCCGCTTCTGCCCGAGCAGCGTTGGCTTCCGCTTTCGCGGCTGCCACCTGATCCTTAAACTTTTCGGTGTTAGCCACGAACGGCACAACGAGAGAGACCAGCACGACCGAGAGAATGGTCATGAGGACGACGAAGACCTTGGTCAGAACGTTCAAGGCTGACCTCCTGAATGGAGTGGGGGTTTATGTGGAACTTACCGAACTAGAGTAAGACCACATCGGAGCTAGGCGAGCATTATCATCGCATACGGGAAGGTTTGTCAAATCGAGGGTTGCGAAATATTTGAGCCGATGCAAAGTTGCCGACTTCATGGACCTTTTCAACATGTCATCGTTCATCAAATCCGCTTGCGCATGAACTTCGCCGCGCCGTACAGCACAAACATCAGAATCATGAGCAACCGCACAGGCCAGGTGCCGACCGCACCAAATAGCGACGAGCGCGGATCGATCACCATCGGATGCACCGCCGCGCCTTCCACTTCCTGTACCTTGCCATTGACTTCAACAAACGGCCCGACCCGCCCTGTCGAACTGATAAAACAACTCACCCCCGTGTTCACACTCCGCGCCATCGGCACGCGATTTTCAATGCTGCGAAGCACCGCCATCTGCACATGCTGGTAGCCCTGATCCGTGCCCGGATACCAGCCATCGTTGGTGAGGTTCAGCATCACATCGCAGCGCTTGCCCAGCTTGTCATAACAAAGCGCCAAGCACGAACGAGCGAACGCATCTTCAAAACAGATCGGCGTTGTCACGCGCAAATCATCGCTGCCTTGCACAGGCACGAGGAACACGGTGCGCTTGTCGCCGGGCGTGAGCGTGTAGTCATTGTCCGGGCCATAGGGACTCAAATATTTCAGAAACAATCGCTTGAGCCAGGGCCAACCTTCAACCCATGGAATGTATTCGCCAAAGGGAACGCGATCGATCTTGCTGTAATACTCCGGTGCCTGTTCGCCGGTGGGCAGATATTGGAAGGCACTGTTTTTCTTGAGATCAGGGTCGTAGAACATGGTGCCTGAGCCGACGAAAAGATGAATGCGAAACTCGAGCGCGAGCGCAGCAATCTGATCGTGAAACAGAATCGCGTCGCTGCGCCCTTCTTCCTTGAGTCTGCGCATCACGGCGAGCATCTCGGGATTGAGCGGCACGCGCACCATCGTTTCAGGCCAGACGACGATGAGCGGTTTATCAGCGCTGGCCATGGACTGCCGCGTGAGGTCGAGCATCAGATTCCAGTCAGCCATGAGACTGGCCTGGGTGCCGCCGAGTTTGTTGCTCTGCGAGACGTTGGTCTGCACGATGGCGACGTTGACCGTGGGCCAGTTGGCTTCATCGGGCTCTTTGATTCGTTGATAGCCATAGGACAGAGCCGCAGCATAAGTGATGATCCAGATGAGTAACGTCGGAGCAACAGCGCGCAGGCGCGTGGCGCCAGGCGCAAGCCAGGCGCGGATGAGATCGACGATGAAGCCGTTGGTCATGGCGACGAGGAAACTGACGGTCCAGTCACCAGCGAGGTCTGCGGATTGAATGAGCCAGTTGGTGGAGTGGCCAGGGAGATAGGGCGCTTGCGAATGGCCTAGTCCAAACCATGCCATGCCGCCTTGGAGGAAGGTGCCGCGGATGAATTCGAGACTGACGAAAACGATGGGCACGGTGATCACGGCCGGCCAACGAAAGCGAATGTCGATGGTGCGCCAGATCAGAAGGAACGCGGGATAGTAGATCGCCATGTAGGCGGCCAGTGCCGCGTAGCCGCCGCCGGTGACACCGATGAGCCAGCCGAGCATGATGAGCCACCAGAGATAACTGGCGAGATAAGTGGACCAGAAGAGTCGCTTGCCGCCTTGCGCCCAGCCCGCCATGAGCGTCATCGGCACCAACGCGACGTGCGCCAGCGGCCACCAGCCCGGCGAAGGAAACGCCAGCCCCAAGAGCAGCATCGAGAGCAGCGCGAAGGCCAGGTGAAACCAGAACGAACGCACCCGAGGCGCGGCGATTCGGTCAGCATTACTATGGAAACGTGCACCCATGCGCACAGGATAATGCAAGTGCTCGCACGTTGTGGTGCGCGGCTACTTTCGCGGACGTTGCTTTACGCCTTACGGCTCCAGTCTCGCCTCACTCGCCACCTACTGCTCACTTGCTCTTACTTTCTTCCTTCGTCTTCTTGCCCTTCTCCGTGGCTGCTTTGGCCTTTGCATCGTGCTGTTCTTGTGTGAACAGTTCCTTCTCGATGCGCGTGGCCAGATCGAGCTTTGCCTGGCTCAGATCTTTGTCGCTGACATCCGGGCTCAGCGCTTTGCCCGCTTCCATGGCCATGGCCTTGGCACGAACTTTCTGCCCATCGGTGAGGCTTAACTTGCTGAAACGAATCATCGCGCCGACGTACAAGTTGTAGCCATGCAGATGACTGCGCTGCTCGGGGGTGAGCACCGCATGCCATTTCGTTTTGCTTTCATCTTCCACTGCGCTACGCAGTTGCTTGAGCTTCTTCAGTTCATCGCCCGCCTGTTTCGCAGCAGCAGCGTCGCCACTCTCCTTGGCCTTCTTCTGCGCAGCGGTGAGTTCCTCCAATTTCGCACTGTTCTCGTCATCCCATTTTTTGATTTCCCCTTCACGACTGGCCAAGGCGGCAGCGAGTTTGGTGCGCTGCTCTTCACTCAGTTGCAATTCGCTGGCAATGATGGCGTAGTAACCTTGAAGACCCTCTTTCGATTTCGCTTTGCTCGCTTCCTTCGCCTTGGGCTTTTCATCATCTGCCCGCACGGCCATCGGCATGACCAGCAATGCCAGCAACATCATCGCCCAACCACACGACCATCGGCCCGAATAAACTCGTGACATGCGAAGCCTCCATAAGGGCATGATGTATGAGAGGAAATCTTCATGAGCCCCAACCACGAAGATGCAGCTAACCCGGTTAGCGCCACCACGAATCGATCAAGTCGGAAACATCTTAATCGGGCCGTGCAGGATTATGCAAGCGCTTAACGACACTCGCAACGAAGAAATGAACGATCCAAACTAACTCAATGCCGGTGGAGGGACTTGAACCCACACTCCTTTAAGGGGAAACGGATTTTGAATCCGT
>CAZYQL010000033.1:0-29711 GCA_964650055.1 uncultured Phycisphaeraceae bacterium | reverse complement strand
TCACGCGTTGATTTCTTTGAGTCGGCCTGTGGAGTCGCCGAAGCGTTCGGCTTTGACGTCCATGCGATCGAACATGGAGAGGAAGAGGTTGCACATGGGTTGGTCGTTGACCTTGATGTGCTGGCCGTGCGTTTTGAGGGTGCCTTTGCCGCCGCCTGCGAGGATGAGCGGGAGGTCGCGGTGGTCGTGGCGGTCGCCGTCGCGGATGGCGCAGCCGTAGGCGAGGATGACGTTGTCGAGCAGGCTTGAGCCGTCGGCTTCCTTGGTCGTCTTCATTTTGTTCATGATGTAGGCGAACTGCGACACGTGATACTGATTGATCTTGGCGATGTCGGCCATTTTGTTGGGGCTGCGGCCGTGATGCGAAAGACTGTGATGCCCTTCGCGCACGCCGATTTCGTTGTAGCTGCGATTCGATCCTTCATTAGCGAACATGAAGGTGGCGATGCGGGTGCTGTCGGTTTGGAAAGCGAGGACGAGCAGGTCGCCCATGAGTTGCACATGATCAGCGAAGGCTTTGGGGATGCCGGCGGGCATCGGGTAATCGATCTGCTTGTCGCGCGGGTCATCGGCTTTGGCCATATCCAGGCGACGCTCAATTTCGCGCACAGCATCGAGATATTCCGCCATCTTGCGCTGATCTTTGACGCCGAGTTTCGCGTTCAGTGCCTGCGCATCTTCCTGCACGAAATCGAGGATGGATTTGCTGTACTTCTCGCGCTTGGCTTTGGCGGCGGCCAGTTCGCGGGCGCTGGTGTCGCCAAAGAGACGCTCGAAGAGCAGCTTGGGGTTGATCTCTTTTGCAACGGGCGTGGTGGGTGAACGCCAACTGACGGTGTTGGAGTAGGCACAGGAATAGCCCGAGTCGCAGCTACCGGCGAGGCGGCCGGGCTCGCAGCCGATTTCGAGCGAGCCAAAGCGCGTGTTGGCACCGACCTGATGGGCGGCGAACTGATCGGCGGACATGCCGACTTCGATATTGGCGCCGCTGGTTTTGCGAGCCTGCATGCCGGTGAGGAAAGTGGCGGCTGAGCGGGCGTGATCACCAGCGCCATCGCCATTGGCTTTGGCGCAGTCGTGATTGAGGCCGGAGATGAGGGTGAAATCTTTGCGTAGGTTCTTAAGCGATTCGAGAGTGGAAGGAAGTTCGTAATTGCTGCCGGTGTCTTTGGGGAACCACTGGCCGGGCTCGACGCCGTTGGGCACGAAGAAGAAGGCCATGCGCTGCGGGGCAGTACCGGCGGCGGCGGCTGCTGTATTGCTGGCGCTGGCAGGCGCGGCGACAGCGGAGGTGGGCAACATCGCTTCCAGCGCAGGCAGCGCGAGCGAGGTGCCCAGGCCACGCAGGACAGTTCGGCGAGAGAGAAGAAACTTACGGCTCATGGTTCACCTCAAAAAACTACGACAAATCACAATGCCCGCGTATGAATGATTGAAGCCTAATCGCCAAAGGCTACAACATCATAGCTCTTATCGGCAGATAACCAATCAGTTTCGGAAGAAACGGACGGGCTGGGCGAATATTGCGTATAGGCAGGAGCAATGGGTTGAGTGGCAACGCATAGGTAAGCAAAACATCACACCTGCTTGCCATAATCGAAGACTGCCGCCACTTCGACGGTGAAACCTTCGAGCAGTGGTGAAACGGCATGGCTACCCGGAGCATATTCACCCGCAACGGCGTACTCGCTGCTGCCAGTCGGCAAGGTGAGGACAAGGATGCGCTCGCTGCGCGGATCGACGATCCAGTATTCCCCGATGCCTGCCGCCGCATATTCCATTCGCTTGCGAGCATAGTCACGACCAGGGTCATCTTCGCTGACCACTTCGATCGCCAGATCAGCACCATCGAGAAGTGACCTGCTGACTTTTTCCCGTTTCGACTTGCTGATGAAGACAACATCGGGTTCGCGGATGAGGCCAGGCCTTAGCCGCACACGAGCACCGCTGACCAGCACGAGGCCCAAGCTCGCTGCGGAGACAAACGAGTCGAGAGCTTTGAAGAGCCATTGGAGAATCAGTTGATGTTGCACGGTCGGCATGGGCAAGAGCTCCACATGGCCGTCGGACAGTTCGATGCGGCCCCCGGTGAGAGAATCCAAATGAAGAAACTCGGACTCATCCCACGCCCCTTGATCGGGGAACAATCGCGCCACTTCCCATGCGGGTTCGCGGGTGACGATGGCTGAAGTGTTGTCGCGGGATTGGATCATCGCTGAATATTCTACGGGGATGGACTTCGTTCACCAAGGTGACGGGCAAATAAGTAGGCGTGTCATTCGCGCCGCTCAAGGCTCGTCGGCCTGCTTGCCGCGGCGCTTGTTGAACGGGTCGCTGGTCACGATGGCCATCACCATCGCACTGAAGCGGTAGTCATCTTTCTGCATCGCTTTCATGATGTCATCGACAGCACACTTGTCGTAATACTCGAGGCCGCGCCCCAAGGCGAAGGTGAGCAATTTCTCTGCAAGGTTGCGGGCGAATTCGTTCTTGCGATCCAGCAGCATCGCTTTGAGCTGCGCGGGTGATTTGAAAGATTCGCCGCTGGGCATCGTGCCTGATGCGTCGATGGGGTGTTTGCCTTCGTTGGTACGCCACCGGCCGATGCCGTCGTAATTTTCCAGACCGAAACCGATGGGGTCCATCTTCTCGTGACACGAGGCACAGGTGGGATTGGTCAGGTGCAGCTTGAGGCGCTCGCGCATCGAAAGCGTTTCGCCCGCGCCAGCTTTGCTTTCATCCGCAGGAAGCTCCGGTACATCGGGCGGAGGCGGAGGCGGCGGGGTACCCAGAATTTCTTCGAGCACATACTTGCCGCGCAGCACCGGACTCGTGCGCGTCGGATTAGACGTGATCGTCAGAATCGAAGCCTGCGTGAGCACTCCCGAGCGCTGCGTGCCATCAAGGCTGATGCGCTGGAAGCTGTCGCCGGTGATGTTGGGAATGCCGTAGTGCTGGGCGAGCCGGCCGTTGACGAAAGTAAATCTGCCATCAATAAAATCGAGAATCGAGCGGTCTTCCTTGATGACGGTTTCAAAGAAAAGCTCCGTCTCGCGCAGCATCGCCTGACGTAACGGCTGATCAAAATTCGGGAACTGTTTGCGATCAGGCGTGATGCGTTCGAGGCTGCGAAGCTGGAGCCACTGAGCAGCAAAGCCTTGCACCAGTGCCGCGGCTTTGGGGTCCTTGAGCATCGAGCGCACCTGCTTTTCCAGCACCGCAGGCTGTCGCAAAATGCCCTTATCCGCCAGTGCAAAAAGCTCTTCATCAGGCATTGATGACCAGATGAAATAGCTCAGCCGTGTGGCCAGTTCATGATCGTTGATAGTGCGGATCGCTTTGGGATTGGTGGGATCAGCGTCCAGTTCGATACGGAAAAGAAAACTGGGCGAAACGAGCAGCGCCTGGAGCGCCAGCTCGACGCCTTCTGCGAAAGTGCCGCCATCGCCTTTCACCTGTTCGACAAAGCGCACGAGCCTTGCGACTTCGTTTTGCGTGACGGGTCTGCGGTAAGCGTGCATCGCCTTGCGAGCGAGAATTTCGCGGGCAGCTTCGCGCCAGTCGCTGTCATCGGCTTTGGGCAGACGGGTGAAAATCTGCGACATGGCGACGACTTCGGGCTTGTCGAAGATCGGGCCGACGATTTCGATGGCGGTGATGTAGAGATTGCGATCTCGCCGCTTGGGGTCAGGATTTTTTTCATCCTTGAAGTTGTTGAGAAAGCGCAGAGCAAACGGCAGCTTGCCGCGCTTGAGGTTCAGCGAGTGCGTGCTCAGTTGGCCGCGCCCGCCGGTGTCTTTGATGTCGAACACTTCCTTCTGCTGACCGCCCAGCACAAGGCCCATCTTGACGAGTTCATCACCGGCCTGCGAGGCGTAAGCGAAGATGCGGAACTCATATTTGCCATCGCGTGGCACTTCGATGTCGGTGGTGACATCGCCGGTGAGGTGAACAACTTTGACGCGCCGTTCGTTCTCGCCGCCGGCCATATTGCTGGGCGTGATGAACTGCACCGGCGTGCCCTTGCTGCCCGGGTCATTGGCGATGGCGGCTGTAGTGACCTGCTGCGCAGCACGCAGATATTTTTCCAGCAGCACCGGCGGCATGCTCAGCACATCGCCAATATTGTCAAAGCCGTAGCCCACATCATCGGTGGGAAAATCATCAGCCGGTGTGAAGTCCACGCCCAGCAGATCGCGCACCGTGTTGTTGTATTCCAATCGATTGAGCCGACGAATCGTCACCCGGCCGGGATCGCGCTTGTCGCAGTCAATCTCATTGAGCGTCTTCTCGATCCACTGCACCATCCAGTCGCGTTCTTCCTGCGTCGGCTTTGGCCCTTTGCCCGAAGGCATTTCGCTGGTGTGGATCATGTGCGAAGCAGTGAGCCAGGTCTTGCGGCCGCGCAGAATGGAAAGCTTGTCGGTGTATTGATGGAGCGTCAGGTCGGCGCTTTGCTTTTTTGGGCCGTGACAATTGATGCAGTAGGTGTTGAGAAAAGGGATCACCTTGTCTTTGAGATGATCGACAGGCACAGCGCTGCTGACGAGGACCGTACCTGCCTGCGATTCATCTTCACTGATGCGCTGGTCGGTGACTTCGAGAATGGCGGGGTGCACGGGTTTGACGACTGCGTCGCCCTTGCCGCCCATGATGGAGACGACGACGATCACCACGGCCACGTTGACCAGTGTGACCCCGAGCATGATGAGTAATCGTCTGGGCATCCAACAAAACTCCGTCAAACAGAAAGCGAAACATCAGCACCGCATTATAGGAACGCGGCGCAGGTGTATTTCATTGCCATATTCAATGAACAGGTTAGGCCTGTAAATCACCTATTTAGCCGTTCGCCTTGGCGAACGAAAATTGAACTGCTCAAGGCAGTTCCAACCCTTTGCCCGACTGAGCCGCGCGCACATAGACGCCGCGTGAATCGACGATGTAAGCGAAGCCATCTTTGCCTTTGACCAGCGCGGAGCCGCCGTTAGGGATGGAGACGCCAAAGGCTCCGCCTTGCGCGTGAGCAGCACCATCCTGCTGTGCGTGGAGCGGTGTCGTTTGCGCCGAGCCGAAGAAAAATCCTGCTGCCGCGATCGCGCCGCCGGCCAGAACGTAGCCCAGTTTGGAAGGGGTCCATGTTGTCACAGCAAAGCTCCTTGGGGTGTTGAAATTGATCAGTTGAGAATTCGCGAAGATGATCGCGATCAGCTTCATTGTAGGCGAGGCGCTAAACGTTATGACTCCGCCGCTTGCGGCTTCGCTCTTATCCGCCGCTTGCGGCGTAGCGTCATCAGCGCGGCGATCGCCGATGTCATCTGTCTTACGCCGCGCGCTTTCGCAAATGACGCGCAACATGAATCGCCAGCGTCAACGCCACCAGCGGCGTGACCCACAGGAACACAATGGTGCTGTAAGAACTCAGGGCATCGTGCTGATTCGCCGCCAGCAGCAGGTAGATGGTGTAGGCCACGTAATAGAGAAGAAAAAGAATCCCTTCCCAGCGGGCGATGACATGCCCGGTGAAAAAAATCGGAAGGCAGGCGATGGCCACGGCGACCATGAAAGGTATGTCCATCGATAGCAATGCAGGATTCACCGGCACACCTGAAGGCGCGATGACAGCAGTGAGGCCGAGGATGCCCAGTAGATTGAAGATGTTCGAGCCCACGACATTGCCCACCGCAATGTCGCGCTGGCCCCGTATGGCTGCCATCACACTCGTGGCCACCTCGGGCAGCGAGGTGCCTGCCGCCACGATGGTCAAGCCGATGACCAGCGGGCTCAGGCCCATGGTGGTTGCGAGAGCGACCGCGCCATCGACGAGCCATTTGGATCCGAGGATGAGTAGCGCCAGACCGACGATGATCAGACCGATGTTCGTGGCCAGCTTGCCGGTGGATTTTTCAGAGGCGGGCGCGTTTTTTTCCTCTTCCTTTTTCTTCGCGCGTTCTTGTCGCTCTATTCTTCGCCCTGCGATGACGGTCATGGCGGTGTAGCCGATGATGCCTGCAAAAAGAAGCAGGCCATCGAGCCGACTGATCGAACCATCGAGCGACATGAGCCAGGTGACAGCCGAGGCGACGATCATCAGCGGCACATCGAAACGCACCAGTTGCTGATTCACGATCAGCGGGACGATGATGGCGGAGAGGCCGAGGATGAACAGGACATTGAAGATATTGGAGCCAACGACATTGCCCACCGCGATGTCGGCTTGATCGCCCATGGCTGCACTGATACTCACCGCCAGTTCTGGCGCGCTGGTGCCGAAGGACACGACGGTTAATCCAATGACCAGTGGCGAAACGCCCACGGCGGATGCGAGGAATGAAGCGCCTTTGACCAGTGCCTCAGCACCAGCCACGAGAAACACAAGCCCGAGCAAAAACAGCACAAGGGTAAGAATATCCATGTTGCATATCGTACCTGTCGGCGTTTTTCATGCCTGTGCGCGTTCACGCCTGCGCCGGTTCGTGCCTGCGCAGATGACGCACCACACGAATGAGCAGCGTCAACGCGACCAGCGGCGTCAAGCCCAGGAAAAGAACCGTGCCATAGGTCGAAAGCGCATCGTGCTGATTCGCCATCAGGAACAGATAGATGGTGTAGGCGGCGTAGTAAATCAGGAAGAGGACGCCTTCCCAGCGATCAATGCGATGGCCCACAAAAAAGATCGGCAGACAGGCGAAGGCGACGGCGGTCATGAAAGGAATGTCAAGCACGAGTGCAGAGGCCGGCACCGCAATGCCATCGGGAGCGACGATGCCGGTGATCCCCAGGATGCAGAGGATGTTGAAGATGTTGGAGCCGACGACGTTGCCCACGGCGATGTCGCGCTGACCACGGATGGCCGCCATCACGCTGGTGGCGATCTCGGGCAGCGAGGTGCCCACTGCCACGACCGTCAGCCCGATCACCAGTTCGCTGAGCCCCATCGCCGTCGCCAGTTGCACCGCACCCGCCACCAGCCAGTGCGAACCGAGCATGAGCATGGTCAAGCCCAGCGCAATCAGCAGCAGATTCAACACGATGGCCTTGGGACTGCGATCGCAGGTTGCCTCGATGCCATCTAGCGGCGCCACCTCTGCGCACGCGCGCTGCTCACGGCGACTCATGCGAATCAGAAAAATCAGATAGACAATCAGCGCCCCAAAGAGCAGCACACCATCAAGCCGACTGACCATGCCATCAAGACACATCAGCCACATCACGCCAGACGAAACGATCATCACCGGCACATCAAGGCGCACCAGTTGCCGATGCACGACCAGCGGCACAATCACCGCAGAAAGGCCCAGAATCAGCAACACATTGCAGATGTTCGAGCCCACGACATTACCCAGCGCGATGTCGGCGGTACCGTTGTAAGCAGCGCTGACACTCACCGCCAGTTCAGGAGCGCTGGTGCCAAAGGAAACGACCGTCAGCCCGATGACCAGCGGCGAAACGCCCGCCAGTACCGCCATACGGCTGGCGCCTTTGACCAGTGCCTCAGCACCAATGACCAGCAGCACAAGGCCAAGCAGAAATAGAACCAGCGTCGTGAAATCCATGCGGCGAATCGTAGCGGGAAACTCGGTGCACACCAATTGCGACAGCGATCGCGCTCGTACGGGCAATCGTCTGGCGCGATCGCGCTCGTACTCCCCTCCCTTCCAGGGAGGGGTTGGGGGAGGGTTGGATTATCGATGGACAGCAGTGCTACGTTTCATACAGACTTGCTGAGCGCTCAACCCTCCCCTTGCCCCTCCCTGGGAGGGAGGGGAATAAGAAAAAAGTCTCGCGCGTTTGCCAGGCGCACAGGCTGAACCTTCTACCGACGATTCCCGCGCTGATTTTGAAACGGCTTGCGCGGCTGCGTCGCTTTGTTGACCGTCTGCGCAGACTTGGCTGGCGGATTTACCTCGCTGCCTTTGCGCATGATGAAGAGGTAGTTGAACCCGCGCAGAAAAAAATTTCCTTCTTCCGCAGCTCGCCGGTAGTTGCCCATGTCCAGCGTTTTGTTGTGGCGAATCACGGCGACAACATCAACAGGCTCCAGATACTTTCGCATGATCGCAAACAGCTCGAAACCAATGGGCATGAACGGCTTACCCTTCACAAAAGAATCGCTCACATAAAGCGCCATGTGCTTGCCCGGCTTGAGCACGCGGTGAATCTCGGCGATGACCTCTTCCATCGCGTCGTAGTACGCTTTGCCGCCGTCGATACCTGCATCGAGTTTGCCGATGCAGCGCGGGTCATCGCTGTATTCCACATGCGTGGAGTAAGGCGGATCGATGAAAACAAAATCGACTTTGTCCGTCAGTTCCTGCGGCAGCTTGCGTGCATCAACCCGAAAAATATCCTTGCGCGATGGTGCCACGTCATAGCCCAGCGCTTTGCGATTCAGATCACGCGCCACATCAAGCGTCGTCCCGCTGCCGCAGCAGGGATCGATGACCAGATCTTTTTCCTGCGTGTACCGCTGAAGCAGATTCCAGATGATGTAGCTGGGCGTGGCCCCGCGATAGTTGGGGTCGCCTTGCACATCGTCGCCGTAGTGCTGCGAAGGATAATCCCAGAGCGTGGTGACCTGAATGGTGAGTGGTGGTTTCTTGACAGCCATGCGTGGCATCTTATCGCGACTGAGTGAAGCTGCGGAGTAGCCGCGAAAAGTCGCAAAGGGCGCAAAAATGAAGACAATGATTCTTTCGCTCTGCTTCTCTATTGTGTTTTTCCTTACAACTTCTTTTTTGCGCCTTTTGCGCCTTTTCGCGGCCATTCCCGAAACCCGAACCTCCCATGCCCGTTACCGCCAAACATCTAAGCCAACTTCGCGATCAAGGTTTTACTGTGGTGCCCAGTTTTCTTTCGGCTGCCGAGCTTAAAGCGGCGCGGAAAGCAGTGGCGCGATATTTTCCTTCACCCGAAGAGCTCGCGCTTCAGCCGCTGCGATATCGAGCGCTGACGGAAAGCCCGGACTTTCAGCAGATCGAATTTCCCTATGTCGATCACACGCTCAATCACATTGCCTTGCATCCGCGCATTCTCTCGTTCGTCGAGAAGCTTCTGGGCACGGAGGACGTGATGCTTTCGCGCTCGGCGCTGTGGGCCAAGTATGCGGGCATGGGCGAATTCGATCAGCCGATGCACGTCGATTATCAAGGCAACACGCTCGTCGTGCCGCGCGATGATGGCGACTACCGGCAGGTCAACATCATCCTCTACTACAGCGATGTCGATGACACGCTTGGCCCGACGCATGTGGTGTCGCAGAAGCACACGCGAAGCGATCCGCTCTGGCCCCCGTTTCGGCCACGCGAGGAATATCCGGAGATTTACGACCTAGCCACGCCGATTGTTGCCAAGGCTGGCTCGATGCTCATCTTCTCCATGCGAGCGTTTCACAGAGGCACGTCGATCACCGCCGACTTTGGCGCACGCTTTACGCAGCACCTGGTTTACCGCAGTAAAAAGCATGTTTTTCAGGGCTATCAACACTGGCCCAGCTTCGGCGAACAGGCAGAGCTGCAATCGTTTATTGAGCGCGCCACGATGAAGCAGCGCGAGGCTTTGGGCTTCCCTAAGCCGGGCGATGCATATTGGAATGACGCGACGATTGCGGGTGTGGCGACGAGGTATCCGGGGATGGATATGCAGCCGTATAAGGCGGGGATGGCCGCGAAAAAGCGCAAAAAGCGCAAAACGGAATAAAGAGAAAAAAAGAAATTTCTGGTACGCGCCCCAAGTCCGATGGTGAGGCTTTGCGGAGCGTCGGGGTATCGGTGAAAGTCCAGAGTCCGGAGTCCGGAGTCTTGATGCCGAGGAGCATGGATTGAATCAACTCGTCTGAAAACTTTGGGACCCGTACCCCGACGGCTCGCAAAGCCTCGCCATCGGGCTTGGTTGTGATCCTTGAACACAACCTCTCCTTTTCTCATGCCTTTTCTTTTTTGCGCCTTCTGCGCTTTTTTGCGGCCATCTCTTTTCGCGGCCATCTCTAGGCCATGTGCTTCGCTTGTCGCTTGGGCGCTGCGATCTTCCTGCGATCCACCGTGCGCAATTCCACCGGCAGATGCGGCCTTAAGAACGGCGGCACATCGCTGCGCCCGGTGCGCTGGTAATCCTCGAAAATAACCTGGGCCACTTCGTTCGCATCAGCGCGCACTTCTTCCGTCAGATAGCGGAAGAGATATTCGGTGAGATTCGTCAGCGCGATGCCGTGCTGCTTGCCGATGCGTTCGTAGAGCCAGTCGGAAAATCGCGCGAAGCTTTGGAACGGCGAGGCGGTCGCATCCAGTTCCCAAATCAGCGGCGTGGTCTTCACGAAGTTGCCGCTGTTGGCGACGATGTCCCAGTACTTCGCGAAGCGCCGCATGCGCTGAATCTGCGCGAAGTTCAGCAGCTTGTTCGCAAGGATTTCATAAGGCGGCGCCGGGCTGTATTTCATTTCCCATGCAGCATCGTGTCGCACGATCGGCGTGCCGCGCAGCCGCTTGAGCATGCCCACCTGAATCTCCTGCGGCTGCATCGCCACCAGCCGATCAAAGCCGCGGCCAAAGCTTTCCACATCCTCGCCAGGCAAGCCCACAATCAAATCGGCATGCACGTGAACGCCTGTTTCTTCCCGCAAAAAACGCAAGTTTTCTTCGAGCTTGGCATTGTCCTGCCTGCGCGAGATCAAGGCCATCACCTCTTCATCAAAGGTCTGAATACCCACTTCAAATTGCAGCGAGCCTGGCGGAAACTGTTTGATCAAATCGCGCAGCGCTTCAGGCAATCGATCGGGGATCATTTCAAAATGCAGAAACAGATCAGGCGTGCGGGTGAGCTGATCGAGGAAGAATGAGAGGATGCGTTTGCCGATGCTCAGGTTCAGATTGAAGGTGCGATCGACGAATTTGAATTGGCGAAGGCCGCGCGCGATGAGCTTGGCCATCGCGTCCAAAAAAGCATCGAGCGGCGCGTTGCGTACGGGGATGTCCAGCGATGATAAACAGAACTCGCACTTGAACGGGCAGCCGCGCGATGCCTCTACATAGACCACGCGGTGTTCGATATCGCGCTGATCGTATTCGTCATAAGGCAGCGCGAGCTGTTCCATTTGCGGCAAGGGTGCCGCGATTATTTTGATGAGTGGTTTTTCATTGGCGAGTAGCTGCTGACATAGCTGCGCGAAGGCGAGGTCGGCTTCGCCGGTGATGACATAATTCACAAGCTTGGTGAGTTCCTGCTCATCGGTTTCGTAACTGATCTCCGGCCCGCCGGCGATGACGATGATGTCCGGCCGCAGTCGTTTGAGGTCGGCGATGAGCTGCGTGGACTGCGTGATGTTCCAGATATAGACGCCGATGCCGACGATGCGCGGACTCATAGCGAGAATGGTTTCGAGCATGTCGCGGGTCTGCTGATTGATGTCGAACTCGATGATCGAAGTACGATCGCGCAGCTCGCCCATGTTCGCCACCAGATAGCGCAGGCCAAAGGAGGCATGGGCATAGCGGGCGTTGAGGGTGGTCAGCAGAATCTCAGACATACGACGATTCTAGCGTGAGGCGGCGGTTCGCGATCCAGCCCCCGCGCTGCAACCCTCATCAATCCCGGCGGTAGGTCATGAAAACCGTTCTATCGCTGCGCTTGGGTGAAACAAAATGCCAGTTCACGCGTTGTGATCTAAGATAGCCTCACTAATAGCCACTTCGGCTGGCGGTTCTGTTTTGTAGTTCGGGGTTCCTTGCAATGATATTGCGGGGCCTTTCATTCGCGGAGACATCATCATGCCTCGAGTTCTCAAGCCTTTCGTTTCGCCCTGTCTCCTGCTGAGCGTGGTGATGGTCATGTCCTCTTTCTGTTCGCTGAGCCTGGCCGATGCCAAGGTCAAGGAAGAGTTCGATCAGCTTTTTGGCGGCGAGGTGAAGCGGGTCACGGCGACACCTGAGCCCGAGGATGATGTTGAACTGGCGCAGCTACTACTCAATGCCGCCAAGGGTTCGACGGATGATGCGGCGATGCGCGAGCATCTGTGTGAATACGCCTACGTGCTGGGCAGTCGGGATGCGACGGGCTACCCCGTGTCAGTCGAGGCGATGATGTTCGTGGCTGAAAACAATCCTACCAAGACGGCTGAATGCAACGCGAAAATTCTGGCGGTCTATCAGCGTGGCTACGAGCGATCCAGCGGCGACAAGAAAACCGAAGCCGGCCAGTTGTATGTTCAGTACCTCACCAAGCAGGCTGACGAACGCATTGCCGCCAAAGACTATGGCGAGGCGATGAATCTGCTTCGCCGGGCAAGGCCGGTGGCAATCGTGATCAAGTCCGATGAAAAGGATGCGATCCAGTCGCGCATCGATACTTACACATCGCTGGCGCTGGTGGCCAACCGCGTCGATCTTTACGAGAAGAAAATCAAAGCCAACCCGTGGGACAAAGCCACGCATTCTGCATTGGTCGAACTTTATGTGACCGATATGGATGATCCGATCAAAGCATCGAAGTATCTCGAACTGGGCGGCGACGAAACGCAGAAAAAACTCATCCCGCTCGCTGCCAAATCCATCGGCGATATCGATGAGCCTGGCGCGCTTTCACTGGCGGACTACTACGAAAGCCTTTCCAAGAAAGGCGTCACGCTGACCCGCGCTGCGATGCTCACGCGGTCCAAGGGTTACTACGAACATTACATGACCCTGCACACCGACACCGATGTGCAGCGAACGGCAGCGATGCTCAACATGAACCGCGTCTCCGATGCCCTGGCGAAACTTGAAACCGAACTGGGCGGTATCAAGAAAGCTGACCTGGCCGATGGCAAGGCGATTGAACTGCTCGACTACGCAGACCCTTCGCGTGACGGCAAGCGTGGCAAGTGGTGGCGCCATGGCGAGACCATCAAAGTCGAACGCGGCGGCTTCACCGAAGTGCCGCTGCTCAAGCCAGCCGTGCGCATCGAAGGCAGCAGCTACAGCCTCAAGATGAAGTTCACGCGCGATCAGGGTGAAGGGGCTGTCGGCATCGTTTTCCCCGTGGGAAACACGCAGGTTTCTTATGCGATGAATCTCTTCCCGCAAGGTGCCGCCGGCCTCTCTGATGTCAACGGTCAAGGCGCGGCAGCAAACGCCACGCGCAAGGATGTGAGCCTGACTAATGGCAAAGTGCATCAGGTGGATATCACCGTCAAAGCGGAAGAGGATGGCACCGCTGCGATTGCGATTGCCTTCGATGGCAAGAGTGTGCTCGAATGGAAAGGCAAGCAATCGGAGTTGTCGATCAACAACGTCTTTGGCCCGGGCGATGTCAAGAGCGTGGCTGTGATCAGCTTCAACTCAGCGGTGACCTTTGGCAGCGTCAAGCTCAAGATGCTCTCAGGCAAAGCGGAACTGACGGAGAAGCCTGTCGAGAAAAGCGTCAAAGCCGAGACCGCCAAGCAGCCGCTGCAAAGCGACAAGCCTCGCGATGATGATCGGCGCGACCGCGAGAAGATGATCGAAGATTTCTTCAAGAACCGAGGCAAGGGCAAAGGCTTTGGGCGGTGAGTGAAGAGCAGTGCATGTGAGCCGCGACTCAACGAGTCGCGGACGCCAAAGGCCTGAAGGGGTGATGAATGTCACCTTATGTAACGGGCCTTCAGCAATCAGCTTTCAGCTTTAAGCTCCAAGCTTCATCCATTCGCGGTTTGAGATGATTCCTGACATGTGCGCTCAGGGAGGTCGCTGACGTCCGCGACTCGTTGAGTCGCGGCTCACCATTTCCCACCTCACCAGATCACATCATCTGCATTAAACACCGGGCCATCGGTGCAGGCGAGTTTGTAGCGCCAGGGGCGACCTTGTGCATCGGTGCCGTGCGGTTTGTTCGCGTCTTCGATCTTCACGATGCACGACTGGCAGGTCGTCATGCCACACGCCATTGCCTGCTCGAGACAGACCTGACAATCCACACCATGCGCCTTCGCCAGCTTCGCCACCGCATGCATCATCAGCTCAGGCCCGCAGGTGAAGACCACCGCTTTCGCCCTCTGCTGCGGCGACAGCGATTGCAGATATTTTTCTAAGCCTGCCGTGATTCGCCCCTTGAGTCCCAGCGAGCCATCATCAGTCGTGATGACGGTGGCATAACCTTGCGATGCGAATTCCTTTGTGCTCAGGCACGGCTCGCCGTTGACATCAGGTGACTGATTTTCTTCAAACGTCACTGCGAGCAGATCGCGAGTCAGCGCGCCGACAAAACCGACGCCATCCCAGCCTTGCGCTTTGAGTGCTTGCGCCAGATAAAACATGGGAGGGAGGCCCACGCCGCCGCCCACGAGTAAGCCGATTGATTTCTCGGCGGGCAGTGCGAAGTGATTGCCCAGCGGCGCGATCAGATCGACCGCATCACCGGCCTTGAGCTGCGCAAGCCAGGCAGTGCCGACGCCCACCACGCGGTGAATGATTTCGACCCAGGTGCCTTGTTCATCATCGCCGCGCCCGGCAAGACTGAACGGCCGTCGCAAGAGCGCCAGTGGATGACACAGCTCAGGCTGCGACAGCGCAGGCATTTGGCCCGCCTGCCATTCACAATCATGCCCTTGCAATTGCTCCTGATCGATCGCGCTGTCGGGTGTGCGGCAACCGATCTGAATGAACACGCCAGGTTTTGTTGCGGGGAACGGCGTCGTCGGATCGATGCGCATGCGCAGTAGAAAATGCTCGCGGCAGATCGGCCGATTGATCAGCACCGTCGCATCAAAGCGAGCACGCGACGATGAAGGAGTAGCAGGCGAAGAAGTTGGATTCAAAGTGGCATTCACGCTGCGAAGTATAACGCGAACAAAGCCCGTGACATGCCAACCCGCTTCGTGTCACAATGCTCTCGATGACGCGACTGCTCAGTCCATTTCGCGCGCTCTGGTCCGCCTCACGCCGGACAGTCACGGCAGGGCTCGATGAACTGTTTCCTTCCCATGTGGAACATGAACTTGAGGCTGCTCGCGAGAGTGCCTGGCAGATCGACTCTTCCAATTCGTACTGCCATCGCTGCGGGGCTTCAACGGGATCGGGCGAGGTTACCGTGCGAGGCTGTTCGCGCTGCTCGGGCATGAAGCTGGCGTGGGATCATCTTGTTCGATTGAGTCTATATAAGCCGCCGGTTTCTTCGTGGATTGTCGCGATGAAATTTCATCGTCAGTGGCCTTGGGCACCTTGGCTTGGCAGGGCGCTGGCGGCGCAGGTGAACATGCAGGCGAATGCGCAGGCCAGTGACAGGAAGCCGATCGTTTGCGCGGTGCCTTCGCCGCGCGTTCGGCAGTGGCGCCGGGGATTCAGTCACACGCATCTGATGGCTCAGGCGTTCGCCGGTGCCCTGAACTGGCGTGTGGTGAATCTGCTTCATCGCCGAGGCTGGCAACAACCGCAGACACGCGTGCTGGCGGCGCACCGCGCCCTGAATGTGCGCGATGCTTTTCGTGTAGATGAGGTCGATCTGACAGGCTGCGAGGTCTGGCTGATCGATGATGTCAAAACCACAGGAGCCACGCTCAGCGCCTGTGCCAAACTGCTGCGGCAAGCAGGAGCGGCGAAAATCAATGTCGCCGTCGCTGCAGCGGCCGATCCTGATCATGCAGATTTCAAGCTGAAATAGTTTGTAATTCTTCGTTCGCCAAGGCGAACGGCTAAATAGCGCGGCCTTGAGCTCACACAACTCAGGCGGCTTTCTTCTTACCCTTGCCTTTGGGTTTTTCATCGTCCTTCGTTTTGCCTTGTGGCTTTTCTTCCGGGAACTGTTTCCAGTAAAGCTCGTGGAAGGGATTCACCTTGGGGCCATCGAGATCTTCATTGACCATCAGCGGCAGCACTTGATCCCACCAGGCGTCGTAAGTCTTGCGCAGTTGCTCAACGACTTTGGGATGGTCATCGATGACGTTGGTCTTCTGGCCGTAGTCAGCTTTGAGATCGAATAGTTCTTTGTTGTTCACCAGTGCGAACTGGCTGTTGCGAATGGACATGTTGCTGAACTTGGCATCAGCAGCCTTGCCGCGTGGCCAGCGCCCGACATGGGTGACCAGCGTGCGATCGGGCCAGTGAGCTTTTGCATTTTCCAGGATCGGCATCAGACTCCTGCCATCGATCTTCAGTCCATCAGGATGTTTGACACCCGCCAGTGCGAGGAAGGTCGGGAAGTAATCGATGTGGCTGGTGAGCTGATTGGCATCAACACCCGCAGGCAGCTTGCCGGGCCAGCGCCAGAAACTGGGCACGCGTGAGCCACCTTCGTAGGGCGAGCCTTTGGTGCCGCGCATGCCAGCGTTAAAGACCTGAGCGCCGGTGGCGGTGCCGTTGTCAGTCATGAAGATGAGCAGCGTGTCGCGTTCGATGTCGAGTTCTTTGAGCTTGGCGACGAGCTTGCCGACGTTGTCATCGATGTTGGTGATCATGCCATAGAACTTGGCGACGTTGGCGTTGACTTTGCCGGTGTACATGGCTTCATAATCGGGCGGGCAGATGAGCGGGCCATGCGGCGCGTTGGTGGCGATATGGCAATAAAATGGGGCTGATTTGCCGCTGGCTTTCGCCGTTGATTTTTCGGTGATCCACTTCATGGCCTGATCGAAAAAGATGTCGGTGCAGTAGCCTTTGGTCTTAACGAACTTGCCGTTGTGCATGATGGCTGGGTCGAAGTATTCGTTGCCGGGGGCGTCGCCGCAGGAGCCGGGATAGCTTTGGCCGATGCCGCCTGCGCCGTGGGTGAACTGTTCATCGAAGCCGCGCTGGCTGGGCCAGTATTCGTGTTCATCGCCCAGGTGCCACTTGCCGAAGATGCCGGTGGTGTAGCCTGCGGTTTTGAGCAGGCTCGGAAATGTGGTGGACTTAAGGCTCAGCCGTTCGCGTTCGAGAATGGTGTGCGTGACACCATTTTTGAATTCGTGATTGCCGGTGAGCATGGCCGACCGCGTGGGCGCACAAGTCGGGCTGACATGGAAGTTGGTCAGGCGAAGCGACTCGCCATGAAGACGATCCAGATGAGGCGTCTTGATGATGGGATTGCCCAGGCAGGCGACATCGCCGTAGCCTTGATCATCGGTGAGCACGATGATGATGTTGGGCTTGCTGCCTGCAAGCTCAGCGCGCGCTTCGGTGGCGGGCAAGATGAACGCAGCGATGCCAAGCGACAGCAGTGCGAAGGCACCGAAGAATCGTGCCGCTCCAACAGGGGGCACATCAAGGTGCGACGAGGGGCGATGGGGGGCAACTGAGAACATAGCGACCTTTCGTGAGTTGGATCAACGGCAAAATTGCTGCGGACCGGCACCATCAAGACTGGCGTATTCCATGAACCTCGTCAAGCATAGACATCGCCCCGTTGCTCTGTGCTTGAACGAAATCCCACATGCGTTACTTTATGCAGATGATCGAGAAAGGATTTCGTCATGATCAAATCTGCCGCCACAACCCTCGTCCAACTCTTTTCGCGTTTTTTCTCCGAGCAGACTCGCAAAAAAGGTCAGAGTTATTTTACTCAAAGAGCCGTCCACAATTTCCAAGGGTCGGAGGATCGCGCCAGCGCTCAGGTTGTTGGCAGCGATGTTTATGACGTCCACCTCCAACACCTTTACGAAACCAATGAGCTGGGCATTAGTTGCACCTGCCCGGCTTTTGAAGATCGACTCCGCTGCAAACACGTATGGGCAGTGATCAGGACGGCCGACCGCGAAGGTGCTCTTTTCAATGCCATCGCCAGTCAGTGCAACGACGTGATTGATTTTGAGCCCGATTATGAAGATCAAATTGACCATCAGGACACCGCTGATCAATTCGACAAGGCTTCAAATAAATCGGCTGGCAACTTCGTCCGTCACACAGCCGGCGGGCAACCGATCGATCTGAAAGGCGGCTCGCAGGCGATGGACAAGCTCCTGCAACTGATCGGCCTATCCGGCAAACTCAGCATCTCCCAACTACCCCCCGTCCAGAAGCAGCCCAAGCCACCGCACTGGCAAAAGACCCTCGATGCCATCGGCAACATCTCGCAAGATGAAGAATCATCGCGCGCTTTCTGGAACGGTGGTAAGCAGATTCTTTTCATCATCAATTACTTCACCGACTACGGCACCGACAAAGCGGCCGTCAGCTTGGCCTTGCAGGATCGCAAGGCCAACGGCGAATGGAGCAAGCCTCGCGCCATGCGAATGACCGTCGGAAATATGACACATGCGCCCGATCCAATCGATCGTAAAGCATTGGAAACCTACCGCAGCCTCGATCCCTCTCAATACGCCTATGCCTATCGAAGCGGCTATACCTACGCCTACAACCACTATGACAAACTGCCAGACTCCATCCCTCTGACCCAAGGCAATGTTGATTATCTCTTGCCACTGTTCTGTAGCACCGGACGCTGCTTTCTGCGCCTGTCGCAATACAACGACACCCCGCTCATACCTTTGACATGGGACGAAGGCCCTGCCTGGAAACTGATGATTCAGGTGCAGGAAATCGCTGACAAAAAAAAATACATCGTGACCGGCCTCCTGCGCCGCGGCGATCAGACGCTGCCAGTGCAAGCGCCCAACCTCATCATGCGCGGCGGCGTACTCATTCACGGCGAAACCGCTGCACGCTTTGACAGCGACGACTACGACTGGATTCAAACGCTGCGCATAAACCCCGCTCTTGAAGTGCCCATCAAAGAAGGCGATCAGCTCGCCAGGACGCTGCACCTCAAAAAGCGAAGCGCCCACATCGACGTGCCCACGCAGCTACATATAGAAGAGATTCAAGGCACGCCTTCGCCAAGGCTCAAACTCGTCAAAGGCAGTGCCCGCGGCGGCTCACTCATCGCCGACCACATGCGCGCCAGTGTGACCTATGACTATCAAGGCAAGCTTGTTTCTCAAAGCGATGCTGAGGATGCTCACTACATCGAAGAATCGCGCCAGATGATTCATCGTGATCGCGCCGCTGAAGCGGCGGCGATGAATCAACTCTTCGCCCTGAGCTTCCGCGAGGTGCCTCAATATGATCGTCGTGATGGAAATCATCTGGAGATCAAGAACAAAAAGCTTTCTGGCGCGCTGCCTTCGCTCATCGCTGAAGGCTGGCATGTCGAAGCCGAAGGCAATGCTTATCGCTCTGCGGGTGCGATCAATATTCAAGTCTCCTCCGGCATCGACTGGTTCGATCTCAATGGACAGGCCCACTTCGATGATCAGCAAATCGATCTGCCCATCCTGCTCGCGGCCCTGAGGCGCGGCGACAATACCGTGATCCTCGATGATGGCACCATCGGTGTTCTGCCCGAACAGTGGCTCAAAAAATATGGCATGCTCGCATCGCTGGGCAAGGAAACCGATGGGCAACTGCGATTCTCGCAGGCACAAGTTGGCCTGCTCGATGCGCTGCTGGCGGCGATGCCTGAAGCGTCCTGCGATGCGCTCTTTGAAAAGGCGCGGCAGCGCCTGCGCCAATTTGATGGCGTCAAAGCCGCTGATGCGCCCGAAGGCTTCGGCGGCGAGCTTCGCCCCTATCAACGCGAAGGCCTGGGCTGGCTCAAGTTCCTGCGCGAGTTTCGCTTCGGCGGCTGCCTCGCCGATGACATGGGCCTGGGCAAAACCATTCAAGTGCTGGCCATGCTCGATGCGAGACGCTTGGAAAAAGAAGCGGCGACGACAACCGAGCCATCCACTTCACCCAAGACCAAACCACGTAAAACCAAGCGAAAGAAGAAAGGCGAGGATACAGATGCAGACGCTGTCGCCCAAGGCGAAGCGGTAGCGACACAGGATGATGTTGCTTCGCTGCCGCGTACTTCGCTGCCGCGCCCTTCGCTGGTGGTACTACCTCGCTCTCTCGTTTTCAACTGGCAGAAGGAAGCAGAAAAATTCACGCCCAAGCTTCGCCTTCTCGATCACACCGGCATCGACCGCATCTGCCGGGGCAAAGGCGATCACACAGAAGCGCTCAGCGAATACGACGTGATTCTCACCACCTATGGCACCCTCCGCGCTGATGCTGCCAAACTCAAGGATGTGAAGTTCGACTACGTCATCCTCGATGAAGCGCAGGCCATCAAAAATTCCACCACCGCCAGCGCCAAAGCAGTGCGCCTCCTCACCGGCGAACATCGTCTGGTCATGACCGGCACACCCGTCGAAAATCGCCTCTCCGACTTGTGGAGCATCTTCGAGTTCCTCAACCCCGGCATGCTCGGCAGCGCCAGCGTCTTCAAACTGCTCAGCGGCAACGACAACGCGCAAAGCCCCGAGGCCAGGCAACTGCTCAGTCGCGCACTGCGCCCCTTTATTCTTCGCCGTAAGAAGGAGCAGGTGGCCCGCGATCTGCCTGCGCGTGTTGAGCAAACGCTCTACTGCGAACTCGAACCCAAGCAGCGAAAGCTCTACAACGAGCTTCGCGAACACTATCGCAAGTCGCTGCTTTCGAAGATCGATACCGATGGCATGAACAAATCGAAGATGCACGTGCTTGAAGCGCTGCTGCGCCTCAGACAGGCTGCCTGTCATCCGGGCCTGATCGATAAGACGATGCAAGGCGAACCCGCAGCCAAGATCGATGTGCTCTTGCCGCAGCTTCAGGAACTGATCGATGAAGGACACAAGGTGCTGGTCTTCTCGCAGTTCACCAGCCTTCTCGCCATCGTTCGCCAAAGGCTCGATGCTGAGAAAATCACCTACGAATACCTTGATGGCAAGACCAAAGATCGCCAGGCCTGCGTCGATCGATTTCAAAATGATCCTGCGTGTCCGCTGTTTCTCATCAGCCTCAAAGCGGGCGGCGTAGGCTTGAATCTCACAGCGGCTGAGCATGTTTTCTTGCTGGATCCCTGGTGGAATCCAGCCGTGGAAGCGCAGGCCATCGATCGCGCTCATCGCATCGGCCAGACCAAACAGGTCTTCGCTTTCCGCATCATTGCCCGCGACACGGTGGAAGAAAAAGTGCTCGAACTTCAAAACAGTAAACGCGAACTGGCCGACGCGATCATCGGCGAAGACAACAGCCTCATCACCCGCCTTGGCCGCGAGGATTTGGAGATGCTGTTGTCGTGAGGAGACACGATGAACGCGCGTAGGAGTTTCACGTTTATCGCCCCGCCGAAGGCGTGGCTGTCTTTCCTTCAAAATTTCTCAAGTGGGACTTGCAATGATCCGATACTTTCCTATAATTGGATATGAATGTCCGATTATCGTGATTTAGATCGCATCTGGACTTTCGTAGTTTGCCTGGCTTGGACTGGATTGGAGCTAAACGCACATGATTTCACAGACCACCGAATATGCCTTGCGTGCGATGGTGCATCTGGCGGATCAGGCTGAGGTGCCGCTGACCACGCCGCAGATCGCGGACACGACCAAGGTGCCCGTCGGCTACCTCGCCAAGGTGCTGGGCTCACTCGCCAAAGCCGGGCTGGTGCGGTCGCAGCGCGGGCTCCATGGTGGATTCATGATTGCCCTGCCTGCGGAGAAGGTCACGGTGCTCGATGTGATTAATGCTGTCGATCCGATTCAGCGCATCACCACCTGCCCGCTGGGACTCAAGGCCCATGGCAAGAAACTATGCCCGCTCCACAAACGCCTCGATAACGCGATGGCGCAGGTCGAGACGGCGTTTGCCAATAGCACGCTCGCTGACCTGCTCGCAGACCCGTCGCCCAGCAAGCCCCTGTGCGATGTCGTGGGCGGCCGTCGCAAGTGAGGCGTAGCGCCACTGCGTTATTCGTCGTCGTTGTTTCAACGTCTCACTTCATGCCCTGTGATTCGCGAAGGTGATTCATGTTCCTACGATCAGCCCCCGCGCCAATTCGTTGCCTGCTGCTCGCCTTGATTCTGCTGGTGTCGAGTTCCTCCGCGCTCGCTCAATTTGGCGAGTCCAGCTACGTCGTGCCGCTCGAAGATGATGCGATTGCCTACGACAAGATTCCGCCGAGCGACGCGGTCACTGCCCTGCTCGCTCGCATCAAGCAGAACAATGCCAAGCTCACCCGCGATGACGACACCGGCTACCTCCGTTCACTGCTCAAAGAACTAGGCGTTCCCGAATCGTCGCAGATGTTGGTCTTCTCCAAGACGAGTGCGCAGCTTCGCCGAATTACGCCGACGAATCCGAGGGCGCTCTATTTCAATGATGATGTTTACGTCGGCTACGTGCGAGGCAGCGAGATGCTGGAAATCTCGGCGGTCGATCCCAAACAAGGCGCGATGTTCTACACGGCGATGCCCGATGAGCAAGGCATCCTTCAGATCCAGCGCGAGGGGCAATGCCTTCAGTGTCATGCGTCGCCGCGCACCGCCGGTGTGCCCGGCCACATCGTGCGCTCGCTTTATGTTGATGCCAACGGATTCCCTCTACTGCAAGCTGGCTCGAACAACATCGACCATCGCAGCACCATCGAATCGCGCTGGGGCGGCTGGTATGTCACCGGCACCCACAAGCCACACGTTCACATGGGCAATCTCCTGGCGGAAGATGAAAAGTACCCGGAGAAATCAGACCTCTCCCAAGGTGCCAACATCACCGACCTGAGCAAGTTCTTCGATGCCCGTGGCTACCCCAGTGGCCACAGCGACATCGTCGCCCTTATGACGCTCGAACATCAGACGCGATTGCACAACCTGCTCACTCTCTCCAACTACGAAGCGCGCACCGCCCTTCGCTATCAGCAGGTGCTCAATGAGATGACCAAGGATTCGCCGGGCCGCATGCTCGATTCCACCAAGCGGCGATTTAACAGCGCCACCCAAGCGGTGCTCAAGTACATGCTCTTTGTCGAAGAAGCGCCCATCAAGGGCGAGATCAAAGGCACCTCCACCTTCGCACAGGATTTTGCAAAGCAAGGCCCGCGCGACAAGCAAGGACGATCGCTGCGCGATTTCGACCTGAAAACAAGGATGTTTCGCTATCCCCTGAGCTACCTCATTTACTCCGACGCCTTCGATGCGATTCCTGATCCGCTGCGCGAGCAGATGCTCCATCGCCTTTGGGAAGTGCTGACGGGGCAGGATAAAAGCGAGGCGTTTGCATCTATCAAGGCGGAGGATCGCCAGGCCATTCTCGAAATTCTCAGAGCGACAAAAAAGAACTTACCTGCTTACTGGCACGCGAAGATGCCTTGACATCTTAAGAAATTCAGTCGGCTCTCTTGCTCTCGCTTGCTGCATGCGGAGCGGGATCGCTATCGCCTCATCAACACCCTGGGCACTTTGAATGTGCCCGACACCATGCGGCTCGCCGCCGCGGAAAGGATCGCATCATGTCGAGTCTGTACGAACAATTGGGAGGGTCGAAAGCCGTGGACACTGCCGTGGACATCTTCTATCGCAAGATGCTCAGTGATGAACGCGTGTCCCATTTCTTTGATGACATTGACATGGAGGTTCAGGCTGCAAAACAGAAGGGATTCCTGACGATGGTGCTGGGCGGGCCCCACAACTACACCGGTCTGAGCATGCGCGAAGGACACAAACATCTAATCGCCCGTGGTCTAAACGATTCTCATGTGGACATCGTGATTGAGCATCTGGGCGACACGCTGCGCGAGCTGGGCGTTACGGATGACAAGATTGCTCAGGTGGCAGCACTGGCGAACTCGGTTCGCGATGATGTTCTGAATCGCGATCCCAAAGCGCCTGCTGGCGCTCACTGATATTCGCTCGTTATGTGCGAAGTCACGCCTGTTTCATTTTCACCACAAGTAAATCCGTAGCGGTGCTCAGCGCAACTGAGCACCGCAGCACGGGTGCAACGGGTGCAACGTGCCAATGACGCTGCATCGCGTTTCGCTATATGCCCGGAGTTATCCATGCCCCATGTCGAACTTGAAGGCAAGTCCTACGCTGTCGAGCCGGACGAAACGGTGCTCGATGCGCTGCTGCGCCAAGGCGTCAATGCGCCGTACTCATGCAAATCCGGCACATGCCAGTCGTGCCTGATGCGCGTGGTGACTGGCACACCACCCGAGGCTTCGCAAGTGGGTGTGAAGGAGTCGCTCAAGATGCGTGGCTTCTTTCTGCCTTGCGTGTGCAGACCGGAGAGCGATCTTGTCATTGCCAAGCCTGATGCAGCCGATGTCGCCGCTGCTGCAACGATCATCTCCACCGATGCGCTGAGTCATGATGTGGTTCGTCTGCTTCTGAAGACGGAAAGCCCTTTCGATTATCGCTCGGGGCAGTTCGTCAATCTCGTGCGTGAAGATGGCTTGATCCGCAGCTATTCCGTGGCCAGCCTTCCGCACCGCGATGAGCATCTGGAGCTGCATATTCGCAAGATCCCCGGCGGAAAAATGAGCAATTGGATTCACAGCGAAGTTCAACCCGGCGACCGTGTCCAGGTGCGCGGCCCATCGGGCGACTGCTTTTATCTGCCCGCCAATCGAGATCAGAACCTGCTCCTGGTCGGCACCGGTACCGGCCTCGCCCCGCTCTATGGCATCATTCAAGATGCGATCCATCATCAGCACCGCGGCCAGATCGCCCTCTTCCAGGGAGCGCTCAATCACACGGGTCTCTATCTGGTCGATGAACTTTGTGCGCTCACACAGCAGCATGCGCAACTGAATTACCGCCGTTGTCTGGTGCAAGGAGAACCATCGGAACAGATTGAGGTGGGAGCGTTGGATCAGATCATTTTCAAGCACCATCCCAAGCTCAAGGACTGGCGCGTTTACCTGTGCGGGAATCCCGATCTGGTCACGATGCTGCGCAAGAAAGTTTTCCTCGCCGGTGCCAGCATGAAGGAAATTCACAGCGATGCGTTCATCATGGCCAAGGGGTGAATGTGCCGCGATCGCTGCTTCTCTATCTCGTCCCGCGCTACAAACACACAGGGTAGACACACAGATAGAACATGCTCCTTACCCCCCGATTCGCAACGCATCACTCATGCTCTTCGTGTATCCTTTTGCGCCTATGACGGACATCCGCAACAACCCATCGCTCCTTCGCATCGGCCTTCCCAAAGGCAGCCTCCAGGATTCCACGGTCGATCTCTTCAATCGCGCTGGCTTTGATGTGAAGGTTTCTGAACGCTCCTACTTTCCGACCATCGATGATCCTGATTTGACGATGATCATGTTCCGCGCGCAGGAAATCAGCCGGTATGTGGAAGATGGCGTCATCGATGTAGGCATCACGGGTGTGGACTGGGTCGTTGAAAACAGTTCCGATGTTCACGAGGTCTGCGAGCTTCGCTATTCCAAAGCGACCAGCAAGCCCGCCCGCTGGGTGCTCGCGGTGCCTGAAGAATCCAAGATCACCAAGCCTGAGGATCTGGCTGGCGGCATCATCGCCACCGAACTCGTACACACCACCAAGAAATTTTTCGCTGACCTGAAGGTGCCCATCAAGAAGGTCGAGTTCAGTTGGGGCGCTACTGAAGTGAAAGCTCGCCTGGTCGATGCCATTGTCGATATCACCGAGACCGGCTCGAGCCTTCGCGCCAATCGGCTGCGCGAAATCGCCACCGTCCTGAGCAGCACGACGCGTCTGATCTGTAACAAGGCGACCTGGGCTGATGAGAAAAAGCGCGCTAAGGTGGAGGACATCGCGCTACTATTACAAGGTGCGATTAACGCCCGTGAAAAGACCGGGCTGAAAATGAATGTGCCTCGCGCCAGTCTCGATGCGGTGCTGGCGATTTTGCCAGCGGAAAAATCGCCGACGATCAGTGCCCTGGCGGATACGCCGGCGCTTGCGGGTGCTCAGTGGGTCGCGGTGGATATCATTGTGGATGAGCGCGTGGAGCGCGCTTTGATCCCGCTGCTTTGCCGTGCTGGAGCGACGGGGATCATCAGTTACCCGCTCAACAAAGTGATCGCCTAAGCCGCGCGCGGCTTCGCTCTGCGGACTTTCGCGATCACGCCAAGGATGAAGAACATGGCTGTGAATCGCTGGTCTGGCCTGGCCCTTTCGCTCTTTGCTGTTGCCGCCACAGCATGTCAGCAGCTTCCCTCTTTTGCGTTTGCCGCTGATGCAGATCAGCCGGGGCACGTGGATGACGGCGCGGTCTTCACTGCTGATGGTCCGCTTGCTGTGCTGATCGGTAAAAATGCCGAGGGCAAGCCGCTGATGGATGTCGCGGTGCCGCCGGGCGTGGATGGTTCACTCATCACGCCACGCACGGGTGAAATGCTTGAGCGCGCGATGCTGCCGGTGAGCAAGATCGTGCCCCAGCTTGCTCGCCCGGACTATCTGCCCAAAGCCGGCGCAGCTCAAAACAACAACAACAACAACGGCGACGACAACGTTGCCGCCACTCTCGATCAGCGCATCAAAGAGCTTCAAGCAATCCTCAAGGACAAGCCCAAGGATCGCGCCGCTTCTACGGAACTGCTTCAACTTTATCTGGTGAACAAAGACGATCCCGCATCCGCCCTGCCGCTGCTTGAATCGGGTGCTGATCTCAAGGCTCGCATCCATCTGCCGCTGGCTGCCAAAACCATCGAAGACCTCAAGGAAAACGAGCTGCTCGATCTGGCGATCTGGTATCAGGAAATCGGCAACCGCACCAAGAGCGAGGCGGGCATAAAAATGCTCGCGCGTTCCTATCGCTACTACGAATCATTTCTCAAGCTGCACACCGCTGCCGACATTCAGAACGCCACCGCCAAGATTGCGCTGATGAAAGTGCACGAAGCGATGCAGGCCCGCGCTGCTGGCGCTGCAAAACCAATCGGCCCATCGCTGCATGTGCAGCGGACTTATGCCCGCGCTCGCGCCGCCTGGCGCGAAGGGCAGCCGCATGTTGCCATCAATCTTCTCGAAGCTGCCAACAGCCTTGCGCCCAATCAGCCCGAAATACTCAGGCTGATGAGTCAGCTTTACTTCGGTGAACTCCGCAATGCGGTGCAAGGTGCCCACTACACCAAGCAGGTGCTGGCTCTGAATCCCACCGACCTCGACAGTCTCTTTCTGCTGGGGCGCTACGAGTTTCTGCATCTTCGTCAGTGGAATAATGCGATTGTCGTCTTCGCTCATGCACTGACCATCGAAGACAAAGCTGGCGACTCCGCGATTCCGATGCTCACGCATCACTACCTTGGCAGAGCGCTGCAGAACGAAGGGTATGATGCTGCCTCGATCGCGGAGTTTGAAAAGTTTCTCGATGCTGCTGATGAAATGAATCGGCCGTCGCGCTACATGCAGGAAGTGGGCCTGTTCACCCGCACCTTGCCCATTGCCTGGATTCAGGTGGGCGATGCTCACAATCGGCTCAACAATCCGCAGGCCGCACTCATCGCTTACGAAGAAGCCAACAAACTCGATCCCGATGATCGCACTGAACTGGCCAATCGCATTGCTTACACGCAGCTTCGACTTGGCCGTGGTACGCAGGCGCTCAAGGCGATTCTCGCGCTCGTCAAAGAGACCCGCGGCGATAAGACTTCGCTCGCGCTGCTCGAGTACCTCATCAGCGCCGGCGTCAGCGCGAAAGACCTCACCGATGAGATGCGAAAACTAAGCGATGAACTTGGCCGCCCTTCCGCTCTCGTTCTCGCCCTGGCCAACATGCAAGACGGCAGTGATGGTCTCAAGACCTTGCGCGATCACCTGCTTAATAAGCCGATGGACCGCGAAGTTTTCCAGGCCTGGCTTGAGAAGACTTTTGCATCCACCGCTGCTACTGCCGCTGGCGATGCGGTGATGCTCACTGCTGAGCTGATCGCCAAGGAGCCGAGCACCATCGATCGCTACGGCGACCTGCTGCTCGATGCTGCCAAGGAACCAGCGAAAATTCTCACCGCCATCGAGTCGCTTGCCGCCGCTGAAAAAAGCAAAGGCATCGTGCGTCTTCTCAAGGCCATGGCGCTCCTTCGCGCTGGCAACGATGATGCTGCCATCGATGAATATGCGGCGGCTGCACAGGCCGATCCTTCGCTGGTTTCTGCGCAGGCTTCGCTGGTGAAGCTGCTGGTGGATCGCCGTGAGTATGAACGGGCCAGCAAAGCGCTGGCAACGATCAAGGCTTCGGATGATCCGCGTATCTTGCCGCTGCGTGTGCGTGTACTGCGCGAGACGAACAAGACCGTCGAAGCACTGGCGCTACTGGAAGGACTCACCGCACAGCAAAAGCGCAATCCCGACATGGTGCTGGAAAAGGCCAAGCTGCAACTGATCAGCGGCGACTTCACCGGAGCCACGAACACCCTCGAAGCAGGCCTCGATGCCAACCCCAATGCTGAGCCGCTCTACGAAGCGATGCTCGATCTGCTCGATGAAGAGGACACGCCCGAAGCGCAGCGCCTGATGCTTCGCATCAGCGAGCGCATGTTCCGCCAGATTCCCCGCAGCAAAATCGCTCAGGTGCGCAAGGCTCAGCTCTTTATCCGTAACCGCGACATCGATTCCGCAGAACGCACGCTCCGCGATCTTCAGAAAGATCACCCCACCGATGCTCGCTCACTCGCCTTGCTCACGCAGATTCTTTTCTTCACCGAGCGCAAAGACGGAGCCGATGAACTGGTGCTTAGCCGCCTCAAGGCTTATCAGGCCAGCGAAGAAGTCGCCGCCGTCGCGATTCAACTCGTGCGCCTGCACCTTCAATCCGGCGATCCATCGCGCTGCATGGCGATCATCACTGCAACGCTGAATAATCGTGCAGCTGTGCGCGATCCGCGTCCCCTGGCCATGCTCGCCCGATTCGCCATGGTGCGTGCCAAGAAATTCGATGGCATGGACGTCTTCTACAAAAAAATCACCAGCGACTACCCGACGCACTGGGCGGACCTCATGTCCGACTGGGCGCTGACCCACGAATACGCCGGCGAAAAGCCCAAGTCCGAAGCCATCCTCGAAAAGATTCTGGAGAAGGAACCCAAGCACGCCAAGACGAACAACGCCCTTGGCTATAGCTGGGCGGATCAAGGCAAGAATCTCGAGCGAGCGGAGAAGATGATCGAGATCGCGCTCAAAGAAGACCCGCACAGTTCTGCGTATCTCGACTCGATGGGCTGGGTGAAATACAAGCTGGGCAAGTTCGATGAAGCCGTCAAATACCTCGAAGACGCCGCCAGCCAGGAAGGCGGCGACCACGCGGTAATCCTCGATCATCTGGGCGATGCGCTCTACCGCGCCGGCCGAAAGAACGATGCCCTTGATTGGTGGACCAAGGCTCAGCAATCGATCGACCCGCAGGAACTGGACCTGGATCTGGAACTGGCCAAGACCTCTGCCGCGCTGCGCGAGAAGATCGCCGCGATGCGTGCATCGAAGGAGCCGGCGACAGCGGAGGTGCCCCCGAAGGTTGAGAAAAAGGATTGATCGTGAGTCCCAAGGCAAGTCCCGCCTGCCTTTGTCCGATCCCTGGGCCAATGTCTGTTCGCTTTGAGCACGCATGTCTACCCCCACGTTTTTCAATTTGCGTTTTCTTGCCTAAGTCCATTGAAATTCAAGCGTTACGACGTGTCTACCCGTAAACCCCTAGACATCTACCCCTCGATATTTCGCTGAAAACGCGGGTTTGAATGTCTACCCGACATCGACTTTCCTAAGGCCCGACAAGCCTGCATCGCCGTTGGCCTGTGCATCCCAAGTGGTCGAAGCCGACCCGCAAACACCGCGCGGTCGCGCTCCGGGGGCCGGATGAGATCAAAGCATAAAGCCATGTGAGAAACCCCGGGAAAAAGAATGGAAGCGAATCGCCGACGTGACCCGCTATTATAGCAGAATGTGATGCGGCAAGCTTGCGAGAACAAAATAAAATGTTGAGGAAGAGGACAAAAGAATGGGGCCGTGCGCAAAA
>CAZYQL010000032.1:0-29822 GCA_964650055.1 uncultured Phycisphaeraceae bacterium | reverse complement strand
GCGAAGCGATCGCTTCGCTACGGCCCCTGCGTGATCTGAACCTCACCGCTCTGGAAGACCTGGACCGACTGCTGCGAGCATTCCAATCCAACGTCACTGCCTTCACGATTGATGGAACGATCAACGAGCAAAAAGTTAGCCAATCACGTTTGGCTGACGTCGAAGCCTGGATCGATCGATTCATCCGGCAACGTTGAACGATTGACACATCTATTCTGGTCCGGCACCTCTGCATGATGTATCAACTTTGACAAAGATACTTATCACATCGTCCGCCGCCGCTGATAACCGGGTCCAGCGCACTGCCGAGGCTCTGAAGAAGGGCGAAGTCAAGATTGCAAACCAGATCGGCGCACTGACCCTGGTCGGTCATGAGCTTGACCGCTTCACGCTTGAACTGCTCATTGATAAGTCTTTCGGGCCATAAACGGGCTCCGGTACTGTGGCGGAGAAACCACCATCCTCCACCGATTCCCCGCGCCCGTCCAAACGGGGAACCTCAAACTGTCACATGAAGCTTGCCTCCTCATTCATCGTTCTGCGACAGATTCAGCATATGTCTTATGCCACGACAGTATCGTTGACATCTATAGTCGAGCGAGTCGATGAGGCGGGCACATCATTATATTGAGGGTTTTCAAACAGGATGACAGCGGACTGACAGGCAGGAATTTCAATGTCACACAGTATTCACGAGTAAGGACTCCTCGATGATCCCGAGAATGAAAAGCACCCCAATAAGGTTTTGCTTATTCCTCCTCTTTCTTGCGCTGCCATTGTGTGTTGTCACAGGGCAGGACGACGCCGAGCCGCCAGTGCCACCGGACACAACTGTCCCGGTGGTTCCGCAACAGGTCACGATCGAGCCGGTTGCTGAGGATGAAGGAATCGCCAACCGGTTGTCGCGCATACTCAAGGCCACGCGCTGGTTTGAACAGATCGAGGTCCGTGTTGACGAAGGCGTGGTCTTTATTTCCGGCGTCACCTACCGGGAGGAACATCGGCAGTGGGCCAGCCAACTGGTCGGAAAGACGGAGGGGGTCGTTGCGGTTGTCAACCGTATTTCGGTCACCCCGCGATCGATATGGGACATGACTCCCGTGTGGGCCGACCTGAAGGGATTGATCCATGAACTGATCAACAGTCTTCCTTTGATCCTCTTGGGAATCGTCCTGCTCATTGTCACCTGGTTCGCCAGCAAGTTGGCCGTTCACTCATCGGACAGATTGCTGGGCAAGCGAATGAAGAGCCACCTGCTTCGTCAGGTGATCTCGCGAGCGGTTGCGATACCAGTGTTCCTCGTGGGGCTCTATCTTGTGTTAAGAATCTCCGGGCTGACGGGTCTGGCGGCGACCGTCATCGGTGGCACCGGCCTGATCGGGCTGGTGATCGGCTTTGCGTTTCGGGACATCGCCGAGAACTTTCTTGCCAGCATTCTGCTCAGCATGCAGCGCCCCTTTGTGAGCAACGATCTGATCGAAGTCGCCGGGTTCAAGGGTTATGTACAGAGCGTCAACACCCGGTCCACCGTGTTGATGACCGTGGAAGGGAATCACCTGCAAATCCCCAATGCCACGGTGTACAAGGAGACCATTATCAATTACACCGCAAATCCCAATGCGCGTTTCGATTTTGTGGTGGGCATCGGATACGACGACTCCATCACGCAGGCGCAGTCCATCGCATTGGCGGCGGTGATCAATCACTCGGCAGTGATCGCCGATCCGGAACCGCTTGTTCTTGTCGAGAACCTGGGCCCGGCGACGGTGAACCTGCATGTCTATTTCTGGGTGAACATCGGCACCTTCAGCGGATTGAAGGTCAAGTCCGCGGTGATCCGGCAAGTCAAACGAGCGTTCGATGATGCTGGTATTTCGATGCCTGATGAGGCACGCGAAGTTGTGTTTCCTGCTGGTGTTCCTGTTCACATGGTGGAGAAAAAGGACGACGTAAAACCCGCAGCGCCTTCGCGAAAGCATCGATTGGAGGATCAGAAGCAGGAGCCGGAAGTTCATTCCGCTGAGGGCGATTTGAGCAGCGAAACGGAAGAGATAGAAATGCAGGCCAAGCATTCGCGCTCACCTGAAGCCGGTGAGAATCTGTTGGCGACAAACGCGGACAAATCCTGAGGGGTGATCGATAAACAACAGTACTGCGTTACATGCACTTTTCCTGAGCACGTGACTCTACCATTGCCGCGCTTGTGCCGCTCTTGTCTCACGGAGCATCAAGATCGGTTGACTCTTCGTCGCCAGGGGAGTTGAGCTCACCCCGTTTGGACGGGTGCGGGGAATAAAAAAAGGTTCATCCGGCTAATGCGTACTTCACATTTGAAGGACTCCTGCGGTTGGGAAGAATCGGGTCGGTAAGAGACCTTTCCAGCGACGGCTCCCTTTCGAGGGAAGATTGAGTGCGCGACTCAGCATGGCGATGCAGACGTTAGGGCCGCCCATGCCGGGTGACCATGCCTCATTTGAAGATTGTCATTTTCGATTCGGCGACACTGCAGGGAGCGTCACGACCATTGGCCTTGGGAGTCCCAGCGAAAAGTGCGATCTTCCTCCAGTGAAACGAGCGTCAGCCAGCCGTTGGTGACCAGATCGCGCACCATCGCGTGTTTCTCGATGATCGTCTGGATCGCGGGTCGTGGTGCCTCGACGACCACCAGAAGCCGAAGCGGTTCGTGCTGAAGTTTTGCTCCATCACTGATGGACTGCCACGGAAGACCAGTGGTCAAGTCGCCGCCGTTGCCGAGTGTCACGCCGAATTGTCCGACCACATTGTGAATCGCTTTGTTGCCGGCACCGAAGGCACGATTGTCCACTGCCGAGGCGTAGTATTGAAGATTGATCCAGCTCGTCACGATCATCGGTGCGGTCATGATCAGTTCAAGGATGTTGAGCTGTGGATCTTTTGCATGTTCGTAATTGTGGAGGAAGGTTCTTCCGCCCAGGTCGAGTCCCCTGGTTCGCCAGCGCGGCGCCACCACGAATGCTGCATTGCCCGCCAGCCCCCATTCGGGACGCAGTTGTGACCAGTCGAGTCCTCGCCGAAGAATTGCGTGGGGCGATTCCTGATTCATTCTTTTTGAGCGTTCGATTCGCGTCAGTGCGCCCGCTTCTCGGGTCCATCGCTGAAGTTTGCTCAGGTCATCCGCATGTGATTCGCAAGTCGTTGCAAGATCATGGAGAGTAATCTCGTCGCTGGTGGTGTTGTGGGTTGCGGCGACGAATAGTGTGTCGTGGGGCACGTGGATTCCGCGCGACGCCAGCCCCTGGCGAATCGTATGATCATTGAGTAGGGCGGAGGCGACGCGGGCGTTCACTTCGCCTGAATGCCCACCGCAGGCACCACAGTCGAGAGCCGCTTGATAGGGATTGTTCACAACATCGCTTGCGTGGCCGCAAAGCGCAACGATACGGGCGAAGTCGCTGGTCAATCCCAGATTCCGTAGCAGCCCTTCCGCAAGTGCGAGCTTGCGCTCGGGTGTGAGCAATGGGTCGAGGTGGTGATGCAGGTCAGGTGCAAGAGTCAGCCGCGCCGCTTTGCTCATTGCATCAAAGCGCGCTGAAGCGACAGGTCGCGTCAGGCCAAGGGAGTCGGTGGCGAGCTTCGCCAGATACCCCAGCCCGATTGATTCGACGAAACAGAAGCAGGAGGCAGCGGAGGATTGAAAGCCTTTCCAGACCTTGCGTGTCAGTCGTGTTGTCTTGCGGGCCTGGACGATCTGATCTTGAGCAACAGGACTTTGTCCCACTGTCTCATGAACACAGAAGCCGGGCTTAAGCAGAACTGGGCACTGCGCGACGCCCTCTGTTTCGCCCAGCTTTACATGCGACATTGCGATGCCGAAGAAGCCTGCGAATCCCATGGTTTCGATATCGTCGCTCAGTGACTCCAGGTGCCGGCGGAACACTTCCGAGCGCACATCAATACAGAAGATCATCTGCAGCGACTTTCGCTTTGACGCTGCTGAAGGCTTCTCCATCCGGACTAATGATTCGCAGATTCGATTTCGATAGGCCGCCTCGATCGCCACTTGCATGACGTATCGCGCGAGTACGGATTGCGTTGGCAGTGATGGCAACATTGCTTCGCTGGTGTCCGAGTCATCGCAAGGCCACAGGCACTGCTCTTTCATCAGCGACTTGTGCTTCGTGGCGAGCGCCGCATCGTAAGCCAGTCGCATGGCGAGGAGGCCTGACATCGCGCTATTCAGTTCGCCGGAAGAATCATCGGCCTTGAAGCGAACGTACGACGCCCAGCCGGGGATCGACAGGATTTGCGCCAGCGTAAAGCCGCGCCAGGCAGCTCTGGGAACGCCAATATTTTCAAGGAGCTCGACGACGGCCTGTTTCGGATCCGCAGGCAGATCACGGAGCAACGGATACAACGCCTTGAGGCCCAGTTGTGACATTCGATGATCGAGCTGGGCCCGCTGTCGCCATGCCTCGTAGAGAGAAAGGTGTCGCCAAGGACTGGGCCAGATGGCTTGTCCTTCATCGAAGTGAGCCGCCAGATGCCGGCCGATTTCATTGACAATGGCGCAGGACCATGATGACCCCGTCAATTGATCGATGGCATGAGCGGCGGTGTGGAAGCGAGGCACCGTGTCTTGGTTATCCGCATCGGTTGTTGCCCAGGACAGCCAGTCCTGGATGGCATCAGTTGTCAGATCGCTGAAGTATTCGGGATATTCCATCTCGCACTGTTTCCGTGCGCTATCGATATCAGCTCGTCCGATCCCGGCTGTCTCGCAGGCATTACGAAAGTATGCCCGGCTCATAAGCATGTCGCACTCACGCACGTCGCACAGCATCTGGCGGACATCTAGAAATCGCTCATCCGTCAGGCCCGTGAAAGGGTTCACGGCGACGTAGTCCTTCAGTGGCCACATCGGCGGGACCACCCGGTTGATCTGGGTGAGTATCGCTTCGATGTCTGCGAAAGGATCCGGCTGCGCTGCGAGGTCGCATTGAACGATCGATGCTTGCAAGGTCATGGCTTGGCTCCTTGTCTGGGTCTTGGGCAGATGTCACTTGCTCATGAGGGCAATTGAGAAATCGATAAGTCGCAGGGTTCAGTAACGCGGTAGCGGCTTGCGGTAGATCCAGGCGGTCATACGCTGGGCCGCCGTCTCCAGATAAAACGCATTGGCGGCGTGCAGATAGAGTCTTTGAACCACTGGAGCATGGGCGTAATGCATGGCTAGCGCAACCAGTGCGAAGATTGCAACGAATCCGGCGCCGACCAGCCAAACGATTGCGCTATGCCATGGCGAGGCGGCTGTAACGTGATGTGAGACCGAAGCACCGAGAACGGAATCAATCAAAGCCAGACTGCTGTAGTAAGCGATAGTTACCCCCAGCGACGCGCCCACGGCGCGCAGGAACACTGGCATGGCCCAAGTCTGCGCGCCGGTCCAGAGCAACTGTGCGAGGGCGAGCGACAGAATCACCGCCAGCATCGCTTTTCCAGGGGGTGGCTCGATCAGCTTTCCGAACAGCCAACTCGCGCCGAAAGCGATGATGAATGCGATGGCGACCGATCCAAGCAGTGAGGCAATCAAGCGGGCACTTCTGATGGGCGCAGTCGATTCCACTCGAATCTTTGCTGCGCGATCCAGAACACTCCCGCAGCTTAGGAACGCATGAGCCTTGTAAGCTGCATGGGCGATGATATGGAGCAGTGCGACGGAGAAGGCACCGAGCCCGCACTGGAGCATCATGAATCCCATCTGGGCAATCGTGGAATATGCCAGGGATCGCTTGATGCTCGTCTGCGTCATCATCACGACTGCACCCATGACAGCCGTCACGGCACCGACGATCAGGAGCAGATCCATCGCCAGTTGCGAAAGGGTAACCAGCGGGCTGAGGCGAATCACTAGAAATCCGCCTGCATTGATGATGCCCGCATGCATCAGCGCTGAGACCGGTGTGGGCATTTCCATGGTGTCGGGCAGCCAACTGTGAAACGGCACTTGGGCCGACTTGGTCATGGCACCGATCGCGAAGAGCACGCCGATGAGCGTGGTCATGCCGTTACTGGTTCCGCTGTCGTGCATCGACTGTGCGGCGGCGAAGAGCTGGGCAAACTCAAGACTTCCAAATGTATTCCAGGTCAGCCAGAGTGCAGCGATCAGGAACGCATCTCCCAGACGACTGATCAGAAACTTTTTCCTTGCCGCCCAGATTCCCCACGTTCGCTCGGGATAGTGAGTCAACAGTTGATGAAGGCTGAAGCTGGTCATCATCCACAGAGCGGTGAACATCACTAGATTTCGCGAAACCACCATCAGCATGACCGACCCCAACGTGACCATGATCCAGCGGAGAAATCGCCCTTGCGTCGATTCACCTTCGAGATAGTTCAGGCTGTAGCGCACGATGACAAAACCGATGGAGCTGATGAGAACCGTCATCACCGCGGCCAGGCTGTCGAAGTAAACGCCAAAGGACAAAGGCAGTGGCGATGTGGTGCTGACGAAGATCGAATCCAAAGGCCCTCTGGCTACGAGCAATCCCGCCGCGACCAGCGCCATCGCCAAAGCTGCCGCCGAAGCTGAGGCACTGAACCTGCGCATGTTCGGCAGATGACGATTCGCCAATGCATTGGAAATCAACGCGGGGATCAGGAGGAGGACAGCAGGCATCACTACAACAATCTGATAGACCACATCCATTGATACTCACTCCTTGGCGAGAACTTGCGCCGCCTCATCCGGGGATGCTTTTGCGTTGTTGCCGTTGCAGCTTGTGTCGCCTTGCTCCACATGGCCCGTCACGATTGGTTGAAGCATTTGCCTGGCGAGCAATGCGTGTTCGCGAGCCTGCTGGGCGCTGTCGCTCATGACTGTGACATGTCCCATCTTGCGGCCGGGCTGGGGCGGAGATTTTCCATACAGGTGAAGGTGTGCCCCGGGCGTACCCAGCATCGCTCCCCACGCCGGCTCACCCCTGGACCAGATGTCCCCGAGCAGGTTTGCCATCGCGGCGGGTCGGCGCAGTGTCATGTCACCTAACGGCAGATTGCACACCGCGCGGACTTGCTGCTCGAACTGGCTCGTGTCGCAGGCTTCGATGGTCAGGTGCCCCGAGTTGTGCGGGCGAGGTGCCAGCTCATTGATAAGAAGCTGACCCTGCGAGTCGAGAAACATCTCGACGCACAGCAGTCCCTCAAGTCCGATGGCGTGAGCTACTTTGCGTGCCAACTCGACAGCTCTATGCTCAACATCGGCGCCAATTCTGGCGGGCACCGAAGAGATGTCGAGGATGTGATGGGCATGATCGTTTTCGATTGGACCGAAGGTTCGCAACTGTCCGCCAGGTGATCTTGCGACCAGTACCGATAGTTCACATTGATAGTTAACCCACGCTTCGCAGAGGGCAGCATCGGTGCCGATGGCTTGCCATGCTGGTTCGATCTGCGCGGGTTCAGTGATGCGACGCTGACCTCGGCCGTCGTAACCCATACGTGCACTCTTGAGCACGACGGGCAGCCCAAGTCGCTCGACAGCGGCGACACATTGCTGCGCAGATCGTACGACGGCATAGGGAGACGTGGGCAATTGGTGGCTGCTTAGAAAAGCCCGTTCCAAGAGTCGATCTTGCGATATCGCAAGCACCTCACGGCCCGGACGAACCGGAGCCAGGTGTGAAGCCTCCTCGATCGCAGACACCGGCACGTTCTCAAACTCAAGCGTGATTGCATCGCATTGCCCGGCGAACGAGCGAACTGCCTGAACATCTTCGTAGTCCGCAACGATGTGCTCGTGTGCAATCTGTCCTGCAGGGGCGTCACCTTCTGGACAAAGGATGATGGTGCGATAGCCCATACGAGTTGCCGCCATCACGAACATCCGGCCGAGTTGACCTCCGCCAAACACGCCCAGCGTCGCGCCCGGCAAGATGCAATCCTGTGAAGCCATCATTGAAGCTCCTGGCTCAGGACGGCCTGTGCCTGCTGTGCGATGAAATCATCTAATTTTGCTTTCAGTTGTGAGTCGGTGCTGGCAAACAAACGGACCGTGAACAAGGCTGCGTTGCGCGCCCCTGACTCGCCGATGGCGAACGTCGCCACGGGAACGCCGCCGGGCATCTGCACGATCGAAAGCAGCGAGTCGATGCCGTTGAGAACGCGGCTCTGGATGGGAACGCCCAGCACCGGCAGGCTGGTAAATGCCGCCACCATGCCTGGTAGATGGGCTGCGCCTCCCGCGCCTGCGATGATGATTTGAAGGCCGCGTGCCACTGCAGTGCGTGCGTACTCCGCCATGTAGTCAGGCGTGCGATGCGCCGAAACCACGCGGACTTCATGAGGCACGCCAAACTGCGCAAGTACCTGGGCTGCATGCTGCATCGTGGGCCAGTCCGAATGACTGCCCATGATGACCCCGACCCTCGGCCCCTGATCGACACGTTCGAGGTTTTCCGCAGAAGGACTCATCGATTCATTCCCAGCGAGTAGTGGTATAGAAGTTAAAATTACGATCTTAAATTAGCGTATTTCAATACACGAACTGCAATTCGTGTATAGGATATCGTTATAATCACGCCAGTCAAGGAGCCCGCCGATGATTTCAACAAAAAAGCATTCTACACCGGCATCGTGGACGTTTCTAACCAATCATTCCCACGTGTTGATGTGTCTTCACCGCGACTCGCAGATTCGGCTTCGAGACGTGGCTGACGAAGTGGGCATCACGGAACGAGCGGTCCAGCGAATCATCCAGGAACTGGAAGAGGCCCAAGTGATTACGCGGCAGCGCGAAGGTCGGCGGAACCAATATCGAGTGAATACGCGAAGTCATCTTCGCCATTCTCTGGAAAGTCACTGTACTGTCGGAGACCTGCTCAAGATGGTTGATCGATCGCGCTCATCCCAATGATCGCATCGAGCCAGAATCGAACAGGTGTCTTGCGATCTGGCGACGTCCTCGTCCTGGAAAAGGATGGAACCGCTGCCTTCGTCGGGGATTTCGAGACCGGTGATGATGCGAAGGAGTGTCGTCTTGCCCGACCCGGAAGGCCCAAGCAGGGCGACCAGCTCACCCGCCGGCAACATCACCGAACTGACCACCTTCAACATCCTCCCCTTCGCCAACTTCCTCTCGATCGTCGAAGGCGTCGATCCGCAGACCCTCAAGAACCTCCTCGAAAACGCTGTATCCGAACTGCCCGGCGGCGGCCGCTTCGCCCAGATCGCAGGCTTCAACTTCACCTATAACCCCGATGCCTTGCCCATGATCATCAATGACGCCACCCTCGCCATCACCCAGCAGGGCCGTCGCATCGTCGACGTCTTCCTCGAAGACGGCACGCAGATCATCCGCGGTGGACAGGTCGTCTTCGGCGCTCCTTCCATCAACATCGCCACTATCGACTTCCTCGCACGCGGTGGCGATGAGTATCCTTACGGCGGCCTGCCTTTCACGACCTTGGGCGTCACCTACCAGCAGTCGCTATTCAACTACCTCGCCTTCCTCGAACAGACCGGTGGCATCACCGCCGCCCAGTACCCCGTCGCCGGCAGCAACCGTATTGCCGTAGCCGTCCCGGAGCCCGCAACCTTCACTCTCATGGGCCTCATGTTCGGCGGCCTGCTCCTGCGTCGCCGCAGTGAACATCGCTGAGCCGCCAGTTCTCAAACAAGATCACCGCAGCAAGCCGTCATACCGGCGCGAGCAGGTATGACGGTTTTTTTTGTGCCAGCAAAGTGCCCGCCGCCTGATATCGGTACATACAATTGCCCCATGCACTTGGGTTACACGCTTTTGCTCAAGATGATTTTGGGATACGCTCCAATATAGAGGTAAATATTCGACAAAGGTTCCCTTTCCATTTGCTGCCTACTAGACTCCACCGTTCGCGGAGCGTAAACGCAACGAAAATCAGCTCCGCGTCGGACGACTAATCAAGGGCAGGGCGCTTGGGCGTCAGGCTCATTAATGAGTAAGCCGACTTGGTTCAGCGCTATTTCTGTGCTGAGCGAAGTCGTTTTTTTTTTGGCCCGTTTGACCTTGTTCTGTCCGACAAAGGCTCAGTCGGTCTGGATATACAACCCCCACAACAAGTCGGCACAAGACTTGTAGGAACGCGCGATGGAAGCGAACACTCATCAACAACTGCCCCCGGTGCAAACCACGCCTCCTGCCGCGCCAGCGCAAATGCAGCCGGCGGCACCTGGCAACATTACGTTGGCGGCCCCGCACGAAAAGCATGCCGCGCATGTACACACCCAGGTGCTGCGGATCTACAGTCACTCGACGATCTTCTTCTGGTGGCCGGTCTGGGTGACCGGGTATGTCATGGCCCTACTCACCTACTGGCAGGGCAGCCCGGAACATATCGAGATCGCGGGGAAGACGCCGGATTGGGTGCATCCGAGCAACAACCTGGGGGTGATCTACTTTCTGGTGTTCTTCCTGGTCATCCTGATCACCAACTTCGCGATGCGCGGCCTGGCATCGGGCATGGTCGTTCTGACAGCGCTTCTGCTGACCGTTGTGCTGGCTTACGTGGGGTGGTGGGACAATGTGTTCAACTGGCTTGACTCACTGAAGATTCACCTCACCCTGGGTGCCTACGTCTGGTTCTCTACGTTGCTGTTCGCGGCGTGGGTCATCACCGTGTTCGGGCTTGATCGCCTGCACTACTGGGAAGTCACGCCCGGTCAGCTCACGCATAAAACCGTCTTCGGTGCCGGCTCCAAAAGTTACAACTCCCAGGGCATGGGGCTGGAGAAACACCGCGACGATCTGTTTCGGCATTGGCTGCTTGGACTGGGATCGGGCGATCTGCTGATTCGCACTTCCGGCGCGACGCGCGAGACGATCGAGGTGCTCAACGTGCTCCGCGTGGGCTCCAAGGTCAGCACCATGCAGCGACTGATCGCCGAAGTACCTGAAGGGCCTGAGCATGATTGAGTCGGTTTGAGTCGGTTTGAGTTCTGAGGTTGCCTCGAACAATGATCCAATTGGTGCCAGTTGGTTTTTGCCCAAGTTCAATAGCTAAGAAAAAGACCTCTCGCCATCGAGGGGTCTTGTCGTCTGATGAACGCGTCATGGCATCGTCTGTCATCATTTTAGATCGCGCTCTTTAGCGCACTTCTGTTGCTTGACCAATTGCAATCTGACGAAGCTCTGCTAACGCCGATCACACGTTGGAAGCTCCTGCGCGGCCGATGATTCGTTAACCTCCCAACCGCGAAGGAACGCGCAATGAATACCGATACATCCGCGATGCACGAAGCTGGTCCGCCAACAACAGCAGGCCTGTCTGCGCCAGCATCCGAGATCCCTCCCGCCAGGTCGCACACCCGGCTCTTTCTGCGGAAACTTTTCCGTCAAGGCTTTTCCGTCGCCGCGATGAAGCCCGCCAGCAAGTCGCTTGCCGCGGCGCATTGCAAGCATGTGGATGCAACCAGGCCACAGGTTGTCGTGGAGATCGGTGCAGGCACCGGTGCAGTGACGGCCGCGGTGGCGCAGCGGATGCACAAAGACAGCCTGCTCATCGCTGTTGAAATTGATCAGGATTTCGCAGCGATTTTGCGCGAGCGTTGTCCTCGCGCCACGGTGCTTGCTTGCGATGCGAGTGATTTGCCCCAGCATTTGACCTCACTGAACGTGGACAGAATTGATCTGATGATCAGTTGTATCGCGTTGCCTCACGTGCCGCGCAAGGTGAACGAATCAATTTTTGGCTGTCTGAAAACGATGGGTGACGGCGCATGGTTTACTCAGCAGACTTTGGTGCCGCTGGTGTATCGCAGGATGTATCACCGATTGTTCAGTGAGGTGCATTTTCGCATGGTCTTTGCGAACCTGCCGCCGGGCGGTGTGTATCACTGTCGCGGATTGAAGGCCGACTACCAACACCATCTACCGGGCAAACGTTGACGGGAGCGAGCGACGCGTGACTTCACAAGTGCTCATCATTGGGGCCGGGCCGTATGGCGTGTCCATTGCGTTGGAACTGCATCGGCGGGGCATTCCATTCATCATCTGCGGAAAGCTTTTTTCACTCTGGCACCAGCACACGCTCACGCAAGCGAGCCTGCGGTCAGATGTGCATGTGAGCGAGGTGTTCACACAGGATCGGCGGTTCAAGCTGGATCGATATCTCGATCAGTCTCCGTTTCAAAGTGAAGCCCGGCGCATCAGCGCCGGCCGTGTGCCGGTGCGTGTGTTCCGTGAATATCTAAAGCACGTGGAATCGAAACTTCCATTCCCAGTGATCGATGAACATGTCGTGCATGTCGAGCGCGATTATACGGGTCACTTCATCGCACTCACAGCGCAAGGACGTGACATACATGCCGCTCAGGTGGTACTCGCATGCGGCATCGAGGCGCATAGAAACCTGCCACACGGCCTTGAGAGTCTTGGCGAGGAACGCGTGTCGCACAGTTGGCAGGTGAACCAATACGAACAGGCCACGGGGCAGCGCGTGCTGGTGGTGGGCAGTGGTCAATCGGCGGCGGAAGCGGTGTCGCTTCTGAGGAAGAGTAATGAAGTGACATGGCTGCATCGGACGCAGCCGGTGTACTACGCCGACCCCATCGCGCTGCCGCGCCCCGTCTTCGCGCTGGCGATGCGAGGTGCGCATGTGTTCAGTTTCATGCCTCAGTGGCTGCGGCATCGACTGCGCAAGCACCTGCTGGGCACGACGGTGACGCCGGATATGAAAGTGGAGTTGAACTCGGAGAATGTCACTCGTATCGAGGCGGATGTCGAGTCGTTGCGTCTGGAGATTCAAGGGACAGTGGTGCGCAGCGCATCGATGGGGCAATGCTTTGACAAGGTCGTCGCCTGCACGGGCTATAGATATCGACTGAAAAATCTGAAGATGATGGCACCATCACTGCGAGAGGCGATTGCCTGCGAAAGCGAAATTCCACTGCTGGATCGGCGATTTATGACCAGCGTGGCGGGGCTATACATCGTCGGGGCGATGGCGGAACTCAAGCACGGGCCGGCGATGCGATTCATGAGCGGCACGCGCACGACGGCGATTCTCATCGGCAGCGCTATCGAGGCGCGATCGGTCAACTGAAACATTTCACGATCGCCACACGGATTCTGCGTGATGTTTGCATGCAATCTGATTTCGGAACTTACGCAACCCTCGCCAACGGCTCACTGGGATCGCCGACTGTGTTTAGATAGATGTGAGCTGTGACGCTGGCAACATGGATGTTACCAAGCAGCAACCAAACAGCGGTGACAAGGAGGTCTGGACATGTCCTCGGCCATGAATCACCATCCACACAGAGAAGAGGAGTATTGGAAGCGGGCGCGTGTGCACTTGGGATGGCAGCCTTCGCGGTCGAGTGTGAATCTGGAGGCCATGCCGTTTGGCCCACACGATGCGACAGCTGGATCGGAGATCGAACTTCAAGCGGTAGTGATCGGATCGCGTGAGACGGTGGATCTTCCGCTCACAATTGAATCCTCAAGTTTCTATGCGAATCTTCAGAAGCGATCGGCTGCGCAGGATACGCCTAAGCGTGCGCTGCGGGCCTTGCAGCGATTTCTTGTTCAGAACCCCGATCAGGTCTGGGACAACAGTTGGGTTCGTTTTCCTCGCCGGGTGCTCAGCGCATCAGCGCAGCGCGTGCTTGAGCGCGACTTGCTGGCCGACAAGAGCAATCCAAATGCTGGGCCGCGCCGCGATGGCCATCGCTTTGTATCAGGTCATGAAGGTGATCCGATTCTTCGCGTGCCGGTGAGCTATCTGCTCAAGCTGGCGCTGGCTGATGCCGTGGGCAGCGGCACTTTGCCTTCGCCCATGCGGGCCACAGCCGATCGGATGTTGGAGCATTTTCTCTCAGACAACTCGTCGCCAGAGTCCTTCTCGTTTTATGTCGTATCGAAACCTGAGCGTGCCACGCTCGGGCAAGCGCTGGCGCGGGAAACGTCACTGCGTTTTCTCATGACGCAACTGCTCACCGCATATGCCAACGATCGCTTTGAACTTGTACAGACCGGACAGCGTGCTGTGGTTTATTTTTCACCGCATCCCGCAGTGCGTCAGAAACAGTTGAACGAATGCATTCCCGATTCGTACTATCGCGATCTGTTCATGAGTCCGTGTCTCTCGGGCTGGGACCAGGGTGAGTCGAAGCACGACTACATGCGACTGTGTCATGAAGTGCTCAGTCGCAGCCACCTCAATGCCGTCGCCAAGGTGCGCGATGCGGGACTCATCGCAAGCAACGTCGTGGTGCTGCCCAACACCTCCAACATTAGTCTGGCGAACAACGGCATCCATATCACGCTGGGCAGCAAACACCTAAGCGGGCTGCTGTGTGATGGTGACTCTGGCTTTGGTCGGGCTGAAGAAAAAGCGGTGGGCGATCTGGTGGCCAAGGTGTTCGAACATTTCTTGCCGCTGTTCATCGGGACGTACAGCTGCGCACCCTATCGCTTGGATTTCGCGGAGTTTCACGCTGAAAAGGCGCTGAGCTTCCTTCCGCATGAACTGGACTTCACGCACCTGCGCATGCTCTGGCGGCGGTGGAAGAAAAAAGCCCGCGTCAGTTTTCTGGGTCAGCCGATGATCCCCAGCGGCTACGAATGCATCGATAAGACGATGGCGTTTCTGCTCAGGCTCAAGGGCGATCTTGTTCCTGATTTTCGTTTGATTGACTATCTCGTCGCCCCGCTGAGTACGGACCAAAGCCCGGCGCTCGACGGTACGCTGGGCAACACCGACCGCCTCAAACGCGATCTGGCAGATCAAGGCGTGTTCGATCCGCGCATGTCGCTCTACGCATTCTTCCGCGCCAGGCTTTTCGAGCAGATGGGATTCAGCGGTTTTGAAGGGCGGCACTACAGCATTAGCGAATCCATTCGAGACGACCTCTCGAAAGCAATCGACCTGCAATCGCTCATCACTGCAATGGCGTTCAAGATGATCGCAGCCGGCCGAATCCATCACGCAGATATTCCCGATGATCCGACGATTGAAAGCGAACGGCGTCAGATCATCTTCGGGACAGCGATCGGTGTGCCGACGTTCTTTGTACATGGCCAGACCGGCAACCGACTCATTCGTCGCATTGTGGAAACCACAAAGAGCACGAGGCAAAGTCGGCGGTATCCCGGGCATATCCGCGTGCATCATCACGAGTATCGTCTTTCGCTGCTGGCGATGATTCGCAGTGAAGCTCCCGATCTGATTGAGGCGCTGGATGCTCAGCCCATGCTCGCTGACCTGGAAGATCGTCTTCGCAGCGGTGAGCGCAGCGCGGCAGGCCGCATCACCAAAGGGATTCTCGGCGAGCTTCGAGCAAGGGATCCATTTTCGGTTCCCGCTCTGCCCTTCAACCGCGCCGCCGAGCAGTATTACCGAACGACGCTGCGCCATCGTCACATCAAGGAAGCCATCGCCACACTGCGTCAGGAGTGCGAGTCTGACGAGGATTGCTTCCGCACTGGATGGGCGCAGGTCATGCCTTGGGAGTCGGGTATACAGGATCCATTGCAATTGCTGGAAGCGGTGGAGCAGGGACTCATCAGCAATCAGATGGAACTCAAGCATGTCATCGCCATGATTCAGTTGCTCATCGGCCTGGTGCATGTCGAGACGGCCGACTCTCGCGCCGCATCAACAGGCATCGAATCAATCCCCTTGGATCAGGTGCAACCGGTCGATCCTGTCGCCGCATGACGGCACGCGATTCAATGATCGTTATGTGAATCAAATGCGAACATCACGAACAACACCATGACCACCACGGTTCACCAGTACATCGAACGATCAAGCGGCAAGGTGCGCGATGAGCGCCTCTACAGCGATCGGCTCATCCGTTTCATCTACAGCACCGTGCGCGAGCGCACGCCATTCTTCTTCCGCGCCCTGACAGGTTCCGCATGGACGCAGTTTCTTGGCTTGATGAATTACGACCTGCATCTGGGAGCAAAGCTGACGGGCAACATGAAATTCATCAAGCAACTGGGTGTTGATCTGAGTGAATGCGTGGAGTTGGCGGAATCACTCGACACAGCTCGCAAGGTGTTTGAGCGCAAGATTCGCTATTGGGATTGCAGGCCGCTGGAGGAAGACGAAGCGGCGATCGTGTCGCCAGCGGACAGCCGGGTGCTGCTGGGGTCATTTCGCGATACATCGGCGCTGTTCATCAAGGAAAAATTTTTCACGTTTGATGAACTGCTGGGCGATCGCGCTATGTGGCAGGGTCGCTTTCGCGGCGGAGATTTTGCGGTCTTTCGTCTGACACCTGACAAATATCACTACAACCACATGCCTGTTGCCGGTGTCGTGCGCGATCTGTATGAGATCGATGGCAACTATCACTCGTGCAATCCCGGCGCGGTTGTCGAATTGATCACGCCGTACTCGAAAAACAAACGCGTCGTCACGATCATCGACACCGATGTCCCAGGCGGCACACAGTGCGGTCTCGTCGCCATGATCGAAGTCGTAGCGATGATGATCGGCCGCATCAAGCAGTGCTACAGCGAAACGCGTTATGAAAATCCTTGCGACATCACCCCGGGCATGTTCCTCCGCAAGGGTTTGCCCAAGAGCCTGTATCAGCCGGGGAGCAGCACGGATGTGCTTCTATTTGAACATGGCCGAATCACCTTCGCGTCTGATCTGCTTGAGAACATGGGAGCACAGGTTCAAAGTCGCTTTAGCCGAGGCTTTGTCCAGCCTCTCGTGGAAACAGACATTGCCTTGCGTTCATTGGTCGCCAGGCGAAACGACGCTGCTTGGGACAGAACAACTACATCAACTTCAATCACGACCCATTACACAGGTGCACCATGAACGAAATGATCTTCATCATCACGCTCGCTACGATTCTGATTTCTCTTTTAGTGTGGGGCTTTCGCGTGTTGCCCGGCGAGCGATGGCAGATGCTCGCGGCGGTTCCACTCAAGCGCGATGAACGAGGCCAGTGGACGGGCCTAAACCTGACTTACTACGGATTCTTCAACGCCTGCGCCTACACACTCGCCGTCGCCATCATGCTCATTCTCATGGCTGCGATCCAAGTACCCGTCGTCATCACCTTCACTATCGCTGCCACACTACTGGCGATCTGCATGCCCGCGTCACGGCTGGTGGCGTGGCTTGTCGAAGGCAAGAAGCACACGTTCACCGTCGGCGGGGCGTTCTTCGTCGGCACCATCGCCGGGCCCATTGTGGTACTCATCGTCGATCAAACACTCGGTCGATATTTAGGAGTGCAGGTACCCATCGTCGCGGTGCTCGCTGGCATGATGATCAGTTACACCTTCGGCGAAGCGCTTGGCCGACTGGCGTGCATCAGCTTCGGCTGCTGCTACGGCAAGCGCATCGCGGATTGCCCGCCCGCCGCCCGCACACTCCTGCGCGGCTGGCACTTCGTCTTCATCGGCGAAACGAAAAAAGCCAACTACGAAGGGGGCCACCAACATCAGCCACTTATTCCCGTGCAAGCCATCACCGCCACACTACTCACCATCACCGCCCTCATTGCAACCGTGCTCTTCCTCGCGGGCTGGTACACGATTGCTGTCGTCTCCTGCTTGTTCGTCACACAGATTTGGCGGGTTTTCTCCGAGTTTCTTCGTGCCGACCTGCGAGGCACGCTCAAGTTCACCGCATACCAGCGCATGGCGCTGGCGGCCTGCATCCTTGCGGCAGTACTCGCATTGGTCTTGCCTTCGCCCATCGCAGTACCCACCGACATCAGCCTCGCTGTGAATTCACTCTGGAATCCACTGGCACTCTTGGGCCTGCAAGCCTTGTGGATCGCGGCTTTCCTATTCACCGGTCGCAGTGAAGTAACACGATCCACTCTTTCATTTCATGTGCGCCATGAACGAATTTGATCAGAGTCGAGAAATGGCCCATAAACTTCACCACAAGTCAACATATTTATAACACATCGATTCGCGAGATCGGTCGAAATGGTATGGGAGGGGGAGTGTGTACTCCAAGGCGGGGCTGGCGATATCGCAGTGGAATCACTCCTGTTGCGGGTGATTCCCTGGAGTGCTTTTGTACCAGGAGAAGAATGCATGAGCGTGCTCCATCTATTGCCCTGCCCTCAAGAGTCACAAGAACTACACCAACAAGCCTCGCCAAACAAGGTGGCATCGCTCATTGAGAGGAACCTGCAACTAGGCCACATGGAGGAATTGGTGGGAGATCCGTTCACTGTGAACGATCAGACATTGGTGCAGGAAGTCGTCAAGGCATTCGAGGACGAAGCAAGATTATCCGGCGCCATCGTGACCCGAGAAGGCCAGGTGATCTGCATCATTTCACAGGTAGCGCTGGCGCATCGCATGGCCCGGGGGTATTTCAAGGAACTGTTTCTCAAGCGAACTATCGCGCACATGCTCCCTGTTTGGGAATCCAATCTGCTGGTCTTGCCCCACTCGACCTCCATTCACGACGCGATCAATCAAGGGTTGTCACGTCCGCCAGCATTTCGCTACGAGCCGATCGTGGTGGTCAATGCGGAGGGCGCGCGTTTTCTGATTGACATGCACCTGCTGCTGTCCGAACAGTGCCTGGCGCTGTCGGCAGCGCTGGAGGAAGTGGCCCGCAACCGCGAGTCGGTCCTGGCAGCTCAGCGAGAACGAGACCAGCTCAATGAACTACTGGCTACCTCCCGACAGGCTGGCATGGCGGAAGTCGCCACCAGCGTGCTGCACAACGTGGGCAACGTGCTCAACAGTGTCACCGTGTCCACCAACGTGATCGGTCAGCGCGTTCGCGAGTCAAAGGTGGCCAACCTCAGCCGCGCTATTGACATGATCCAGCAGCATCGTGAAGACCTTCCGACGTTTTTCAAAGAAGATGAAAAAGGCAGGCAACTGCCCGGATACCTGGCGAAACTGGCGGCGGTGCTGTCGAGCGAACATACATCCGTGCTTGAGGAACTCACTTCGCTGAGCAAAAGCGTCGAGCACATCCAGCACATCGTCACCTCGCAACAAGCCTTCGCCAGCAGCAATGTGGTGAAGGAATTCTTTCAGATGAAGGATGCCATCGCCGATGCCCTGCGCATCAACGCCCTGGCGCTGAATCGTCATGGGGTAAAGGTCATTGAGAAATACGATGAGGTGATTCCGCTTCGCATGGACAAGCACAAGGTGCTTCAGATTCTGGTGAACCTCATCAACAACGCCAAGAAGGCGGTGCGCGATGCGGAGCAAAAGGAAAAGCAGATCACCATCCGCATCCGCGAGATCGCTGGCTCTTCGCCAAGGCGATGGCTCCCGCAGAATGTGAAACGTTCCTACGCCATGGCATCACACTCCCCAACGTGGCGGCGTAGTCGGTAGCCGTCGGTAGCAAATACGCGTGACGTTTCCGTTACACCCCGCTTTGGCAAGTAGGATGGGCGCCTCTGGCTAGGGCCGGCTGAGTCCGCGAAGCCCACCAGCCCGCGATCAAATATGAAATGGACCCGCCATGCGGATCGGCGATCAAACGGTGGGCATCGAAGACTCAGCCCACGCTACCCAATGCCGCCGATCCTGCGTGATGTTTGCGATGGTCTGCACAACGGCGTGTAGCCGGCGGCAGCCAACCCCTCCACTTTTTGCTGGTGCTCGCCTAGTCGATCAATTACGAGTTCATCAGGATTTATTCCGATGACAACAGTCCCGAAGCAAGCCGCATCTTTGAACTTGCCGGTACCCATCGCGCTTTTGCCGGGCGAGGATTGTGACGGCGAGTAGGGCGTAATTAGTCCGAGACGGAGCTTTTCTAGGTGGCGGCAGCACTGCTGGGTGATCTGTGTGCACACTACGGCTGCGCCTGCCGCTCGTAGCGATGCGATGGCGTGAGGTTTAGGGTGCTTGTAAGTGTTCGCCGTGCTCACCGAAATAATTCCGACCTTCGGAGTCAGAATTTTTTTCATAGAGTTCGCGGTTCGTTGCCTTGTCTCGCTTTGGAGTTGATACGCGTCCGGTGTGGTGTGGAACTATCAAAACATCAGCCAGCAGTTTAAGGCCCACACGCTTGTGCAACTTTCGCCAAGCCTCAATGGATGCATCCCCTGGGAATACCAGTGTTCGTTCTCCTGACTAGATTTAACCTGGCGTCTATAATGTTGCCGCGCCGCACACGCACGACCTCCTGTTATTACGCCGCTGGTCACGCTCAGCTCGCCACGACTAGCCGCCCATCACCATCACCATCGCCTTTTACGATTTATGGTGCATCCACCGATGAACAGATTCCGCCTAACCTTCGCTGTTGCTGGTTTCATTATCGCTACGGCACCAATGCGATACGCCCGCGCCGAAGACAAACGCGTCATTGATGAAGACACCCAGATCCGCATCCTCGACGGATTCGATGCTGAACTGCTCTACGAAGTCCCCAAGTCCCAGGGCTCCTGGGTTGCGATGGCCTTCGATCCCAAGGGCAGACTCATCGTCTCCGATCAGGATGACAAGGGCGTCTTCCGCGTGACGCTGCGTGATGAGTCTGAGCCGAACTCGAAGGTGCAGGTCGAGAGCCTCAAGGGCTTCCCTTACGAGCCCATCCAATGGGGAAGTGAGCGCACGGTCGGTGGCGCCCTGGGCTTCCTCTACGCTTTCGACAGTCTCTACATGGCGACCATGAAAGGCTTCTACCGTTGCCGAGACACCGACGGCGACGACCAGTACGACGAGTTCCAATTGCTCAAGCGACTAGGCGTCGGTTACGAGCACTCGGCCCACTCGATTATCAAGTCCGAAGATGGCAAAGCCTTGTACCTGGTCGTTGGCAACCACACGCCCGTGCCCAAGGGTGTGAAGAGTCGCCAGCCTGCGGTCTGGGCCATGGACTCGCTGCTGGAGCCGATGCCCGATCCGATGGGACATGCCACCGGGATCAAGCCTCCCGCTGGGTGGATCGCCCGCATCTCGCCTGACGGGAAGGATTGGGACATGGTCGCCTCTGGGTTCCGCAACTCGGTGGACATCGCCATCAACCCCGAGGGTGAGCTTTTCACCTATGACTCGGACTTGGAGTTCGACATCGGCTCGCCTTGGTACAGGCCAACCCGGGTCAACCACGTGACGTCTGCCAGTGAGTTCGGCTGGCGCCACGGCACTGGTAAGTGGCGCGAGTATTTCGCTGACAGTCTCGGCGCCGTGGTCAACATCGGGCCGGGTTCTCCCACGGGCATGTCCTTTGGAAACAACTCGGCGTTCCCTCCCGAATTTCAGGACAAGCTATTCATTTGCGATTGGACCTTCGGGACCATTTACTCCGTCGAGCTGACCGAGGACGGGTCCAGTTACACGGGCACGACTAAAGAGTTTCTCAGCGGAAGCCCGCTCAACATCGCAGCGATGCGCTTTGGCCCCGATGGAAACATGTACTTTGTTGTAGGCGGCCGTCGAACGCAATCCCGGCTGTATCGGATCCGCTACACCGGACCACCCAGAACGGGAGAAGTTCGGCAACTGACCAAGAACCAGAGCCTGCGGGACATCCGCCACAATCTCGAAGCCTTCCACGGCAGCTCCAGCCACGGCAAAGAGGCCATCGACAAGGCTTGGCCTTACCTGGATCACGAAGACCGCGCTATTCGATACGCCGCCCGACTCGCTGTTGAAAATCAGAACCTCTCGCTCTGGCAGGGCCGGGTGTTTGCCCAGACGAAACCCAGAGCGATCATTCACGCCGCCATCGCTCTTAGTCGGCATGGTGATCCAAGTCTCGGCTCCAAACTTTTGAAGAAGCTCAATGAAGTGGACTTGGGCACTCTGGAAAAACCTGACCGCCTCGATCTGCTCCGGGCTTACTCGCTCTGCTTCATACGGTTGAACAAAGTCAGCGATGACGACCGACGCGCCGTTGCTCAGAAGCTCGATCCCTTCTACCCGGCGAAGGACGATGATCTCGACGCCGAGCTCAGCCGTGTGCTGTGCTATCTCGAGTCGCCCACCGTTGTTCGTAAGACCGTGGCCCTGATGCAGGCTACTCAAGCCAAGACGCTTGACTACAACAAAGAAATGCTCGGCCGATGCCATCACTGGCACGGTCATCTCCTGCAATGGTGCAGCCGAGGCGGGATTCAAACTGATCTTCAAAACGGATTCAGATACCCGCAAGTTTGAAGTGGGAAAGTTGGCACGAATCTGGGTTGCCAAGTAACTGCTAACTGGACGGTGACAAGGTAATAGCGTTCTCTTGAAATCATCATGAACAGTCGAATCCACGCCATTATTTCGCTTGTTGTTCTGACCAGCGCTGTAGCGACAGCTCGCGCTGCTGCACCTTCATTTGAGAAGGACATTCAGCCGTTCCTTAATAGCTTTTGCGTGGAGTGTCACAACGACAAAACGCAGAAGGGGGAATTCCGGCTCGATGTACTGTCCACTGATGTTGCGCTGAAGGACACGGCAATGTGGGCAGAGGTCATGCACCGCATCAATGCCGGTGAGATGCCGCCTAAGAAACACAAGGCTCAGCCTAGCGCTGAAAAAAGTGCCGCCATTGTGGAATGGCTTTCAGCGCGAATCAAAGAAGGCGAGTCGGTGCGAATGGCTAGGCGGGATCGCGTTTCCTACAACCGCCTGACGCGCGATGAATACGTCAACACGATGCGCGACCTCATGGGTGTGCAGTACGACGCGACCGATCCGGGCGGCCTGCTCGAAGACCCGCAGTGGCACGGCTTCGAACGCATCGGCTCCGTGCTGACGCTGTCGCCGACGCATGTGGAAAAGTACATCACCGCCGCTGAGATTGTGCTCAGCGAAGCGTATCCGCAGGTGAAGCCTGTTTACGTCGAGGCGACCAAGCGAGCGGAGACGGTTCACCCTGAACACGATGGCGATCATTACGACCGTCTCGCCAAAGCGGGCCAACTCGACAAGGTGCGATACCTGCTCTGGGCGGGCGATCTGTTTCGCGGCAGCAATCCTTTTAGCGGCAAGGATGCGAAGTACCAAGGCCCAGGTGTTTACGAAATCAGTTACACACTGAGCGGTCTCAAAGCGGAAGGCAAACCAGCGCCGCGCATGCAGGTTTATTCTGAAACGCTTGATCGCGTGCTGTTCGAGCAGGACATCATTGCTCCGGAAGATAAGCCGACGACGATTACTTTTCGCGCTCACTTTCCGACGAATCATCTGCCGACGATTCATGTGATCAACACGCTGGGCGGGCTCAATCAAAGTCACAGGTCGGCAAGGCATGGCCGCAAGCCTTTCGTCAGTCTGTCTGAGGAACGCATGCCTTGGCAGATGAAGTTGATGGGCGAGGAGGGTCAGCCGTTACACTCGTTTCTGATTCTGGATTCGATCACGATGCGAGGCCCGATTGTCACTGAGCAGGAGCAGCGCTGGCGCGATGCGTACATGCCCAGCGAGCCCGGCAATATGGAGCAGGTCCGCAAAGGACTCGAAGCGATGGCCCAGCGTGCGTTTCGTCGGCCACTGGTTTCGGGCGAGCTCGATGGCTATGTGCAGATTGTTGAAAGTGAGATGACACAAGGCGAGAAATTCAAGGACGCAGTGAAGACAGCGATGACCGCGATTCTCTGCTCCAAGAGTTTTCTCTTCATTGCTGAGGGCGATGAGAGCGCCAGTCGCAACACGCTCAATGACTGGGAAATTGCCTCGCGTCTTTCGTATCTGCTATGGAGCACGATGCCCGATGATGCGCTCTTCGCGCTCGCTGAGCAGGGCAAGCTTCGCGACAAGGCTGAGCTTGAGCGGCAGGTCGTGCGCATGCTCGCTGATCCTCGCGCTCAGCGGTTCTCTGAGTCGTTCCCTTCGCAGTGGCTGCATTTGCGCAAGGTGGGGATGTTTCCGCCGGATAAAAATCTGTACCCCAATTACGATTCACATCTCGAGAAAAGCATGGTGGGCGAAACCACCGCCTTCTTCAAAGAGGTGCTCGGGACCGGCCTATCACTGCGGGAATTCATCCATTCCAACTGGACGATGGTGAATCCAAGACTCGCTGAGTTCTACGGCATCCCCAATATCACCAAGGATGAATTTCAACGCGTGCAGCTCAAGCCCGAAACTCATCGCGGCGGACTGCTCACGCAGGCATCGGTTCTGTCGCTGACTTCTGATGGCACGCGCCACCGCCCGGTGCATCGCGGGGCTTGGCTGTCTGAAGCGATCTTCGGCAAGACCCCGCCGCCGCCGCCTGCGAATGTCGATCCTATCGAACCCAATCCGGTCACCGAACCCAAGGCCACCTTGCGGATGAAACTGGCCGCTCACACGCACGACGCCAGCTGCGCTGCTTGTCACCGCAAGATCGATCCGCTGGGTCTTGCGTTTGATAATTTCAATGCGATTGGCCAGTGGCGCACACACGAGATTGTGGAAGGCACGGGCGACTATCCGCCGGTGGATGCGAGCGGTGAATTGCCTGATGGGCGTAGGTTCAAAGACGCTGAAGAATTCAAGCAATTACTCCTGGCAGACCTGGATCAGTTCAACGCGACGTTCATTGAAAAGCTCGCGACGTATGGCCTGCGCCGCACGATGACGATTGATGATCGCAGCGATCTGGCTGCGATTGCGAAGGTCAGCCGGCAGAAGGACTACCGGGTGCAGGACATCGTCAAAGCGTTTGTGATGTCCGAGCTGTTTCAGAAAAGATGAAGTTCAAAGCGATGTAGTTCAAAGCGATGTAGTTCAAAGAACTTTGAAGCGAGTCAATACTCATGATCATTAAACGCAACAAGCCGCTCCTGAATCGCCGCCACGTCCTTCGCGGCCTGGGCGCTTGCATCGCGCTGCCGATGTTGGAATGCATGCATCTGCCCAGCGCTTTTGCGGATGCTGCCGCCACGCCGCTGTCGAAACCGACATCGCCTAAGCGCAGCGTTTTTCTCTACATCCCCAACGGCGTCAACACGCTCACCTGGCAGATTCAGACAGCAGGCAAGGATTACGAATTCACCTCGCCTTTGAAATCACTCGAAAGACACCGCGCCGAGATCACGCCCATCAGCGGCCTGCATCATCCCAACGTGCTGGGCAAGCATCACAACTGCGACAAAGTCTGGCTTACCGGTGCCAACGTGCCCAGCAGCGGCGGGGCGTTTCGCAATTCAGTTTCCGCTGATCAGCTCATGGCTCAGGTGCAGGGAAAATCGACGCGATTCCCTTCACTTGAACTGGCCATCGAAGGACACTCGCTGGCCTGGTCGCGCGATGGCATTCAGATTCCCGCTGAGCACAATGTGTCAACGATTTTCAATCGGCTCTTCGGCGAAGAAAGTGGCGGCAAGGAAGCGGTACGCCGACGACTGGCACGCCGCGGCAGCATTCTCGATGCGGTGCTCGGTGATGCCAGCAGGGTCAACAAGCAGTTGGGCTCGGAAGATCGCAACAAACTCGATGAATACCTCACTGCAGTTCGACAAGTCGAAGTGAGAACTGAAAGCGCCAATGCCTGGCTCGATGTGCCTAAGCCGAAGCTCGATCGCTCGGAAATCGAACGCTACACCCGCAGGCTGGACATGAACCGCGTGCAGGAATATCACCGGCTTTTCTTCGACCTCATGGTGCTCGCGCTGCGCACCGATATGACCCGCGTCATCACCTGCATGATCTGTAGCGAAGCCAACGGCGGCGCCATTCCCGACATCGGCATCTCCCAGGCTCGTCACGGCCTATCGCATCACAACGGCGACCCCGAACAGCTTCGCAGGCTCACCGCCACCGACACTTTCCTCGTCGAACAACTGAGCTATTTCCTCGATCAGCTCAAGGCTCACAAAGATGAAGATGCAAGCCTGCTCGACACCACGCAGGTCCTCTGGGGCAGCGGCATGGCCTACGGCCACAGCCACGGCAACGCCAACCTCCCCACGCTCTACGCCGGCGGCAAAGCGCTCGGTGCCAAGCACGGCCAGCACGTCGATTTCAATCTCCCCGCCATCAAGCAGTACAACATGGAACAGGCCAATGAACATTACAAAATCTGCGGCCGCCCGGTCGATGACAACGCCCGCCTGAGCAACCTGCTGCTGACCATGCTGCACCGATCTGATGTTGAAACGGAACAGTTCCAGGACAGCGTCGGCACGATTTCTCAGGTCGTGAAGTGAGCGACACACGACAAGACGCAATGACTTTCCCCGCGCTCTCACGGGTTCCAATCATGATGTCACACAATCAAATTTTCCTCTCACTCTGCATGACTTTCCTGTGCACCGTGTCACAAGCACAAGAAGCGCCCAAGCCTCAGCCCGCGCCGCAATTCCGCACCGACGACAGCACCGACAAAAGTCTGCCTTGGTTTGAGCTTATTGATGGTGAGTTTCCTCCCGAGAATTCTGCTCACTATGTCTCGGGTGAACTTTTCAAGCTCGATCATCTCGAACGCCAGTTCACCTTGCGCGGTGATCGCAATGATGTACGGGGCAACAGCGATTACCCGATCGACGCAGCGATGTTGCCCTATGGCTCGATCTATTACAACGGCGCACCTGCTGCGCTCAAAGATATTCCTCTGGGCACGCACCTCCACGGCTGGTTCTACGAGCGACCGGAAAAGGATCGCATCTGGACCATCAAGGGCGGCCGCGTTGTGGCCAAAAACAACACCAATCGGCAGTCCACGGACATCGACTTCACGCGATGCCTTCGCTTGGAAGATGATTTCACTTACCACGCTCGCCAGAATCAGGTTTGGAAAATTGACGAGGTTGATCTCGCCGAGAAGAAACTCAAAGCCACGCTGGAGCAGGGAGGCAAACCGACAGGCGAATCGACATCGTTCGACTTGCAGGCTTCTACCACGGTGCTGCAAGGAAAAAGCTTCGGCTCACTCACCGACATCAAACCCGGCCAGCGGGTGCAGATGAATCTGACCTGGGCAACGCTCTTCGGCAAAGGGCGCATCACCACGATCTGGCTCGACGAAGAGAGCCGTAAGCTTGCAACAACCCGTCAGCTTGAACGGCATCGCGATGACATTCGCGATCGCGGCCTTCCCGGTTTCGTCACCGCTGTCGATGACAAAAAGCGAGTGGTCACCATCACGTTCTTTGATGGCGTGGATCCTGCGTTGTTCAAGGAACTGCCGCTGCCCAGTCCCAAGCCGCTGGGCTGGCCCACGCAGGAATATAGCGCAGGCAACATGTCGCCCAAGGGCAACATCTGCGTGGCCCGCGAATGCCTGATGACTTACGATCAGGTGAACGATCGCAAAGGCGGCAACATTCTGAAAATCGACAGCGTACCCCGCCAGCCCGGCTCCAGCGGCGTGCAGATTCAGGTGCAGTGCGGCATCCTGCTCGAAGGATTTCGCCCCAAAAAAATTGTTCGCTTTTTCCCCGCCACCTGGCCCGTCATCGTACTGCCCAAAGAGGAAGGGTTCTATGGCCGGGAATAGCTTTTCTGTTCTCAAGTTGACGATCTTCGACCTTCCAGCCTCACCCCATGCCGCCGGCACACCCCCTTGGCATCCCCGCAATCTTCGTTCATACTCTGTGCATGTCCACTCAAGCCGCTGGCGGAATCTCGCCCGTTCAATTCGTTGCCAAGTGGTCCCGCGTTCATCTTCCCGAACGCGCCGCCAGTCAGGAACACTTCCTCGACCTCTGCCGCATGCTGGGCCAGCCCACGCCGGCAAGTCCCAAGCCCTTGAACTCAACGAATCCGAAATCGGCGTGCTGATCCTCGCTGGCAAGCAGGATTGGTCATCGGTCGAGCCGGCCATCATGGCCCCCTTACTGGACCGCCGGCGAACCGTCACGACCAAGGCCACGCGTGCCAAAGCCGATGAAGCCATCAGCGATGCGCTGCAAAGTTTCGTCCACGAGCAACGAACTGGCCATCGGCCTGCTGCCGCGCGTTCGGCCCACGCAACTGCAAGCGGGCACAGAGGCCCGCCCCACCGGTGGAGCGGGCCTCCGTGCCCGCTTGGCGGAGGCCCCGCTTGACCCGGCCCCGCATAGCCCGCGCCGCCAAGTGGCCTCAAGCCGATTTCATCATTGGGAATCCGCCGTTCCTTGGATCGGAATTGGTTTCTTGACGGCGCTGCTGTTCATGTTTCAATTGTTGGATTTGATGGTGACAGTGAATTGAACCACGAACTAGACGGCGCGAGGATCGAAGGCGACATTAATTCCGATTTGTCTGGGGGAAGTGATACAACCAGTGCTGTTCGTCTGGTTGAAAACGAGTCGGTACATGGGTCTGTTGGCACGCAAAAGGGCGGCGATTTCGACCTCGACCTAGCGCAAGCTCGCACATTGTTGACTCATCCGGGTCCAGTTGGGTCTCCGATCGAAGTCATTCGTCCTTGGACAAGTGGGATTGATGTCACAACACGTCATCGCGGGAAATGGATCATCTATTTTCCTTCTGATATGGTTGAAGGCATCGCCGCGTAATACGAAGGGCCTTTGAATACCTACGTAAGTATGTCAAGCCATTTAGAGACGGAGTGCGGCGCGCAGCATACCGTGAACGATGGTGGGTTCATCAAGAAGCGAGAGATGGTCTCGACTTCAAGTTGAAAGCCCTGAATCGCTTCATCGTCACCCCAATGGTTACAAAGCATCGCCTCTTCAGATGGGCAAGTTCTCCAACAATGCCAGACAAACAAGTAACCGTTTTTATACGTGATGACGACTGCATGTTCGGCCTTCTCCATTCGTCAATTCACGAAATGTGGGCACGGCAAGTCGGCACACAACCCCGCGAAGCTGAATCTGGTTTCCGCTACACCGCCACAACCTGCTTCGAAACTTTTCCTTTTCCGTGGGCACCGGGTAAAGAGCCTCAGCGGGCACAGAGGCCCGCCCCACCGGTGGAGCGGGCCTCCGTGCCCGCTATTGCTTCCGCCTCCTTACCCGCTTCCGCTTCCCCATCTTTCTGGACCTACCGTCGTCGGCTACCTCATTGGCGTCTGCGCGGCGCGACCTACTTTGTCACCTGGCGTCTCAAGTCTGGCCTGTCCGAACTCACCTCCGCCGAGCGCGACATCGTTGCCGCCGCGCTCCATCATTTTGATGGTCAGCGATACCGCTTGCGAGCCTATGTCGTGATGAACGATCATGTCCATGTGCTGGTCGAACCCAAGGAGGGGTTTGAGCTCACGAACATTCTGCATTCATGGAAATCATTCACGGCCAACCAGCTTCAACGCAAGTGCGGCCGCCACGGCGCGGTTTGGCAGGATGAATCGTTCGACCGGATCGTGCGCGATGAAGATGAGTTCTGGGAAAAACGCACCTACATTTACAACAACCCGTGGAAGCGATGGCCGCAACTGAAGGAGTATCGCTGGGTGAGCTTGTGTCAGGGAGAGGGAGAGGAAGGGGACGCGGGCACGGAGGCCCGCTCCACGGAGGCCCGCTCCACCAGTGGGGCGGGCCTCCGTGCCCGCCATGTCAACTCTGAGGAAGCGGAACTGCACACCCGCATCAGTGAAGCCGCGCGGCTGCTCAATGAGCAGCGTGAACGGTGGCTCAATCCGCCGGAGTGGATCGAGCCGATCGCCCGGCAGGTCGATGCTGAGGATTCGTTCGAAGATGTTCCCGCCGATGCTCGGCCCCTGATCCGGCAGAGCGCGATCATGGCCCGCGCCGCCAAGGATGCCAGACTCAAGAAGCGGACGCTGACGAACCTATACAACGAACGCCCGACCTGGCTCAAGCTGGCGCATGAGAAGCTGGACCAAGCCGTGCTGGCCGCCTACGCCGCCATGGACCCCGCCGGCGGCTGGGACGAAACATGGGCACAAGTCTGGAAAGAAACCGGAGCCGGCCAGCCGCTACCCGCTGGCGATCCACTGCACGCAAGGCGCGCGGAAGTGGACCAGCTCGTGCTGGCGAACCTGCTGCGCATGAATCATGAGAGGGCGGGG
>CAZYQL010000031.1:19387-29824 GCA_964650055.1 uncultured Phycisphaeraceae bacterium | reverse complement strand
CGCGAGCTGGGTTCAGACCGGCGTGAGCCAGGTCGGTCCCTATCTGCTGTGGGCGGAGCAAATTTGAGAGGAGTCAACTTTAGTACGAGAGGATTAAGTTGGACAGACCCCTGGTGCGCCAGTTGCACTGCTAAGTGCATCGCTGGGTAGCTACGTCTGGCAGGGATAACCGCTGAAAGCATCTAAGCGGGAAGCCCCCCTCAAGATAAGATTTGCATGGTCGCAAGACCGAGAGACCCCTGGAAGACCACCAGGTTGATAGGCCGCAATTGTAAGAGTAGAAATACCCTCAGATAAGCGGTCCTAACGGTCGAATGCTTGATCACATCGACCACGAATCGATCCTTCGATCCTTCTCGTGGTGCGATGAAGCATCTCAGGCAGACCCATGAAGACAATAGAAATATTGTTAAATAGTCAAACTCGCTGATTCTCGAAATCACTTGCCGTGTCATGTTCCCTCATCACACATACAGTCGAAAAACCCAACCATCCACTTGAAATTAAGTGGCCGCCCGTAGTGAAAACTGCGGGCGACCTTTGCCGGTGACCATAGCGACGGGGTCACACCTGATCCCTTCCCGAACTCAGTAGTTAAGCCCGTCGCGCCGATGATAGTGCAACAGCGCGAAAGTAGGTCATTGCCGGCTTTATCAACCTCGTGTCCCTAAAGGGCACGAGGTTGTTTTTTTTGTACCGCAAATATACTCACATCGCAGAACGCGCAGCGAGGACGCTGCGGCTACAAAGGAAGTGTGATCTTTCATAGCCGCAGCGTCCTCGCTGCGCGTAGATTACAGCCACAACTGCGAAGTACGCAATACCCCGCCATATTTCCGATGTGAAGGTAAATAGGTGTGTACGAGATGATTGTAGTGCGCATGATCAGCGACACGCTTCACACTTCCCCCACGACTGAGAAACGGGCGACCATTTGCAGCGTGATGTCTATCTCGCATGCCCACATTCAAAGCCCGATGCAAGACTGCTTGAACTCGATCAATGGGCGTGAATGCTGCCCAACTCACCAATAGGTGAACGTGATTGAAAACCGCGACACCCATGTGAAGTTGCCATTGCCGCGAGGACTGCGAGCATTCGTTGATGGCCAGGTCGAGTAGGAAATCACAATCTTCGGAAGTGAACCGAACACGCTCATGCTTTGCTCGATGACGATAGTTTGTACTCATCTTCGGATCGGCAGGGAGTATGCCTTTCTTTCGCCTGACATATCCACGAGGATGATCGGGCAGCCACGAGCAATAGGAATGAAATGTGATCAGATACACTGCCACGCTTAGAAGCGTAATCAATTCGTTCAGACGAATCAAGACATTTTGTGGCATCGTAGAACGCGCAGCGAGGACGCTGCGGCTATAAATGAAGCGTGAAATTTCGTAGCCGCAGCGTCCTCGCTGCGCGTGCTGCGCTGAGTTATTTCTCAGCTTCGTGCGTCTGCGCTGCGGCGATGAGTGTTTCAATACGCCCCAGTGAGCGATCGAGCTGCGCCCTAAATGCGTTGTACGGAAAGAGCACGATGATGGCCACGGCCAGGCCGGCCGCTGTTGTGATCAGTGCCTCGGCAATCGCGGGGCTGATAGCGCGGGGGTCGGTGACGCCTTCGATGGAGAGAATGTTGAACGCCCGGATCAGGCCGGTGACGGTGCCCAGGATGCCCAGCATCGGCGCTGCGGTGATGATCGTCGAGAGCGTGCCCATGAACCGTTCCATGCGCGGCCGCTGCTCATCGACCGCCGCCACCGCAGCGGCTTGGGTCACTTTTTCTTTCATCAAGGCAGTGACGATCTTTCCATAAATGGAATGATCTTTTTCACTGAGCATTTTCGCGGCTTTGGCGTCGCCATGGCGCAGCAGTTCGCCCAGGTGTTTGGCTCGCGCCAAGGTTGCGCCGCTGCTCATGCGGAGCCAGAACCAGGCGCGTTCGAAGGAGAGCGTCAAGCCGACGATGGACAGCGCCAGCAGGGGCCACATGACCCATCCGCCGCGGCTCATCAGATCAGCGAACGATTGCAATTGCGTGGCTAACAACATGGCAAGAGTGTAACGGCTCCATGCGACTGGCGCACGGCGTGCATCAACAGGCGTGCATCAACAAACGCGTCACTGAGCAACGGTCAGAATCAATTCGACACGCGTACCATCGGCCTTGGCGAACTGGGCGACCCAGCCGTCATGCCCACGCGGCGTAAAAGCCAACGGCTGATCGCCAGCCACTTTGATCGCATCACCGCCGGTCGCCAAAGCCGGGGCCAAGGCTGCGAGGTCCTTCCCAGGCAGCACAATGGAGAGCGATTCATCGGCAGGAATGGTCGCCGCCGCCGTGTTCAGGGCAACTTTTTCGCCTTCCACTTTCATCGCAACGGTGCCAAGGGGCCTGGGCATGTTCCATATCACTTCGTTGTTGCGGTCAGCGGTGCCTGTGCGCATCGAAAGCGTGTAGTTCGCCGATGCTTTCTTCAACTTGGTGGTGAAGAGATCCTTGCGAAGGGTTGCCCAGAGGCGGGTGATTTCGGGAATGGTCGCGTTTTTGTTGCCGCGCATTTTCGTTGCGACTTCTTCCACATCCGGGCCAGCGCCGCCTGCGCTAGCGACCAGTGTGCCGATAGCGCCCATGGCCAGTTGTTCGTCGCCCGCAGATACGAGCAGCAGCAAGCGATCTTCGCCTTGATAGGGCACCGCCCACTCGGCGGCGTGAGGCAGCGAGCCGCTGGAAATCTGCCGGGCGAACCAGGCTGCGGAACTCGTTGAATCCGCCTTGTCGCGCAGCAGGTTGACGGAGTAGGGGGCTTCGCCTTGAATGTTCTCGTAGAACCGAAGTCCGAAGGCATGCCGATCCGCCTCGCTGGTTAGGCCGTTGATGACCGGTTCCAGCGACCAGCCTGATCCGAGCAGGGCAAGCGATGCGGCTTTGGAAGCATCACCATCGCCGCGCAGGACCAATTGCGTGAGCGCCTGCGGCACACCCGGCTCATCGTGCTTGGCAAGAAACGCCACTGCAGCGACCGGTGTTGGAGTCTGCGTGATGGCCAGGCTCAGCACGTTGGTCGTCCACTTCTCCCGATCAGCCGATGCGCCGGTTTTACTGGGCATCATCTTCATTTGGCGCAGCGCTCCCCATGCGAGGTTTCGCAGTTTGGCACTGGCCAGAAGACGGAAAATCGTATGATCGTTGGACTGGATGCCGATGTCGTCGAGCAGCATCGGGCGAGGCTCATTGTCCGTTGCTGCGGTAGCTGTTTTGGCTGGTGCGAGGGCATGAGCGATGTTTTTTTCAAGCTGTGAGTGACGGCCGCGCCAGAGGAATTGACCATCGGCGCTGGTGATGATGGTCTGCGGCAGCTCCATCACTGCGAACCTCTTGGCATACTCGCCATCGAATCCTTTTTCGTCCCACACCGTAGGCAGCGTCAGCTTCGATTCTTTGACGAAGTTTTCAAAGCGTGCTTTGTCGCTGTCCAGATTGATGGTGACAAACCGCACCCCTTTCGCGGCGTAATCAACGCTCAGGCCTGACAACGATGCAATGGTTTCAGTCGGCTGCGCCATCGTGGTGGACCAAAAAGCGACGACGACGGGTGAAGGCTTGCCGGCTGCTGCGGGAGCGAGCGCGATGGCGTTGCCATCAGCGCCGGTGAAGGTCAGATCAACCTTGGGCCTCTGCGCCCGGCTGATGAGATAGAGCGTGCGCTCTACCAATGCTTCATCCTCTGAACCAAGCAAGCGACCATCGACCAGGCTCATCGCCACAGGATCGGTGACAGCGGCGGCAAGAATCGCAAGCAGGATTTCATCGCGGCGCTCACCCGTTGCATCAATGCGCAGCCCCTTGGCAATCGGATCCGCCAGCGCGGGCTTTTCTTTGGCGAGTTTGAACATGGGCGTCAGAATCGTAGTGACCGGCGGGCCTTTCGCATCAGCGAGGTAACGATTGATGATCTGAAGCGCGGAGTCAATGCTCGCGTTGGTGTCGCTGCCCAGCGTGCTGATCATGCCCAGCACGGAGCTCAGCTGCGCCTTGGCGTCGAGCAGGCCATCTTTGAGCGCCTTGGCCATCAGGCTGGCGGAAGCTTTGCTGGGGCGTACGGCGAGATACTTCATCAGTTCGCCGGTGGATTTGCTGTCCTTGGCTTCGAGGATTTTTGCGACGACCTGATACTTCCCATCGCCTTCTTCCATGTTGGCCAGGTAGGTCGAAAGGGTCAGGGCGTGAGCCACCAGGCGAACGGTGTAGGGATGAACCTTGTCGGCTTCGAGTGCTTTGAGAAGTTCTTTTTCCACGGGAGTGGTACTGAAGGTGAGGCCAGCCTGACCCAGTTCGGTGGAAACTTCGCCGATCTTGCCGTCGGCTGCGGATTTCATCACCCGCTGAAGCTGATGAAGCAGGTCCAACGAAAATTCCCAGGGCAAGGGTGCAGGCCCATCGAACTCGACGGATTTGGAATTGGCGCGTGCTTCATAAACTGCCCAGAGCGTGGGCGGAAGCGGGCCGGAGAATTCATCAGGCAGCTTCGAAAGCATCAGGCGCGTGTCGCGGTAGAGCGCCAGTTTCTTGCGATATTCTTCTTCGATGGGCTGCTTACGCTTGTTGAAATCCGCGATACTTTCGCCAGCGTTCTTGAGCGTGCGTGGCGGGTTGCCGGGGTTGATCGTCTCAAGCACGGCAGGGCTGAGTTTGATGTTGTACGCACCGGGCGTTGTCTCTACGACCTTGGCGCCGGGGATGGCACGTTCCATTTTCCAGTGAACTTTGCCTTGGGTATCCAGACGCACGGATCGCGCTATGCGAGGCACGCCGGGGGGCAGGGTGTCTTCGCTGTTGGGGCGAATGGCTGCGCCGCTGGCCAGGGGTGTGGTGACGCCGGTGATTTCTTCGGTAGGGTCGATCAGTTGCCAGCAGATGAACCTGCCGCCGCGCACTTTCATGGCCGAGCCGGAGACGACGATCTCAGTATCAGGCTTGCTCACTGAGAGCGGAATGCGAACGATGGTGCGGCCGGGGTTGGCCTCGAGTTGCCAGATCGAATCGGTGAGCGACGCGGCATTGGGAAACACCAAGTCGCGATTGAGCAGCTTCACCAGATCGACTTCCGTTTCAAGTTCGACCTCCTTGGGTTCAGGTGCTTTGGGAATCGAAAGCGGCGGCCGAGGCGGCAGATCCAAATCAGCACCCGGCAGCGGCGCAGTGGCCAACAGCAGCGAGCCGATGAGTAAAGACAATGCGGAAGCACGATGGCGAAGTAGTGACAACATAAGCAGCTCTCCCAGAGTGGGTGAGAAGGAGTCGCCCGATCGGTGATGCCGAAGGCGAAGAGGGTGGGATCGATTCAAACAAACATCGCTGTGAGAATGGTAACAACGACCGAGGAAGGCTTCCAGTTTCACCGGAAGATTGCCCGCGCTTTTGCCCCGTCGCTCGCGGCTTCGCTCTGCCGCCGCTCGCGGCGCAACGTCGTCAGCGCGAAGGCTCATCATGTAGCTTCCCCCGCAGTCCGGCAATCCTGCGTCATCGAGTTTTCCTGAAAATCGCAATCACCGCAATGAAATAAACCCAAGTGTCCTGCGTTGCTCCTAGAGTCCTGATGGAACATGGGGTTTCCAAGCCCCCACTGATGCTCGAACCCAAAAGAGATGACAACGACCGGCCGAGGCGAAATGCCTCCACCCGGACGGGCGATTGTCGTAGCTGATTGTCGCACCTGATTTATCGCAGTCAGTGGCCGCGCTAGGCCTTGATACTTTTACAAGGCCGCGATCAGGTCGAATACTTGCTCATAACCGGGCCAAAGTGGTCCGGAATCAACAACAGTCGGCGAAAAGCCGAGATTTCACGAAAGGGTGAATTTATGCAACGACGAGTCATGTTTAGCGTGTTGGTGTTTGCTCTGCTGGGTTCCTTCGTGGTGGCCAATGCCGCCGAAGAAAAGAAGGACAAGGGGCACGGCGATGTGTTCACCGCCGCACTGGCTCAGGCCAACCTGAGCGACGAGCAGAAAGAAAAGATCAAGACGATCAACGAAGAAAGCAAGGCCGCCATGAAGGCTGCCCGCGAAGCCAAGGACAAGGAAGCGGGCAAGAAGGCCATGGCCGATCACCGCGAGAAGGTCATGGCTGTGCTGACTGCCGAGCAAATCGAAAGCGTCAAGAAGTACATGGCTGAGCACCGTCCCGAAGGCGACAAGAAGAAAAAAGAAAAGGTCTGAGCCTTACTTCACTTCTCGTGATGCACAAGTAATCGCATGACAAACGCCTCGCGGATTTTCCGCGAGGCGTTTGCTTTTGCGCTTCTGCAGTGCCACACGACAAGGCCTCACTCAGCAAGCGATCAGCCGCCTACTCACCTCACTTCTGAAACGCCTTGTCATCCTTATTCGCCCCTGAGCGCATGTAGGCGATCATGTCGAGCACTTCATCTTTTTGCAGGATGGTGACCAGGCCGCTGGGCATGAGCGAGGTCTTCGACAGGCCGCGCTTCTCGATGTCCTTTTTGAGGATGACAGTCTCGTCGCCGCCGAAGGGATTGGTCATCAGGCTGACAGATTTTTCATCTTCCTTCATGATCTTGCCCACGAGGTATTCGCCATCTTTGGTTTCGATTTCCGTCGGTGCGTACTGATCGGAAACAACCTTCGAAGGCAGCACAATCGCTTCGAGCAGATCAGCCGGGCTGAACCTGTTGCCGATGGTGGACAGATCAGGGCCGGTGGAGCCGCCGTCGCCGCCAAAGAGGTGACACTTGGCGCACTGAGCTGCTTCGAACGCTTCCTTGCCGCGCTGGAAATTGCGACCGCTGGTCGCCTGATTGATGATCGGCATCAGGTCATCCATCTGCCAGTTGTGCACATACTGGCGAGGCTTGGTGTCCTTCACGACATCGACGGAAGTCTCACCCTTAATCACCGCAGCGAGTGAAGTTTTTTCTTCATCGGTCATCGTGGCCTGCGCATCGCGGCGAGCTTGTTCGATGAATTTTTTGAAGCTGTTGCCGCCCGAATATTTTGAGCTGGCCAGATTCATCCAACTGAAATGAGCAGTGCGAAGCGCCGGCGTCCAACCCGCTTTGGCAGCGCGAAGAACGTAAGCGTAATAGAACTGATCTTCCTGCGTGACGAGGTTGCCCATGTGAGCAATCGCCTTGCTGACGATTTTGGCATCGCTGAGATAAATGAGCAGCGATGCCGCTTCGCGGTTGACGAGTTCGCTGTTGCCCGGGAAGAGCGGGGCGATTTTTTTTGCCACGGCTGCGGCCAGCGCTGCATCGGGTTCACCAGCCGAGTGCTGCTTGGTGAGCTCGCCGCCCAGACGAATAAAGCAAAGGCCATAGGCGCGCAAGGCTTCGAGCTGTTGCTCTTCAGTAAGGCGCGCAAGATTGAGTTTGTTCAGTGATGCGATTGCCTTGCCCAGCAGAGCTTTGTCATTGGTGCGAGCCACGGCAAGCATGCTCGTGATCACCGCGCTGGGCTTAGTCTCTTCAAACGCTTTGCTCAGCCAGGTCGAAGGCTCCTGCCATTCGATAGCGATGCGAGCGGCATAACGAATCGCGCGGTCGCTGCTATTAAGATGAGGCCAGGCGAATTCGACGGCTGCCGCATCCTGCTTACCGTGAAACGATTCAAGCTTGCGGCGAAGAGCGCGATCTTCTTTACCAATAGGATTCTCGCCCTTGGGTGCCAGCGCGGTGGACTCATCGCCTTCATAAGTCACGCGGTAAAGGCCCGACTGCGTACCACGTCCGCCGATGGTGAAGTAGAGCGCACCATCAGCGCCGACAATCGCATCCGTGAGAGGCAGTGGTTTGCCTTCAACAAACACTTCACTGGTGGCGGTGTAGCTTGCGCCACTAGGTTGCAGGTGAATGGCGTAGAGCTTGCCGAAGGTCCAGTCGAGAATGTAAATCGCCTTCTGATATTTGACGGGGAACTTGGCACCGGTGCCTGCGGTGACGCCGGTGGGGCAGCCGCGGCCGATGTTGATGACAGCGCCGAAACTGTCCGCGTAATACTCGGGCCATTTGCCGGTGCCGTAGCGCCAGCCGAACTCAGCGCCGCTGATGCAGTGGTTGACGCGGGTTGGGCGGAACCAGGGAACGCCGGTGTCATATTCCATATCGGCGTCGTAGGTGAAGATTTCACCATCGCTGTTCCAGTCGTAGTCGAACTGATTGCGGAAACCGCTGCTGTGCATCGACCACTCTTTGCCATCTTTATCGATCTTGCAGATCCAGCCGCCCGGTGCCATGCGACCGGTCGCGTGGCCGTTGCCGTCAGGATTGCGCGGGAGCAGTTGATCTTCAGCGAAGTTTTTTACAGGTGATGTGGCGAGCAGACCCTTGGGCGGATTGGTGTGATTACCCGCCATGACCCAGAGATAACCATCAGGCCCGAGTTTGACCGCGTGTGGCCCGTGTTCGCCGCCGCCTTGCAGAGCCATGAGAAGTTCTGCGTGATCGAGTTGATCATCGTTGTTGGTGTCGCGCAAACGGTAGAGGCCGTTGCCGATGCCGCCGCCATCGCAGATGACGACGTAGAGCGAATCGAAAGCCCAGCATAGGCCGTGCGCTTTGCCGATGGGTTGGCCCTTGCGCTGGGGCTTTCCATCTTTGTCATTCTCCATGATGTAAACTTCGATCGGCTCGATTTTCACTTCGCCCTTGCTCGGCGAATCGACGGTGATGCGATAGAGCATGCCGTTCTGGTTCGAGGCAATGAGGCGACCTTTGTGATCAACACACAGATTGACCCACGAGCCTTGCTCGCCTTTGGGAACGGAGTGAATCAGTTCCGCTTTGAAGCCGGGGAGCAGTTTGAGTGAGTCGGCAGGTGTCGCCGAACCAGCCGTCACAGCCCGGCCGCCGCCGCTGGCTGCTGCGCCAGTGAAAACATTGCCCCAAGGTCCAGCGCCCAGTTTGGCAATGGTGGTTGCTGCTGCAAAACCTTTGGCATCGAAATCGAGAGCGTTCCAGTTGGCCGCGCCCTTGTCGCTGGCGAGCCAGCTTGTGTCGCTGACGATCGTCGTGGTTTCCTTGTCAGCGGTGGTCAGCTTGAGCATCGCAACCATCGCGGCAATGCCGCCATCATTCTTGCCTTCGATGGCGATAATGTTCTTGCCGGTCTTGAGCTCTGTGGTGACATCGACGCGGACCGGCTCGTTCCATTCATTGCTCTTGCCGACCTGCTTGCCGTTGATGAAAACGGTCAGTTGATTGTCGCAGCTTGCAGTCAGCAGGGCGCCATTTTTGGCGGCCAGTTTGCCGGTGACTTCAAACACATGACGGAAGTAAACGGTCTGCCCATCTTTGGGTTGCCCCAGCCAGATCCACTGCGGCGTTTCATCTGCATTTTTCTTGGCCTTGCCGTTCTGGGCTTGCGTGGGCAGACCGATGGCGGCCAGTAAGAGCGTGAAGACAAACGCTGCCGAGAGTTGTCGCTTAATCATTTCTTTCCTTCGATGCTGGAGGGTTGAACTTTCAATTCAAGTGCGGAACCGAGCCATGGACATTGTGAGCATAGTTATTGTTGCAACGGGCTGCGCAAAAACAAAACGGTGCGCAGTTGCTCATTCATCGCAATCTGATCACTTCGGTTCTTCCACTGCTATTCATTGGTACGAGACGAGTCGTGGTTAACAGGGCACAATGCAAGAAATCACACATCAAACAGACTCGCCAGAATCAGATCGCGCACCATCGTGCAGGGCAGTTCCTCTCCATCGGGTAGCGGCTGATGCGAAATGACCACCGGCTGAATCTCGGCAGGCTGATCGATCCTGCCGTGCGAGCCGCGCACCAGTTTTGTATCCAGCGGAATCAGATCGAGCAGCGCCCGCTGCTTGAGAAGCTTGCGCTGAAAAAGTCGCCAGGCGATTTTCAGTTTCGGAAATGCAATGGCTGGATCAATGAACAGTTCCAGCGGGTCATAGCCTGGCTTACGGTGAATATCGACGGTGCGGGCAAAGTCAGGAGCCTTGGCATCATCGAGCCAGTAGTCGTAGCTGAACCAGTGTTTTGAATCGGAGATGAGCACCAGATCGCCGCTGCGCTCGTGGCTGATGTTCCACTGTTTCTGTGCGTCACGATCCAGTACATGCTCGACGCCCGGAATCGACTGACACAGGTCAATGAGTTCATTCATCCGAGCGAAGCCGCGACCGGCATAAACATGCGCGATCTGATGATCCACCACCGCAAACGCATCGCTGGCACCCGCATCGAGAAGCTCAAGGCCTTGCTCTTCGCGCACATGTAGCAGGCCGGCTTCGCGCAGTTTGCGATTGATGTGAATTGAATCGTCCACTGCTTCGATGCCGTACTCACTGACGATCATTGGACGAACGTTGTGCTTCGCAAAATAATCGAGCAGATCACCGACCACGACATCAATCTCGCGCACCGCATTCCAAGCCGCAGCGTCCGCGCTGCGC
>CAZYQL010000031.1:0-19287 GCA_964650055.1 uncultured Phycisphaeraceae bacterium | reverse complement strand
AGCCGCAGCGTCCGCGCTGCGCGTAGGAGGCCCATACTTCTGTAGCGGATAATCCAGATGCGGCAGATAAACCAGCGTCAGCGTCGGATGCGTCTGGCGATGCGCCAGCATCGTCGCATCCGCAATCCAGCGCGAACTTTTGATCGATGAACCCGGTCCCCAAAAGTGAAACAGCGGAAACGTGCCAAGCTCTGCCTGAAGCTCATCGCGCAGCGATGAAGGATGACTGTAGCAATCAGGAATCTTGCGGCCATCTGCTTTATACATCGGGCGCGGCGTCACCGAATAATCCGCTGATGAGTACATGTTGTACCACCAGAACATATTGAGCACGGTGAACGACGCATCGCGTTTTCTGGCTGTTTCCCAGACTTTTTCGCCATGCACCAGAGCGTTGGACTGTTTCCAGAACTGCACCTCGGCTTGCTCGCGGTGGTACCAGCCGTTGGCCACGATGCCATGCTTAGAAGGCGACATACCCGTGAGCATTGATGACTGCACCGTGGTCGTCACCGCAGGCAATACGGGCTTGAGCCTTCGCGATCCGCCAGCTTTCATGAAGTCACAAATACGCGGACAGTGATCACCGATGAGCGAGTGATTGAGACCGACAACGAGGATGACAGCAGTAGGATTCACGTTCCAAGTATCTTCCGATGTCCCCACGCGGTGAGGATGAAACAAGCGCAGGCCAGCAGCGCCAGCGGCAGCGCGCCCAGCAGCGTCAGGATATACGCATCGATCAGACAGATGCCGCTAAGCCAGGTGAGAATCGCTTTGATCGTCTGCGGCGGCTGTGAAAAAACAAAACGCACCGGCTGCGCCAGCCAGAGCGACAAAATGAACGCGGCCAGAGCCGGCGCTTTCCAATCGGTTGGCCGAATGATCGCGAACATCGCCAGCAGCATGATGGGCATGACGACGGAAAGCCATTTGCGCTGATCGATGCGATTTTCCGTTTCGCCTCGCGCAATGATTGTGATAGCGACGATGTACACGCCCATGATCGCTGCCAGTGGCAGAGCGACGCGGTTGAACTGCGATGATGAAGCGCCAGTCGCTGCCGCAAGAATCACCAGCGACCGGCAAGCGCCCATGAACAGCACTGAGGCGGGGAACGCTTTGTGGGTGAAGTCGTAAGCCAGGATCATCACCAGCAGCAACAGTGCATAACCCATCGACGCAGGCTGATGCCACCAGAGGATGAGTAGCCCCGTCGCAAAACAGGTAACGATAAAATTCAGTGCAGCCGTGCGCGAGACACGTCCCGAAGGAATCGGTCGGCTGGGCCTCTCTTTCTGATCAATCGCCGCATCTGCCACGTCGTTGAGCGCCATGCCCGCGATGTAGAACAGCGACAGGGCAGCGCCCAGAATCGCTGCATTTTTCCACTGATATTCAGGCACAAACGTAGAGCCATCGCGATAGACCGCATGCCAGCCAAAGCCCCATGAAATCGCGCAGCCGGTGAGCACGTTGGTCCAGACCGTGGGCAGATTGCTGATGCGACAAAGCTCAAGCCAGGCGATGAGACGAGATTTGCGCGGTGCATCGCTCATGGCGTTCCTGCCGCGTGTTGCCTGACCCATTTGAGTTCTTGCGCGATGCCATCGACCAGATCCACAAGCTTGAGCTCGGCTGGCAGTACGCTCCACGCGTAGGTTTCCACTTCAAAGTGTTTGCAGTCGGTCAGTGTCTTCACCAGCGAGATGCACTTGAGCACATCATCCTGTGTCGATTCGAGCAGGCCGAATTTTTCGAGAAACAGCGGCACGTGAAAATGCGTGCGCCATTCCACCGTAGGCGGCGGCGTGTGATCGAACTGCGCAATGGCCAATGGCAGATCATCGAAGAAGTGCCCGCCGGTGATTTTTGCAACGGTCTGATGCAGGTACCGCTCTTCGCGAAATTCGCCCAGCTGCGCCAGGGCATCGATGCGATCGCGATCATCCATCTGATCAAAGCGGGCACGCACCGCACTGGAGAGTTGCACCTTGCCTACAGCGATGCCGTGCGATTGATAATTGCGCAGCGCATCTTCCTGCGCCTCGAACATCACAGCCGCGTGACAGACATCGTGACACACGCGCAGGTATCTGCGGATGCGATGCTCATTGCCAAGTAGAAAAAGTTCATCCTTGAAAAAGTCCACGACATCTTGCGAGGTGTCGAGGTAGCAGCCCGGCTCAGGTTCGAGGTCAACGTGAATCAGCTTGCCGGTGGTGTCTTCGAGCTGCGCCAGATGATCGCAGAGCTTGATGAGGTTTTGTGCAGCGGCGAAGGACTTATCTTCATCGGCGGCAATCGATTCGCGCCAGCCGATGGGCAGCGTGGAGATGGAGCCTTCTTTGTCGTCTTCGCCCAGGAGGTGCACGAGAATGTCAGCGAGATTTTTTGTGTAGTCGAGTCGCGACTGATCGCACCACTGAGGGTGATAGACCTTGTGTTTGACGTGAGCTTCGTGGAAGTTGCCGTAGGGGAATCCGTTGATGGTGAAGGCGATGAGATCGCGTTGCCTGAGCCAGTTGGCGAACTCGATGACGCGATCGCTGCCGAGCATTTGCGATGCCGCTTCATGCGCCAGCCAAAGGCCCACACCCATCGGCTGATCGGGGCAGACGATGTCGCGAATAGGCACGGAATACGCCTGAAGATTTGCCTGGGTCTGCGCAAAGGTCGGCCCGGCGTGAACGTTCGTGCAATAACCCAGAATCGTGTCTTGACCAAGTAGGTGACGCATGGCAGTAAGGTAGAACGAGCAGCGCTTCGTGCCAAGTGCGCGGCTTGCTTATTTCGCCTCGGCTCCCTTGCGATCACTCTCCGCACGAGTTGTTTCTAAAATCGGCCATCACTTCGCGTTCTTCTTGCCGTTGCCTTTGACCTTCTCTTTAGCCTCATCGAAATTAGGATTCTTCACCGGCGGCTGCGCTCCAACACTCGTGCGCCACTGCGAAAGCTGCGCGAGCAGCGCGTCTTTCATCTTGCTGCTACTCGCTGCCAGATCTTTCTTTTCGCCGACGTCGTCTTTGAGGTTGTAGAGTTCCACGCGATCATCTTCGTAGAAGTGGATCAGTTTCCAGTTGCGAGCGCGGATGGCGCTGTAAGGCGTTGCGCCGCCGGGGTGGTAGTGGGGGTAGTGCCAGTAGATGGCGGCGCGATCGAGTTTGTTCTCAGGTGATTTGAGTAGCGGCACCAGACTCATGCCATCGGCGCTGGCGCTGCCGCGTGGGTCTTCCTTCACGCCGGCCAGTTCAAGCATGGTGGCGAAGAGATCGCTGGTGATGACCGGCTCTTCGCAAAGCGTGCCCGCTTTGGAAATGCCCGGGGCGTAGATGCAAAGTGGCACGCGCGTGCCGCCATCGTAAGCGGAGCCTTTGCCTGCGCGGGCGGGCTTGTTGTCGGTGATGTTGCTGCTTATATGGCCACCGTTGTCGCCGGTGAAAAGGATGATGGTGTTGTCCATCAGTTTGAGTTCCTCGAGCTTGGCGACCATCGCGCCCATCGCTTCATCGAGGCTCTCAATCATCGCGGCATAGACCGCATGATGCTGATCGCCCAGCGTGCCCGCCTCTTTCATCTCAGTAATTTTATGCTGGTATCTGGCGATCTTTTCCTTTTTGGCCTGGATCGGCGTATGCACCGCATAATGAGGCAGGTAAATGAAAAACGGCTTGTCCTTGTTCACCGTCATGAAGTGACACGCCTCGCTCGCCTCGCGATCGGTCAGGTATTCGCCGTTGGGGCCTTCTTTGAGCGTAGGAATTTTGTACGGAGCGGTATAGCTGGGCGGCTGGCCACGCTCGTAGCCACCGATATTGACATCGAAACCGTGTGCATCGGGGTAGCCTTCTTTGGCGTTACCCAGGTGCCATTTGCCGATCGACACGGTGGCGTAGCCTTTGGCTTTGAGCGCCTCAGCGATGGTCGTTTCATCGCGCGGGAGATACTTGGTCCAATCAGGCGGCAGCAGTTTCGCGTTGGGGCGGTTGTGGCCGGCGATCCAATCGGTGATGTGAAGCCTGGCGGGGTACTTACCGGTAAGCAGCGAAGCGCGGGTCGGCGAGCAGACGGTGCAGGCCGAGTAAGCATTGGAAAAGCGCACACCGCGCGCTGCGAGTTTGTCGATGTTGGGCGTTTCGTAAAGCTTGCTGCCGCCGCCTTGACCTGCGCTGTAAGAAAGATCGGTCCAGCCGTAGTCATCGACCAGTACCATGATGATGTTGGGCGGCCGGTCAGCCGCCACCTCTGCGATCACCATCGGCGAGGCCAGAAACATAATCGCGAATACCGCATGGACCAAAAGTGTGAAAAAGCGTGAGTGCATAAAGTAGGTTCCTGAAAAGTCAGAGCCAGTGGTACTCGTGGTTAGAAGCCTCTGAATACCTTGGCTCCATTTTTTTTAAGGAGGGCAAGATAAGAAAGGAACACAGGAAAATAGCGGATATCAGATCTCTTCCTTGGTTCCTTCCGTATCTTGCTTTCCTAAGCAAAGAGAGCGCGCGAGCATCGCTTTGATCCCGAAGTTTCAAGTCGCTTGTGCCAGGCGTATTCGTTCTCAACGCGTTCTACGCAAGATTCATTGCCCCTGCAAACTCAGCACAGTTAGATGACGGTGAAACCTTCGACGCTATGATGTCAAGATTGGGATGAAAAGAGTGATAAGATTCGCCTGCGCTTGGCTTGTAATGATTGGCGCAACTGGGGCACGGAGTTTCAGCCTTGGACAAAGATGCCACATTTTCAGTGAGCTACACCCATCGCACGCGGTTCACCACCGATGCCTTGAATCCGGCCAATCCGGTTCTGCTTTCGGTCATGCCCCAAGCTGTGCCCGGCAAGCCCGCCAAAGTACAGTTCTTTATCGATGCAGCGCTGGCCGGTGCCGATGTCACACTGCTCGATCGCATCCGCGATTATGTCGCCGCATTTCCCAACAAGCTGATCATGCCTTGCGATGTTCGCCTGGTGCCCGGCGGCGAAGATGCCAAGAACGCCCCGCGCTGGCTTGAAGATATGCTGCGCCACATTCACGATGCCACCATCTGCCGCCAAAGCTACGTCGTCGTCATCGGCGGCGGCGCAGTCCTCGACTGCGTCGGCTTCGCAGCGGCCATCGCTCATCGCGGCGTGCGCCTCGTGAGATTGCCCACCACCACGCTCGCTCAAGCGGACTCAGGTGTCGGCGTCAAAAACGGCATCAACGGTTTCGGCAAAAAAAATTACATGGGCTCTTTCGCTCCGCCTTGGGCGGTCATCAATGATGACGCCTTCCTGCGCACGCTCAGTGAACGCGACTGGCGCTGCGGCTTTGTCGAAGCAGTGAAAGTCGCCTGCATCAAAGACCGCGCCTTCTTCGAAGAAATCGAAACAGGGGTGCAGGCCATTGCGCTGCGCGATCATGATGTCGCTGTGCCCATCATCGCAGCGTCAGCCAACTGGCATCTCAAACACATCACGCAGAACGGCGATCCGTTTGAGATGACCACCGCCCGGCCGCTCGACTTTGGCCACTGGGCAGCGCACAAACTTGAACAGATGACGTGGTTCCGCCTGCGTCATGGCGAAGCCGTCGCGATCGGACTGGCCATTGATGTGACTTATGCCGCGATGATGGGCATGCTCGATCAGAGCGAAGCGACCCGCATCAAGGACACACTGCTGGCGCTGGGTTTTGACCTATATGATGATGCGATGCAGCAGGTGCCTGAGCTTCTCAAAGGCCTCGAAGAATTTCGCGAACATCTGGGCGGCCAGCTCACAGTGACCATGCTCACATCCATCGGCTCGCCAGTGGATGTGCACGAGATCGATGTCGATGTGATGCGCGAAGCGATTCTGAGCCTGGCCCCCGCCAAGCGCGAAGCCGTGCGATAAATCCAATCCCGTTTAGCCGCGGAGCAAAGGCTCTGCGCCGCTCCGCGCGAACGCCGCCCATTCATTTCACCAACGAATACTGTTGCGATCCCCTGCGACCGCGCGCCTCACCGCATACAATCCCCACATGCCGCAATCCACTCCCACCTGTCCCATGCCGCAGCAGAAAGTGATCGATGCTTATTTCATGGAGCACCGCGCCAAGCTGCTGGATATCGCCGCTTTTCTCGATCGCATTGAAAGAGCGCAGGCTTCTGGAAACGCCACCGCCGCCACCAACAAGCCCGGCGAAGACTTTCGCATCACCGCCTACAAAGACGCCATCGCGATTCTGCTCGATGGTCAGCCGCAGCGCGCTCGCCGAATTCTGGAACTGCTCAGCGATCCGACGACTGAACCCATCGACGCCGCAGGGATGAAAGGCGCCAGCGGTGCCTGGCCCGGGCGATGACTCTCCACGTGGTAGTGGAGTATTGACGTGAGGGATGACTAGCCATAGACTTTTGTTATGAAGAAAACACCTTACCGATCTTGGGTTCGGTTTCTAGCGGGCTGGGCTTCAATCACGCCGGCCACAGTTGAGATCGTTCCGCATGTCGAAGTGGACATCGGTTCTATTTTTTCTGACGGACAGGCGATAAAGAATGATTGGATGATGATTGGTTCCGATATTCGTTGGGGGATGGAACAGTTTGAGAAGAAGACCTTGGTAACCCATCAGCGAAATCTTTTCGATGCCAAATGACAACATTCCAGCATCAGTCTCCGGCGAGCCGGCAACGCCAATCACTCCAGAACAGCAGATTGATGCTAAGTCTGCAAAGGTGATGCGATTTCAACACCTTGAAATGGTCGGTCCACTGCCACCAGCTTCGGAATTCGGGAAGTACGACCAAATATTGCCCGGTGCTGCCGAACGAATTCTTCTTATGGCGGAGAAAGAACAGCAGCATCGTCATACTCTTACTGAGCGCCATACTGCCATAGCATCCGAAGCCCGTAACGACGAGAGTCGTCACGTAGAACGTGGGCAGCATTATGGTTTGGTCGTGTCTATGACGGCGATAATCTTGGGCTCGATCACGATGATCGTAGGCATTGTTTATGGCAGCGTTGCTGGAGCTATTACGGGCGGTGTCGTAGGAACAGGAGGGTTGGCAAGCGTGATACTCGCGTTCCTTGGCAAGCGTTCTGAGACAACCAAAGCGACAGAAGACGAATCCGCATGATCCATGCCCTACATCGACCCGCACATCCACATGGTCAGCCGCACGACCGATGACTACCAGCGCATGGCCCAGGCCGGCTGCGTCGCCATTACCGAACCCGCGTTCTGGGCCGGCTTTGATCGCAGCAGCGCCCAAGGTTTTTTCGACTACTACCGCCAGCTCACCGAGTACGAACCCGCCCGCGCTGCTCAGTACGGCATCAAGCATTTCACCTGGCTCTGTATCAATCCCAAAGAAGCCGAAGATGTCGGCCTGGCCCGCGAAGTGATGTCGCTCATTCCCGAGTTTCTCAAGAAGCCAAACGTCCTGGGCATCGGCGAAATCGGCCTCAACAAAAACAGCAAAAACGAACTCAAAGTCCTCGAAGAACACATCGCACTCGCCGCGAAACATCAGCAGATGATTCTTGTGCACACGCCGCACTTGGAGGACAAACTCAAAGGCACGATACTCATCATGGATGCGATTGCTCGCAACAGCGCGATCGATCCCGGGCGGGTACTGATCGATCATGTGGAAGAACACACGGTCAAGGCGGTACTCGATCGCGGCTTCTGGGCGGGCATGACGCTCTACCCCGATTCGAAGGTCACACCCCAGCGAGCCGCGGACATTATCGAGGTGTTTGGCGACGAGCGCATCTGGATCAACTCCGCCGGCGACTGGGGCCACAGCGACCCGCTGGCCGTGCCCAAGTGCAGACTGGAAATGAAACGGCGAGGCCACCTGGCAGCAACGATTGAAAAAATCTCATTCGATAACCCGAAAAAGTTTCTGGGGCAGAGCGAGAGATTTAAGATTTGAGGGGAGGGAGGAGATCTTTCCCGCCGCTTGCGGCGTAGCGTCGTCAGCGCGGCGATCTACGGCGGCTGCTTTGCCTTCATCTCAATAATTTAACACTTGAAATAATGTTCGATATGTGCTAAACTATGCCCGACAGGACGGGTTTGTTGAGTTTCGTCATTTCTTCAGCATGCAGGGGCAGAGGGGTGGACGTCTACCCGTTTACCCCTAGACATGAGTTAAACGATCTTAAATAAACAAGTTACGACGATAGACACGATTGAAAAATCGCTCGGGTAGACAAAATTCGGCTACAAAACAGTATCGGATCACCTTCCATGCAATCGACATGCTCCACTTTCGATCCGCCTTTTGCATCTTTCGCCACACTCGTTATACTGCTCGGCTCGCTATTCCCGCTCCACCTTCAGGTGGCCGGGCGATCACTCCCAACCGGCACGCTTCTAGCCAGACTGGCACGGTCGAAAATAGCTGTTTTTCACTAGAAATACTCTCCGTTTTGGAGTCGTTCCCATGGCTAAGAAAATTACTACCGTATTTAAGATTCAGGCTCCCGGTGGCAAAGCGACCCCCGCGCCTCCGATTGGTCCGGCTCTGGGCGCCAACGGCGTCAACCCCGGCCAGTTCATCCAGCAGTTCAACGCTGCCACTCAGGCTCTGGGCGGCAAGATGGTCGGCTGCGTGATCACGGTCTATGCTGACCGCACCTTCAGCTTTGAAGTGAAGTCGCCCCCGGCTTCCGTGCTCCTGGCTGATGCCGTGGGCAAGGACAAAGGCTCAGGCATGCCCAACAAAGAGAAAATCGGCAAGGTCACCATCGAGCAGCTCAAGAAAATCGCCAAGGAAAAAGGCAAGGAAATGACCGGCCAATCCGAACGCGCTCTCATGCGAACCCTCGCAGGCACCGCCCGCTCGATGGGTATCGATGTCGAAGGCGAAATCTGAAAATCAGCAGCAGATGCAGTGGCAGCAGCAGTGGACGATATTCACCTGCCTCCTGCCGCTGCCAAGTGATAGCAAGGCTTACCACGAGCCACTTAAATCGTGGAAGACTGACCCGGTTGCGCAAGCGTGTGGCTTGCGATGGATCGGGCTTTCGAAAGGAATCGCATATGAAAGTTTACGGTAAGCGCATTCGCGCCGACATCGAAGGCTGGGATCGCAACATGGCTCTGGCGCTGCCCGATGCAGTTGGCCGGGTCAAAGCATTCCGCAAAACAAAGTTTGATCAGTCGATCGACCTGGTGCTGAACCTGGGCGTGGACCCCAAGCAGGCGGATCAACAGATTCGTGGTGCGGTTTCCCTGCCCCACGGCATCGGCAAAAGCAAAAAGGTCATCGCCTTCTGCTCCGCTGACAAGGTCGAAGCCGCCAAGGCAGCCGGTGCAATCGAAGCGGGCAGCGATGAGCTGGTCGCCAAGATCGAAGGCGGCTGGATGGATTTCGAAGTCGCCGTCGCCAGCCCGGATCAGATGCGAATCGTGTCCAAACTCGGCAAGGTTCTGGGCCCCAAGGGTCTGATGCCTTCGCCCAAGAGTGGCACCGTGACGCCTGATGTCGTCCGAGCCGTCAAAGAATACGGCGCCGGCAAAGTGGAATTCCGCAACGACACCAACGGCAACGTACACGCGGTCGTCGGCAAGATGAGCTTCGATGCCAAGCTGATCGAAGAAAACGCCCAGGCGTTTATCGATGTGATCAACCGCATGAAGCCTTCGTCCTCCAAGGGCGTTTACATCAAGAAGGTTTCGATCAAAGGCACGATGACCCCCGGCGTGACGGTGGCCATCTAATGTAAAAGCTAATGTAAAAGGGATGAGGGACAAAGGCCTAGGGCCTAGGGCAGAAATGCTCATTGTGTCCGGCTACCGCTTCCCCCGATCTCCGCATTGCGTATTCGCAGGACTCGAATTCCGAACCCCCTAGGCCCTAGGCCCTTTGCCCTAGGCCCTTCAAGAGCAAGCCCATGAGCAAGCCCATTAAGAATCTGATCGTTGATACCTACAAGAAAAAGTTCGATGGCCTAACCGGAGCCGTCGTCATTGATGTGCGCGGCATCAAGTCGAACGAGAACAACGTTCTTCGTTCTGACTTGGCCAAAGACGGCATCAAGATCACGGTCGTCAAAAACAACCTTGCCAAGAACGCATTCAATGCGACCATCATGGAAGGCATAAGCTCCACCCTCGAAGGCGCCAGCGCCCTCGTCTATGGTGGCGAGAGTGTCGTCCATGTCGCCCGCATCCTGATCGACAAGCTCAAGAAGCTGCCCAATGTGCAGTTCAAGGGCGCGATCATGGATGGCGAGCTCTTTGGCCCCAAGCAGGTCGAAGCCCTGAGCAAGTACCCGACCCGCGTAGAAGCACAAGGCCAGGTCATCCAGATCATCCTCAGTGCAGCCGGTCAGGTCATCAGCGCCTTCACCAGCGCTGGCAGCCAGATCGCTTCGCTCGTCGAGCAGGTTGAAAAGAAACTGGAAAAAGGCGAAGCAATCAGCAAGGTGGCGTAAAGCAGGAGCAGTTCGGAGTTCTGAGTTTCGAGTTCTGAGTCGTTATTTCCTCGGAATCGAATGATGAAGTTGTATCCACATGCTTCACCGACTCAGAACTTTGAACTCAGAACTTTGAACTCGGAACTTACCTATCGTCTTCGACTGGCCCCCAAGTGGGGTTAAATGAGCGACGTTCGCTCACCTCTTGAAGACTCAATGTTTGATGGAGCATTCACTATGGCAACGATCCAAGAAATCGGTGATTCGATCGCAGGCTTGACCCTCACCCAGGCGGTCGAGCTCAAGAACTATCTGAAAGAAACCTACGGCCTCGAGCCCGCCGCTGGTGGCGGCATGATGATGGCTGCCCCCGCAGCCGCAGCCGTTGTTGAAGAGCAGACGGCATTCGACGTCATCCTCAAGGCTGCCGGCGACAAGAAAATTCAGGTCATCAAGGTCGTCCGCGAAGCGACCGGCCTGGGCCTCAAGGAAGCCAAGGAAGTCGTCGACAGCGCCCCCAAGGCCGTCAAGACCGCCCTCTCCAAGGCCGATGCCGACGCTCTTGCCGACAAGCTCAAAGCCGAAGGCGCCGAGGTCGAAATCAAGTAATTTCGATTCGCTCTTTCTCTGGCTACGAACAAGAGCCGCTCCTCCAAAAGAGGGGCGGTTTTTTTGTGGGCTTGCCCCGAGCTTGCACGCGCATCGGTGAATCACCGGTTGTGTATCGGTCTCAATCCCCGATGGACGATTAAAGGTTGTGGGCTTGAAATGTCATTCGTTCCACATGGGTGCTCTCCGCCGAGTCGGGCAGGAGATTTCAGGCCCAGTGGAAGAAGAGCCCCCGAAGTGCCCGTCTGCTGAAAGGTTCCATATGACGATTCAAAATCATTCGCTGAAGACCGGTGTGTTTGGTCTGCTTGTTATTTGTTCGAGTCTTGTTGCATGTGGTCAGATCGCCACGGCGCCTGATGGTGCTCAGGTCGCAACTCAGACAAAGCTGCCGCAGGGCCAACATGCCAATCCAGAATTCGAAGGCGTACGTCACATGATGCGAGCCAAACTCGCGCATGCCCAAGCCGTCCTCGAAGGCATCGCGACCAATCGGCTGGACATGGTGCAGACCAACGCAAACGCGCTGGTGAATCTCAGTGAGCTTTCCGAGTGGCAGGTCCATCGCACCATGGAATATGGCATGTACAGCGATGACTTTCGCGGCAACGCCAGAGAGCTTTCTCGTCACGCCAAAGAAGGCAAGCTTCATGCCGCCACACTCGACTACATGCAACTGACCATGACCTGCATCCGTTGCCACGACTACATGAATCGGGCCGGCTTGGTGCAGGTGGATCTGAAATCACTCCTGGTTCAAAAGCCCTGAACGATACGTCGTGTGAAAGTTGGGGAGGCGAAGTACGGCTTCATAAGAGAACGAAGCGAAGTCTGATTAACAGGCCTCGCTTCTTCGTTTTAGATGCTGTTATTCTTGCGCCCTGAGCAATGTTTATACCTGAATTCGGATAAGGCCACGCGATGTATCATCGATGTGGCATGGATGTCAAAAGGATCATTGGTGAAATTCGTGGATCTCCGGATCGCTTATCAACTGGTCCGTGAGAGTTTGATGCGCGTCAGTGGTTCCCAGCAGTTGCCAGTGGCAGACCATGTGGGAGTCTCGTTTCATCTTTCGGCGATGACTGATGATCATGCCGTGATCGTGAAACAGTTGTTCGAGTCGCTCCGGTATGCGGGGGTCCATGTCGAAATGGATTTCGTAGTTGCGTCTATCGCGCAGGCGGGTGAAGCGACGTTCGAAGAGGGGGAAGGTGAGCAGCACGGTCATGGCGGTCACGGTGCCTGCGATGGCGAGCGCGATTTCGCCGATGCCGATGCCGATGCCCAGCGCTGCAACGAGCCAGACCACAGCGGCTGTGGTGAGGCCGACGAGTTGACCTTTTTGATGAAGGATAACGCCCGCGCCCAGAAAGCCGACGCCTGACACGATGGTGGAGGCGATGCGGCTGGGGTCAGCACCGCTGCCTGTTGCGATCTTTACAGAAAAGAGTGTGAACAAGGTGGAGCCGAGGCAGATGAAGATGAGCGTGCGAAAACCTGCGGCCTTGTCGCGGTATTCACGTTCGATGCCGATGAGGCCGCCGCACACGATGGCGATGAGGAGTTTGAGCAGTTCATCGGCACTGACGGAAAGGTCAATGCTGTGGCTGGCGGCGAGGGTTGCGAGGAGGTGACGCATTAGCTCAATGATAGGGATGTCGGTGTTGGAAAAGGGCAGGCCCGCGCGGAGCGCCAGCGGACCACTGCTCCGCGGCTAAACGGCGACACGCAAATTCGAGGCTACAGGTGTGCGCTCAAGCCTTGTACAGCACCGCACGCACCGCTTCGACGATCTTGCGCGTGTTGGGCAGCATTTCCTGCTCCAAGGCGCGGGCGTAGGGTGCGGGGACATCGTCGTTGTTGACACGGATGATTTTGTTGTCCAGATGATCCATCGCACGCTCGTAGATCTGCATGGCAATTTCAGAAGCGACTGAAGCGAAAGGCCAGGACTGATCGACGACGACGCAGTAGTTGGTCTTCTTGACGCTGTTCACAATCGTGTCGATGTCCAGGGGGCGGTAGGTGCGTGGATCGATCACTTCGCAGTCGATGCCTTCTTTTTCCAGTTCCTCAGCGGCGGCGAGTGCGAAGTGCACAGGGCGACCGGCGGCGATGATGGTCACATCCTTGCCGGGCTTTTTGATGTCGGCTAGGCCGAAGGGAATGATGAAGTCGTTGCCGTCGTCGGTGCCGTTGGGTTTGTAGTCGCTCGCAATCTCCGGCGGCGCCCAGCGGCCGTTGTCGAGATAGCGCGAGAAATCCTTGTCCCCACGCGCACCGAATCCGAGCATGCGCTCAGACTCGAGGAAGAAGACCGGATCATTATCACGGATGGCCGATTTGAGCAGACCCTTGGCATCGCGCGGCGTCGAAGGCACGGCGAGTTTGAGGCCGGGTACTGTGGCGAACATCGATTCGACACACCATGAGTGGGTGGAGCCGAGCTGGCCGCCTGCGCCGTTGTTGCCGCGGAAGACCATCGGGCAGCCGAACTGGCCGCCTGACATGTAGAGCATTTTAGGGGCGTTGTTGATGATCTGATCCGCTGCGACCAGGCAGAAGGACCACGACATAAACTCGATCACCGGGCGCAGGCCATACATCGCAGCAGCGACACCCAGGCCAGCGAAACCAGTTTCGCTGATGGGTGAGTCCACGATACGGCGGGGGCCAAACTCATCGAGCATGCCTTCGGAGACTTTGTATGCGCCGTTGTACTGCGCAACTTCCTCGCCCATGAGGAAGACATTGTCATCACGGCGCATCTCCTCGTTGAGGGCTTCGCGGAGGGCTTCACGGTATTGAATGGTGCGGTTGCTCAAAGAAAGACGTCCTTCGGATGAATCTCTGGTTTTAGGTTTTGGAAGGCAAAATACGTGTTGGTCAATGCTCAATCTGAAAACTTCGTGAACAATTCTCGCAACTTTGATTCACCATGAATCGTGCCATCGCTCTTGAAAACTTCGATTTCTACGGAGCCGTCTTCGAGAATGTCGATTTCCCAGCGTTCGCCTGGCACGGTGATATCAACGGAGACTGCCCCATCCCGATCATCGCGAACCTCGTGGTGAATGCCGGCTTCCTTGAGGCGATCGAGCAGGAGGAGTAGTCTGCTTTTCGGTGTCCTGCCACCAATCGCTTGGGGCACCATGTCGCCCTGGCTTCGCACTTTAATGATTCGGTAAGCCTTATTGGCGACGACAGAATGAGTAGTACTACGCTTCGCGCCAAGCGACTTATTTCCCGCGCTAGTGGACTTGGTTGAATCAGATTGTTGACTCTTCTTGCTCATGGTGATCGCTGATTAATAAACGGGTTTTCATCGATCAAATCGCGAATCAGTGAGAAGCTTGCGAATCGTTTTGAATCCAGTCCCATCCGCTTTAGCTGCATCATCGACATCTTCCCAGAGCATGGACTCAACAACGGTCCACGAAGGCGAACCGGGAGGAAGCGGAGCGTTGCGAACGCTTGCTTTTTTCAACCGGAGAATTTCATCCACACGCTTGCCGGAATATTTGTGAGGCGGCATCTGGCATCCCCGATCTTGAACCACTCACATCACTTCCTCAACATCACCGGCAACTCGCCCACCTTGTACGGGCCATAAGGCTGCGAGTACACATCGGTGAACATCTCATCCACGCCCAGGTCCGGCGAGTTTGTTGCAAATTCAATCGCATCGATCGCCAGCTTCTGCGCCTTCTCATCCATCGCATCGATGTCTTCCTGCTTGGCGAGTTTGCTGTCGATGACGTGTTCGGTCAAACGCAGAATCGGATCGACTGCGCCGCTCTTGCGCATCGCGTCATACGCAGCTTTGTCGCGGTACTTCTGCGGGTCGGACATGGAGTGCCCCACGTAGCGCTCGGTCTTCACATTAATGAAGCAAGGCCCGTGGCCTCGTTGTTCGAGACCAAGAGCCTTGGAAGTGGAGCCGCGGGTGAGTTCGAGTTCTCGTTTGAAGACGTTGTAAGTCTCAAGGACATCCATGCCGTTGCATTCGGTGTAGCGCATGCCGTAGGCGGCGGCTTTGACGGAAAGATCATCGGCGGCGCTGGTGCCTCGATGGATGGCGGTGCCCATGGAGTAGCCGTTGTTTTCGAGGATGAAAAGAATCGGCAGGTTCCAGATGGCGGCGAGATTCATCGCTTCGTGTACTGCGCCCTGATTGAGAGCACCATCGCCGAAGTAGCAGAGGGTGACTTCATCCTTGCCGGTGTACTGCGATGCGAAGGCGAGGCCGACGCCCAGGGGAGCTTGGCCGCCGACGATGGCGTGGCCGCCGTACATGTGATGTTCTTTATCGAACAGGTGCATCGACCCGCCCTTGCCTTTGGAGGAGCCGGTGACCTTGCCGAACATCTCCGCCATGGCGTAGTTGGGGTGCATGCCGCGCGCCAAGGCGTGGCCGTGATCGCGGTAGGCGGTGATGATCGGATCCGTCGGCTGCGCAGCGGCGATGGAGCCGACAGCGACGGCTTCCTGGCCGATGTAAATGTGACAGAACCCGCCGATCTTCTGGCCCTGATACGCCTGCTGCGTGCGCTCTTCAAAGCGACGAATCACGAGCATTTGCTCGAGCATGGTCAGCACGACGTCTTTGGGAATGGCGTTCGACAAGCGAGCCTCGGCACGGGGGCTGGTGGCAGTAGTCATATATCACCCTTTTTGAGTACCGGACCATTATAGGGCAGGCGCAGTTGCTAACCCTAATCCGGTCAGACGGAAGCGGGCACCTCAGTTTAAGGCCTATTGGAACCATCGGCAAGAGCAGCCTTCAAAAGAAGACAGAGCGGGTCTGATCCTCGATGACTCTCGCATTTCTATGTTGTGAATTAGCGGGGTTGGGTACAATAGAACTCGTTGGGGCCACAGGGCTCGGATGGTCTGGTGTCCCACGTACCACTTCGGGAGTGTTGTCATGTTGAAAGTGCAATGTCAGTGCGGGCATCGCATGGCTGTTCCGGATGATTTTGCAGGCAAGCGCGTCAAGTGCGCCAAGTGCAAAGGCGCTGTCGCTGTGCCAACGGCTGCGGGCGCGGCTGCTTCGCCGCGCCATGTGTCTCGCGCTGTGCCGGTGGCAGTGGCAGCGGAATCCAATGAAGCTGCGCCATCATCGCACACCTCCGAAGCTCGCATGCAGCGCAGTCGTCGCCATGCCATGGAACGCAAACGCAAGTCGCACAATGTCACCGTCGCCATCGTCGCCGGGGCCATGGTCGTGCTGGGCCTGGGGCTTTTGCTCTTCATTGGTTCGATGAATCGCCCGGCTGATCCGCCCGCCTCTTCGGTCAATGTGGCATCAAACGGCGGCACCAACGATTCGACGAAAACATCGAGCTTGCCTCGCATCGAAAAGAAAAAATCATCCGAGACCGAATCGACTGAGCCGATGGCCAATCAGAACACTGGCGCCAGCGGCGAAGGCGAATCAGCGCAGTTCAACCCGTCCAAGGAGTTCACCGCAGGCAGCGCATCGCCCGCCATCGCGGGCACCACTGCCACCTTCGATGGTGATGCGGGGGTCACCACGATTCAGTGTCAGCCGTCGCCTTTGAAGGTCGGCGAGAAGACGTTGCAAATGGCGATGACGGTGACGCACGATGGGCGTGATGTTCGCGCTGCCACGCAGGTTGGCGCACTCATTCGACTCACCGGCGATTTCACCGGGCTGATCTCCGGAGCCAATTCGGATGAGCCGCGATTGACCATCGAAGCCGACGGCCGGGATGTCACGTTTCAAGTGCCCACCGCTCAAGGCGAAAGCGACGATCGCAAAGGCGAGAACGGCGTCGTACGACTCCCCAAATGGGTCGAATACTCGCTAGGCAAATCCGAACTCGACGCCATCGCCAAATCCAACACGATGCGCGCCACGCTAGGCGGAACGCTATTCGACTTCTCGCCGGAACAGCTCGCGCTGTTTCGTGCCATGACATCGGCTGGCAATGCGAAACCCGCCGCACCTCGGCCGGTGGAAAATGAAAACGATCAGCCGGGCGCATCCGATCCTGCTGCTGCGCCGAACGATGATCCCGCCGCAGAGGTTGAGAAGGAAGTGATGGATGAGAAGATGATGAAGATGAAGAAGTGAAGATGGCGAGCAGAGGTTTTTTATCCAGTCATCATTAAACCGACAGAACGTGTGGCACGGTCAGGCCGCTGCTCTGAGCGGTTTGCTAGAGCAGTAGCGGTACGCCACGAGCCACGACCGTAAGGGAGTGGGGGAATCAAGGCGCAGACCCGCTTCCTGACGGGCGCGGCTCGTTGCGGACACGCAACGATTGAACTTGATTTGCTCTAGTGGCGGAATGATCTTATGCGGTACATAACGCTGATGCTTCTGCTGATCTTCCTCGTGCTCGGAACAGTGGCCTACCGAGCGCTACAGGTCGCTGGGTACCCGATGGGGCTTGGATCATTTGAGCTATCGCCCAACGGCTTTTACGAAGCCCATGCATCCAACGTGATCGACAAAACTTTTTGGGGTCACGAAACTCATTACTACGAGTTTCAGATTGTCGAAACGAGAGGTCGAACCATTGTTAAAAAGTATCGCATGGGATATGCCCCCGGTCTACCGGCTGTAACTTTTCGTCAAGATGGCATGATTCACTGGAACGCAACATCATCGCAAGTGACGTTCGGAGATGCCGCCACGACAGTTTGGATGACGACGGTGCCGTAAACTCCGCTCGCTTACGCTTCACGGCTCGGATAGATTCTTAGTTGAAGCGCTCAATACTCCTTGCGCTGCCGCGCTGGCGCAATGTTTAGTTGCTTGCGGTATTTCGCCACTGTTCGCCTGGCGATTTCGATGCCTTTTTCTTTGAGCTTATCGACCAGTTCGTCATCGTTGAGCGGGTTGCTTTTGTCTTCTGCTTCGATGATTTCGTTGAGTTTAGCTTGCACGGCTCCCCAGCTCATGGATTCGCCATCTTCGGTTTCGGTGCCGCCGGAGAAGAACATGCGCAGGGGGAAGATGCCGCGCGGGGATTGAATGTATTTCTCGCTCACCGCTCTGCTGACCGTTGCTACATGAATGCCAAGCTGATCCGCCACCGTCGTCATTGGCAGCGGGCGCAGATGCTGAGGGCCGTAGTCGAAAAACTCGCGCTGGGCATCGATCACCACATTGATCACGCGCATCAGCGTGCTGTGTCTTTGTGCGATGGCTTCGATGAGCCACTGCGCGGTGTTGATATTGTTCTTCACAAAGTCGCGGGTCTTGCGGTCGAGCGCTTTGTCCTTGGACATTTTCTCTGCGGTGCCGCTGATGCGAAGAGCAGGCAGGCGATCATTGCGAAGGCGGGCGACATAGCGATCCTGATCTTCATCAAAATCAATGATCGCATCGGGAATAATCGTGCGCGGGCTGTCATCGACGACCAGCCGACCCGGGTGAGGCTGATACCTGCGAAGGCGAGCGATGGCTCCCTTGATTTCTTCGATATCGCGGTCAGCATCCTTGGCGATCTTGGGCAGACGATTGGCTTCGATGTCCTTGAGGAAATCGCTGACCATCAGTCGTTCCAGTTTCAGTTCTTCTTCATCAATGGGATCATCGGGATCTTCATTGCCGCGGCGGAGCTTGGAGTCGATCTGAATCAGCAGACATTCGCGCAGTTCACGAGCACCGACGCCGATGGGTTCCAGATTCTGCTGAATGAGCGAGAGCGCTTCATCGAGAAGTTTGACATCGACACTGGCGGGTGCTTGTTCGCTGAGTGTTTGTGGATCGACGCGCAGGTAGCCATCCGCATCAATGAAGCCGATGAGGTACTCACCAGCCGACCGAAGCTCCGGGGTCATTTCAATGAGATGCCACTGCCCCAGAAGCTGATCGGCCAGGCTCTCGCCGCGTGCTGCGGTGTTGGCCATGGCGTCCATCTTGGCGTCGCGTTCGCCGTTGTCACGGGCTGGTTTGTAGCTCTCGCCTTCGTAGGTGTTGGAGTCCCACGACTCGCCGTACTCTTCGCTGATGTTGGTGAGGCGTTCGAAATCGTCTGCGTGGTTGGGGTCGTTCTTGTCATCGCTGACTGTCAGTTCCCGTTCGCCTTCCTGCGAGTCGCGCACATCCGCCTGAGCATGAGCCTCGGCAATTTCCGCACCATCTTCATCGCCAGGCTCTTTGAGTTCGAGCGTGGGATTGCTGGCCAGTTCCTGTTCGATGCGCTCTTCCAGGGCAATGCCCGAGAGCTGGAGAATCTCCATCGACTGAATCAGCCTGGGCGCCAGCGCCATGTGCTGGCCCATGCGTTGAAATTGTCC
>CAZYQL010000030.1:14105-31133 GCA_964650055.1 uncultured Phycisphaeraceae bacterium | reverse complement strand
GTGTGGTTTCCCCCGGCAAGCCGGGGGCTATGTGCGATTGCGATTCACTCTTTTTTTTACTGCTTGGGGATCACGATCTTCATTGCTGTATCGAAGCTGTCGAGTTTTTCGATGAGCTGTGCCCACTTCTCGCGGCTCTTGGTTGGGATGTTGGTTTCGGTGGCTAGCGTCTCTTCAAACTCGGTGACGGCTGCGGCGAAGGCGGGGGCGTACGCTGCGTTTTTGGCGGCTTCGGGGATGATGCGTTTGATGTAGAGATCGATGTCTTCTTTGGACTTGCTGCTCATCTTGCCGACGTCGGCGCGGAGCAGTTTTTCGACGATGAACAGGTGCATGCCCAGGGCGAAGCTGCTGCGGAGCTGCAAACCTTGCGCTTCAAAGGTGGTTTCGATTTCCTTGGCGCACTCGGTGATCATGATGTTGGCCAGGTCGCGGTAGGAGCAGTTTTTGTTGAGGGGGATGCGGTTGTAGAAATCGCGGTTGATCTGGAGGTTTTCGTAGGCGGTTTTGAGCTGGGCGAGCATTTCGTCATCGGGGTGATAGGCAGCACCTTTGGCGATGAGGATGCGGGCGGTGAGGCGGCCGGCCTGGTAGGCGTAGAAGCTGCGGCCGATTTGGAGCTTCATCGCGAAGTCGAGGCTGGGCACCATGAGGCGGGCCTGGTCGTAATACTGCATGCCTTCTTCAAAATTCTTTGCGGTGATCGCTTCATCGCCGGCTTTGAGTTTGCCTTTGACGGCATTCCAGGCGGGAATGTTTTCGCGATCCAGTTCTTCTCGCGAGAAGGTTTTGATCGCATCGGCATCGATCTTGGCGCGCACATCAGCGGCGGTGAGCATGACCTGCACGAGGCGCGTGGCCTTGCCGAATTGCTCGGCGGAATTGGTCCACGCGACGATGGCCTGATCGAAATCTTCTTCGCCTAGGAGCTTGTTGCCCAGTTCAAAACTTTTATCTGCTTCGTCCCACTGTTCCTTGGCGTGTTGTGCAGCGACGACGGCTTTGGCTTCGTTTTGTGCTGCGACGGCGCGGCCACGGGATTCGGTGGCGATGGCGCGCTGTTTTTGCAGCCGTTCTATTTGCAGAATGAGCGGCTCGATTTTGCGGAACTCGGCATCAGCTTCGAAGAATTGTTCCTTATCGATCATTGCGTTGCCGGCGGCGAAGAGTGCATCGGCTTCATTGAGAGGCGCTGCGAATTTGCCTTTGCGATCGGCGCTCTTGAAAAGCGCGATGCGAGCCTGGGCGTCGTTGCGGAGCTTGGTGAGCTGATCAGAGGCCTGGGCTTTGTGAACAACGGCTGGGCCTTTGGTGGAGTCTTTGGCGGCGGCGGAATCTTTGTCGCCATCCTTATTCATATTGGAAAGGGCGCTGATGGCGAAGTAGGCACCGATGAGGACCAGGGGCGTGATGATGAGCCAGGCGATCAGTGTGGTCTGTGATTTTTTGTACTGCGCAGTAGCACGGCGATCGCGATTGCTCGATCCGCCATCGGAAGGAACTGCGGCTGCGGCGGCGTGCAGATCGATGGAGCCGCGATCATCGGGCGCTGTCGCCATCGCCAGTTCGTGATGAGGCTCGGGTTCATCGGTGACTGATGCTTCAAACTCATCGTGAGCCTGGGCATATTCCTCGTGCGCTACTTCCGCTTCTTCTACTTCCTCTTGTTCTACTTCCGCTTCATCCACTTCCGCTTCTTCTTCGACTTGCTCGAACGCGTTTTCGGATTCATCGAGCGCTTCATAGACATCGCCATCGTCTTCGATGACTTCGGTGACGAGCATTTCTTCTTGGCTGGGGGCTTTGAGCTTTGTTTTCACCGGGGGCAGTGGCGGCAGCGTTGCGGCGATTTCCGCCAGTTCAGCATCAAGTTGCGATTGTGCCGCGGCAGCTGCTTGGGCGGTGGGATAACGCAGGCCAACCCAATCGGCATCGGAAGGCACGGAGAAGGATGCGTTGCAAGCGGGGCAACTGGTGGATGATGCAGCTACTTTTTCGCTGCATGCGTGACAGGAGCCGGTGAGGTGAGCGATGCCCGGGGTGTTCTTGGCGAGTTGCCAGAACTGCTGAGTGGTTGGGCCGCGCACGATGGAGCGGCCGGTGACGCTACCGATTTCGATTTCTTTGCGGAGATGTTCGTAGCTCATGCCGGGTTTGTAGGCGTGTGCTTTGCCGTGAATGAACCAGCCGCCGAGGGTGATGCGAGTGGCTTCATCGGCGGGGGAGAAAATCGTTTCGCACTGCGGGCACTCATCGCCCGCTGCCTTGTCGTGGCCACAGACACAGCACAATGCGGCATCGGCTTGGCGCAGGTTGGCGATGACTTGGCTGACGGGTTGCGTGGGCAGGTTCCACTCATTGCGCTGAGTGGGGGTTTCAAATTTGGTACCACAGTCCGGGCAGAACTTGCCATCGGGCTTGACGCTCGAGCCACAGGAATGGCAAAGGCCTGCGAGGTGGGCGATGCCGGGAATTTTGCTGACGCGTTGCCAGAGCTGATGGGTCGATGGGCCGCGCACAGGGGCATCGGGCTTGATGCGACCGGCGGCCAAAAGTTTGCGGAGAATGGTGATATCGCAGCCCGGGCCGTAGGGCTTGTTGGGCAGCCGGAAAAACCACGGGCCCATGGCGATCTGCGTGGCGGTCATGGAAAGGTCATCGAGCACGCCGCCGCAGTCGGAGCAGCGGGGGGGCTGACCGGCGGAGACGTTTTGGGGCAAAGGATTGCGGGTTCCGCAATAAGGGCAGATTTCCAAGGTCGAATCTCCGGCCAAGGCGTGGTTCGTGGAGGAGAAAAGGGAACGCGTCGCAGTGTAGTGGATCACAAATGATCGCCTCTTGCCTTAACGAGCCACGACCGTAAGGGAGTGGGTTTTCTGTCGTTCGCGCTTGAGGTCTCAGGAATAATCCACCTTGGGGATAGTACGGGCGAGCGATAGTCGCGGTCAATGGGGGCATATAGGGATACACGATTGCCCGGCTTCGGACACAGGGTGTACCTCTATTCACTAACGACCCAGCACGATGGACGTCCAAAAAATAAAGAAAAAAATCACAGAACGGAGAGGCCGCTCGTGCGTTAAGACTATTGACCTGCCATGGCCCGGGCATTAGACTTCAGTGAGTTGAAAATGATGCTCGTGCTGATTCAGGGGTGATTTTTGAAGGTCTGCCAGTGGATGGGTGACCCTATAAAATCGTATTGGGCCTGCAATTATTGGGGGTTTTAGCTCTTGTGCTCAAGGCCCGATACTTAAAGGTATGGGTGATTAGGGTATGGGTGTTTAAGGTATGATTAAGGTATGGGTGTTTAAGGTTTAGGTGCATCTAATTGGATGGCTGGGCACTCCTGGGAGTTCTTTCCATGGCTACCATGGCTAAATTTTCTCGCACGAAACTCGCAGCACTTGGCGCGACGCTCGCTGCTACTGCTTTTGCGACTTCATTTCTGGCGACTTGTTTTCTTGCAACTTCTGTCTCCGCACAGACCGTTCGCGAGATCGATCTGCTCGAACGCATCGGCATGAAAGAAGCAGGCATCAAAGGCCCAGCTTCGGGCGATAACCACACCAAGCTCACCCCCGAACAGGCACTGCGCGTTCGCATCCTCGAAATCGAATCCGGCGAGCGCGCTTTCGCCAATCGCATACCCGATTCTGAAATCATCCCCGGCCCGCCGCTGGATGATCGCGAACAAATCGTTCACGTCATGAACCGCATGGCCTTTGGTGGTCGCCCCGGTGAGATTGATGAGATTCTCAAGAACGGCGGCTGGCTCAGTTGGGTCGAGCAGCAACTAAATCCCGATGACATTTCCGATTCCAAATTGGAAGCCGCCGCTACTGAGCGTTTTCCTTGGACGAAGATGACGCTTCAGCAGATGGTCGCCAAGTATCCGATTCCCGAGAACGGCGAAAATCAGCCGGAGCTTCGCCGGGAGCTGCCGGAGTATGTCGTCCTCCGCGCTGCCACGAGCAATCGGCAGTTCAAAGAGGTGATGTGCGAATTCTGGCGCAATCATTTTTGCATCAACCAGCCCGAAGGCAACGCCCCGATGCGTTCCTACACGGCTGCTCACTACGAAGATCACGTCATTCGCAAGCATGCGTTTGGCCGATTTGAAGACATGCTCCAAGCCTCGGCCACGCATGCAGGCATGCTTGAGTATCTGGATAATTATGTCAGCCGTCGTGGTGCGTGGAATGAAAACTATGCCCGCGAACTGATGGAACTCCACACGCTGGGCGCTGATCGCTATTACAACGAGCAGGATGTGCTGGAGCTTTCGCTCACACTCACCGGCTGGACCTACAACCGCGATTCACTGCAATACTTTTTCCGCAGCGACTGGCACGACACCGCTGCCCACAAGCTGCTGGGCAAGCGAGTCCCCGCTGGCAAAGAAGGCGGCGAGTTCGCCCTTAAGCTCTTGGCCTACCACCCCGGCACCGCTCGCTACATCTCCGAAAAACTCTGCAAGTATCTCGTCAACGACAACCCGCCCAAGGCTCTGGTTCAGAAGGTCACCAGCACCTTCATCTCCAGCAAGGGCGATCTGAAAAAGGTCTATCGCGAAATCGTCATGAGCGAAGAGTTCATGAGCAGGCTCAACTACAAGGCCAAGTTCAAGACGCCCTTTGAATTCACCATCAGCGCTCTGCGTGCGACCGGTGCAGATGTCAGCGGCAGCCTGGTTTCCACCACGGATAACGTCATGCAGATGGGCCAGATGATTTATGGCTGCGATGACCCCACTGGGTACTATGATTATGCAGAGGCTTGGCTCGATGCAGGCGTACTGACCAAGCGTTGGAATTATGCTTACGCTCTGATGGCGAATAAGGTCCGCGGCGTTTCCGTGGACAGCAAATTTGTTGAGACTTTTAAGGCTGAGAAGCCAGAGGAAATGCGAGCCAAGGTCCTTCGCGAATTCATCGGCGGCGATGTCGGCGACCACGAAGACAAACTGCTGCTCCTGCTCGCACAGAAAGGCGACATCGCCAAGATGATCGCCATCACCGTCGGTTCGCCTTCGTTCCAGCAGCAGTAAACAAGATTGGCTTTCAGATTTGAGATTTGAAATTTGAGATTTCCACCTTCAAGGGAGCACTCACATGGGTTCGTCAAGACGCGATTTTCTCACCAACTCCGGCATGGTCGCACTGACCGCTTACGGCGCGGTGTCCATGGACGCTATCCGCGCCCAGGCACAGAGCGACCCCAACAAGACACCCACGGGCTCCGTGGATGATTGGCGGCAAAAGCCCACTCTCGTCTGCATCTACCTTCGCGGTGGTGCCGATGCTCTGCACGCCTTCGTGCCCGTTGGCGATTCCGCTTACTACCAGTTCCGCCCGACCATCGCCATTCCCGCCAAAGCAGGCAACGGCAACCGTAACGCGGCTCTGACCGATGTCCTGGCTGACAAGTACTGGGGCCTTAACCCGTACATGAAGAGCCTCGCGCCCCTGTTCGAACAGGGTATGGTCGCTCCGATTCAGAACGTGGGTTCACCCGACGGCACGCGCAGCCACTTCGAGGCTCAGGATTACATGGAGCGCGGTGCCCCGGGCAACAAGCGCATCACCCAGGGCTGGCTCAACCGCTACCTCTGGCTGACCCGCAAGAAAACCGATGCGCCGCTGCGTGGCCTGAGCGCCCGCAATCTGCTGCCTCGCTCGCTGCGCGGCAAGTACCCGGTGCTCGCAGGCAACAACAAGTGCGATGACATGGACACCTTCGAGGACCTCTACTCGATGGACAACATGGTCAACAAGTCATCCCGCGAAGGCGCTGGCAACATCAAAGGCTCAAGCCTGGATGATATTCCCACGGATGACGCGGAGATGAAGGCACTCAAGAAGCAGCTCACCGCTGAGTGGGCGCGCGATGTCATCACCGAGTCGGGCACCAATGCCGTCGAGCGCATGAAGGCCCTCGAACAGGCCAACAAAACGCCCATCAGCGCCGATGCCAAGTACCCCGGCGGCGGCCTCGCGCCGCAGCTCATCACCATCGCCAAGTGTATCAAGGCCAACGTCGGCCTCGAAGTTGCCCAGGCGGACTACGGCGGATGGGACAGCCACCGCGGCCAGGGTGGCGTGGACGGCAACGTCTCCCGCATGCTGGGCCACGTCTCGGACTGCATCGCAGCCTTCATGCGTGATCTGGGCGATCGCTCCAACAAGGTGCTCGTACTGGTCATGAGCGAGTTCGGCCGCGAAGTCAAGGAAAACGGCTCCAACGGCACCGATCATGGCCGCGCAGGCATGATGCTCGCCGTCGGCGGGCCCGAACTGGTCAAGGGCCAGAAGAAGCAGATGTGGGGTACATGGAACGGCCTGGCCGAGATGAACTACGGTCGCTTCCAGCCGGTTAAGACCGACTTCCGCGATGTCTTCTCCGAGTCGCTCGGCAAGATGTTCCACTTCGACGTCTCCAAGAACGCCGACATGTTCCCAGGCTACGGCGGCCTCAAAGCCAGCCAACTCAACTTCCTCAACGAAGTGCCCAAGGCCTGATCCAAGTTTCAATTTCAACCTCATCAACCGCGACTCCCCGAGCCGCGGTTTTTTTATTGGCGTTCATTTCCTTAGCCGCTTGCGGCGTAGCGTCCCCAGCGCGGTTGTACCGTTCTTATGATTCATACTTCCCATCCCATTCACCTCAACATTGCTGATTTACGCGATTCAGGTAAACTGGCTCGCTTGGCTTTTACTTGACTGATTTTGGACTCTTTGGGAGCAGACGTGTCATTAACCAACGCATGGCTAGGCTATTTTTCAAGCGCGGTTCGCCAGCGCGGGCGTGAGTATTTCGAAGGCGGCAACGTCGAATTGCAGACGCCTCATGCCGGCGAACTGGCCCGCGCCAAAGTCACCGGCGACGAAACCTACACCGTTGTCCTCACCGATGATGATGACAAGGCGGCGGTCACCTGCACCTGTCCCCATTTCGATGAAGGCCACTACTGCAAACACATCTGGGCCTCGCTGCTCGCACTTGATCGCCAGGAAATGGGCGAAGGCGGCACCAAGAGTCCAGCGCTTGATGCAGTGGGCCCCGCTGCGCCCAAAGCTCGCAAGCGCGATGCCTCTCCGCAGCGGCCGATTCGTCCTGCTGAGCCTGAATGGGTCAGTCGGCTCACGCTTCTCTCGCCTTCACGTGTGCATCAGCCCGCCTCCTCCGCGCTGCTCGATGCCAAGCTTCTTTATTACGTCATCAGCACCGAGCTTTCGCAGCGGCACGGCGGCCTCGTGGTTGAAGTGCGTCATCGCGCTACGCCACGCGGGGGCCTCAGTAGTCTCAAGCCTTATCGCATCAGCGTGGACATGCTCGCGGAGATGAGCGATGCCACGGATCGCGAATTGTGCGGCCTTCTTCTTGGCTCAACATGGGTCGATCAATATGAAGCGGGCGACTGGTCGCTCGATCACCGAAGGCGCAGCGCGTTTCGTCTGCCGGTGGGTACGTGGCGCGCGATGATCAAGCGCATGGTGGAAGCGAGGCGATGTGTGGTTGAGCATCCGATGCTCGTGCCGCGTTTTGTTGAATGGGATGATCAGCCGCAGCAGCCTTGGGTGCTCTGGATGCTGGGTCGTCACAGCGATGAAGGGCTGACGGTGAATGTGGAACTTCGCCGTGATGGCGAGCGCTGCGACATCAACAGTCCGCAGCTGATTCTCGGCGGCGCGGATGGCATCATGCTCACCGGCGGCAAGGCGGCGAGTTTTGATGATCACGATGCGTTTCGCTGGGTCAGTCAGTTTCGCGAAGATGAATCGCGCCACCGCTCGGCAGGGCCGCTGATCATTCCGCCGCTGGATGTGGCGAAGTTTGTTGAACGACTGTATCTGCTGCCTGATCTGCCGGAGATCGATCTGCCTGATGATGTTGCGTTTCTGGAAAAGCAGGTTGCCGCGCGTCCCTGCATCGACATCATCAGCCCGACGGCTTCCGCTGGTGGCGGGCCAGCCAGCAAACAGCTCGCTGCGAAAGTCTGGTTTGAATACGGCGGCCTTCAAGTCGAGCCCGGCCAAACCGGTCGCTTCGTCGCTGCTACTGATGATGGTCATGTCGCCACGACCGACACGATGACGATGCCTTCGCCTGATGAAGTGATCGAGCGCGCGAAGGAGATGAACGGCGATGGCGATGCTGATGGCGATGGTGATGCAGGCGAGCTGACCACCACCGAAATGACCACCACTGATACTGCCGCGAAGGTCAATGCTGCACAGACGGGCCCCGGACTCATTCGGCGCGATCTGCGCTTTGAGCGCGTGGCTATGGAATCGCTGGCGATGCTCGGGTTTCGATCGAATCCGATCACAGCGGAATACAACCTGCTTCTGCCGGTGCGCATGATGCCTGCTGCGGTGACGGCGCTGATCTCGCGCAACTGGCTGGTGCGCGCTGATCGCCACATCATTCGCGCAGCCGCCACGCCTCGGCTGACCATTCGCAGCGGCGTTGATTGGTTTGAACTGCACGGCGGCATCACCTACCAGACCGCGCAAGGCGACCAGATCATTTCCATGCCTGACATTCTTGCCGCTGCGCGAGCCGGTCATAACATGATCACCCTCAGCGACGGTACGCAAGGCATGCTGCCCGAAGATTGGCTCAAGCAGCACGGCCTGCTCACCGCCATCGCCAAAGCAGAAGGCGATCACCTCGTCTTCAAAAACAGTCAGGCAGCGCTGCTCGATGTGCTCCTCGATCAGCAGTCGCTCGTTGATGTTGATGCAAAATTTTCCGAAGCAAGACAGAGGCTACGCGAGTTCGAGCGCATCACGCCCAGCGATGCGCCTGCGAGTTTCAAGGGGCAACTTCGTGGCTATCAGCGCGAAGGCCTGGGCTGGCTCAGCTTCCTTCAATGGTTTGGCATGGGCGGCATTCTCGCTGATGACATGGGCCTGGGTAAGACCGTGCAGGTACTGGCGATGCTTCAGCAAATAGCAGATAAACAGGCTGATTCGAAGACGAAACGCACATCGCTCGTGGTCGCGCCTCGCTCGGTGGTCTTCAACTGGCTTGATGAAGCGGTGCGATTCACGCCTGATCTGAAGGTGCTTTCTTACAGTGGCACCGAGCGGGATTCGATGCTCGTAGGCGATGACAAACCCGATGTGCTGGTCACGTCCTACGGTCTGCTTCGCCGTGATATCGCCAAGCTGCGCGAGGTGGAGTTTGAGTATGTCATCCTCGACGAAGCGCAGGCAATTAAGAATCCCAATTCGCAGGTCGCCAAAGCTTCGCGACTTCTAAGCGCTCAGCATCGACTGGCGCTGACAGGTACGCCAGTTGAAAATCATCTGGGCGATCTTTGGTCCATCTTCGAGTATCTCAACCCCGGCATGCTCGGCAGCGCCACGCGCTTTGGCGATCTGGTCAAAGGTGCGCGCGGTGGTGCGCAAGCTGCATCGTCTGAGCCGATGCTGGCCAGCGCTCCTGCTGATGCGGGTGCAGATGAATCGGAAGAGTTCGAGCTCAGCGGACTGAGCACGCTGGATGACGCGAGGCACATGGATGTCGCCATCGCCGCATCGAAAGCGCTTCGGCCATACATCCTTCGCCGGACTAAGCAGCAGGTGCTTACCGAGCTGCCGGAGAAAACGGAACAGACGATTATCTGCGAGATGGATAAATCGCAGCGCAAGGTGTATGACGATCTGCTCAAGTTCTATCGCGGCACGCTGCTGAGCAAACTCGACAGTGCGCCGGGCAATGAAAAATCTAGCGGCGGCTCGGTGCTCACGGGTGGTGCTTCCAAAGCAGGCATGCCGATGATGGTGCTTGAGGCGCTCTTGAGGCTGCGGCAGGCTGCGTGCCATCCGGGCCTGATTGATGACAAGCGAACGGATCAACCCAGTGCCAAACTCGAAGCGCTCCTGGAGAATCTGTCAGAGCTGATCGATGAAGGACACAAGGCGCTGGTCTTTAGTCAGTTCACCTCGATGCTCGCCATCGTGCGCAAGCGGCTCGATGAAACGGGTGTCAAGTATGAATACCTCGATGGCAAAACGCAGGACCGCAAGACGCCGGTGCAGCGATTCCAGAACGACAAGAATTGCCCTGTTTTCCTGGTCAGTTTGAAGGCGGGCGGCTTGGGGCTGAATCTGACGGCTGCGGATTATGTCTTCATCCTCGATCCTTGGTGGAACCCGGCTGTCGAGCAGCAGGCCATCGATCGTGCGCACCGCATCGGACAGACGCGGCATGTATTTGCTTATCGCCTGATCTGCAAAGACACCGTCGAGCAGCGCATCGCTGAACTGCAACAGAAGAAAAAGAAACTCGCCGATGCGATCATTGGCGGCGAAGAGAATCTGCTGCGCTCGCTGACGCGAAGTGATCTTGAATTGCTGTTGAGCTGATGGGTGCCGCCAGGCTGCGCGCCGACTGAGATTCACGACATGAAGACCAAACCAGATCAAGATGAAGAGCCTTCAAAAGATGAAGGCCAGTCGCTGGGTGCGATGCAGATCGAGCGCGTGACGATTGATCCGGTGGCCATGGATCACGCCAAGCTCGCGCTGGGCACCTGGGTGTTTGGCGGCACGCACTGGGCAGGGCAGAGCCAGCAGGATTCTCGTGCTGTGATGGAAGTGGCATTTCGCAGGGGAATGAATCACTTTGATACGGCGGAGATTTACGGCGACGGCCGCAGCGAAACGATCATCGGCGAATTTCTTCGCGCGGATTCGCTTCGCCGAGGACATCTGTTTCTGGCATCAAAAGCATTCGTAAACGAGCCAACCGCAGAGGCGATTCGCGCTTCGCTTGAAGGCAGCCTTGAGCGACTGGGTGTGCAGTCGATTGATCTGTATTACGTACACTGGCCCAAGCGCGGCGCTGATCTGCGCCCGGTCTTCGAGGAATTGCAGCGAGCGCGCGAAAGCAATCTCATCGAAGCGATCGGCGTGAGCAACTTCAGCATCGCGGACCTCGAAGCAGCGCGCTCAGTGTGCGAGATCAATGTCCATCAGTTTTGCTACAACCTGCTCTGGCGTTTTCCTGAGCGCGAGATGATTCCGTATTGCAAAGAGCACAAGATCGCGGTGGTGTCGTACAGCTCAATTGCGCAGGGCATTCTCACGGGCACTTTTGCGAAGGAGCCGCAGTTCAACTCCGGTGATCTGAGGCAGCAGACGGTGCTGCTCGAGCGCGACGTCTGGCCGGCGGTTTATCAGGCGGTGGAACAGATGAAGCTGGTTGCGGCGAAGGCGAAGCGACCGCTCTTGCATCTGGCGATTCGCTGGCTGGCGGCGCGGCCGGAGATCACGAGCATTCTCGTGGGCGCTCGCAATGCGGTGCAGGTCAACGAACTAGCCGGTGCGATGGGCGGCAGCATTGATCCCAAACATCTCGATGAACTCACCGCCATCAGCGATGCACTGCTGCCTTCGATCCCGGATACCGGGAACCTGTTCCGCTTTTATCCGTAAAGCTACAAGTAAGAATGCTGATGTATCGCGCTTGTTGTCCTTGTGGCTTTCAAGCGCTTTTGCTGCATGGTCGATGGTGAAGAGGGCATCAGTGTTCTCGCAGATGTTTATCGGTCATTGTGTCTTTGCTTTTGGAGTTGAATCATGTCCGTCCGTGAAGCGGTGGTTGCGCCAACATCATCAGGCAGCTGCGACTTGTCGCAGCGGCCGACGTGGTCGCCGCGCCAGCGCACGCTGATGATCGCCATCGTGCTGCTCGGTGCGCTGCTACGACTGATCTTCTTCGCAGTCGATCGTCCGCTTTGGATTGATGAAGCCATGCTCGCCGTCAATCTCGTTGAGCGCGATTACAGTGCGCTGGGCCAGCCCCTAGACTACGGCCAGGTCGCTCCCATTGGCTATCTCTATGTTGAGCGGTTCCTGCTTGAATCGTTTGGCAACACTGAGAAAGTGCTTCGCATTCCATCGCTGGTGGCGGGCCTGCTTGCGCTGCCGCTGTTCATGGTGGTGGCCCGGCGAGTGCTCACGCCAAGTGGCGCGGTGCTGGCGATGCTGCTCTTCAGTTTGTCGGAGCCGATGATTTATTATTCGGTGGAGCTCAAGCCTTACAACGTGGATGTGCTTGCCGCGTTGCTCTTGTTCTGGCTGACGCTGCGCATCATGCAGGAGAACTGGCGCGCAATCGATCTGATTCTCTTTGGTGTTGTTGCCTGCGTGGGGTTGCTATTTTCCTACACGCTGGTTTTCATGGTCGCGGTGCTGGGCGCAGGGCTGTTCGTCAAAGCCTGGACTCAAAAGAAACAACGTCATGCGATTATCGTGGCGATGCTTTGTGTTTTCAGTGCGGTGGTCTTTCTGCTGCTGAAAAAGTACTTCATGGAAGAGGGCGAAGCGGTACATCATCATCGCGGTTTCTGGACGCAAAAGCGTGCGTTTATGCCGCTGCCGCCGCGCTCGCTGGATGATCTGACCTGGTTTGTGATTAAGCCGATGGAGTTTTTTGTGGACCCGATGCGGTACCGCGCCTTCGGACTTGCGATGCTTTTGACATTCGCCGGTGCTTGGGCCATGTGGCGGCGGGATCGCATTCTGGTGCTGATGATGGCGTCGCCTGTGGTGATGATTGCTTTTCTTTCCGCGACGAAGATGTATCCCTTTGGTGTGCAAGGTGAACTGCGTCATCCGATTCTGGGGCGGGTGCTGTTGTTTATTGTGCCGCTGATTCTGATCATCATGGCGCGTGGGCTTCAGCTCATGCGTGATCGCGGAGGCAAGGCGGGCAGTGGTGCGGTGGCAGTGGTGCTGGTGATTCTTTTTGTTCATCCGCTGCTCATGGTGGTGCGTTATGTTCGCAATCCCGATGAGCCTCACGACATTCGGCCGGCGCTGAAGCTGATCAAGGAACAGATTCAGCCGGGCGACCGTGTGTTTGTGAACTGGGCGGGCATGATGGTCTCGAATTATTACTGGCCCAAGTTCGGCCTCGAGGCCACGCCTCGCTTTGGTGTGACAGGTGAGAATGGAGGAGCGCTGTACATCGACGTTTCTCGGTTTGAAGAATATGAACGAACTTTCGCGGCACAGCCAGCCGGCCGCGTGTGGGTGATGTTTGTGCATTCGCCTGATCTGCCAGGCCACCGCACCGATGACAAATGGCTGCGCTGGTATCTGCCTTCGCTAGGCCAACGGCTGGACGTCAAGGGCATCGATGGCAAATCAGCTGCTGCGGTGGAGATCGATCACGTGGCGTTTCACCTGTACAAACTGGCTCCGCCCGCTGAGCGAAAGCGATAATTGTCCGCGTGGCGTTTGACTTTGCAGCATGGGGCGTCAAGCATCCCTTGCGATTTCCCGATATTGAGCAGGTAGGTTGACAGGGAATTAAGCCCATCGCTTTCGCTTTGAGTTATCGTGCACCTTGTTCGCGTTGGTACAGGTACGGAGTGTGGATCATGCTGCTAGGGAAAAAGGTCGTCGTCGTCATGCCCGCCTACCGCGCGGAGAAGACGCTCGAACGCACCTATCGCGAGATACCCAAGGATGTGGTCGATCACGTCATTCTCGTCGATGATGCCGGCGGCGATAACACCGCGCAGCTCGCACGCACATTGGGCATCGCCACCTACGTTCACGAAAAAAACCAAGGCTACGGCGGCAACCAGAAAACCTGCTACACCGAAGCGCTCAAGGCGGGCGCTGACATCGTCATCATGCTTCATCCCGATTATCAATATGACCCGCGCCTCATCGCTGCGATGGCGGGCATGGTGGCATCGGAAATTTATGACTGCGTTTTAGCTTCGCGCATCCTGGGCAATGGTGCCCGCGCGGGCGGCATGCCGCTGTGGAAGTACATCGCCAATCGCTGCCTGACCGCGACGCAGAATATGCTCATGGGCACCAAGCTCAGCGAGTTTCACTCGGGCTACCGCGCGTTCAGTCGCAAGGTGCTTGAGAGTCTTCCGCTGGCTGCCAACTCCGATGATTTCGTATTTGATAATCAGATGCTCGCGCAGGTCGCAGCGCAGGGATTCAGCATGGGTGAGATTTCCTGCCCGACGAAATATTTTCCTGAGGCCAGTTCGATTAATTTTCGCCGAAGCTGCAAATATGGTTTTGGCGTGCTGGGCACCAGCGCCAAGTTTCGCCTGTGGAAGTGGGGCATGTACCACGGCAGCATCTTCTCCACGGATCCCAAGTACCGACTGAGCGGAGGCGATGACGCCCGCCCAGCCGCTGCAAAGTCTGCGATGGCGTAACCGGAAGGCTTGGCAGTGAGCCGGATCAAACCGATCATTTATCTGTTCCATCATCTGGCCCGTCGGCCGGCTTTTGCGATGTTGCTGCTGATGCTCATCGCGCTGGGCAGCTGCGTGCTTGCCTCGCTTCTTTCGGGTCATCCGCAGCCGTTGGTGCATGATGAGTTCAGCTATCTTCTCGCGGCGGATACTTTCGCGCAAGGCCGCATCGCCAATCCCAAACATCCGCTGTGGCAGTTCTTTGAAACGATGCACGTGGTGCATGACCCTAGCTATGCCTCGATGTATCCGCCGGGCCAAGGCCTCGCGCTCGCTGTGGGACAAGTGGCTACCGGTGATCCTGCCGTCGGCGTCTGGCTGAGCATCGCGCTGATGACGGGTGCGATTTACTGGATGCTTCTGGGCTGGATGCCTAGGCGATGGGCGCTACTGGGCGGCGTTCTTGTCATCTGCAAGTTCATCGTGCTGGGCCGCGGCGCTCCACTGGCCATGGCGGGCTATTGGAGTCAGAGTTACTTCGGCGGCGCTGTCGCAGCGATCGGCGGAGCGCTGCTCTATGGCGCGCTGGCGCGCATCATTCAATTTCGAGGCGGCTGCGCAGCTTCATCACAAAACTCATCGTCATGTCAAAGTGCAGACGCGAAGTTGCCTTGCCCGCTCAATTCGGTGCTGCTCGCAGTAGGCGTGGCGATGCTCGCAAACTCACGGCCATTTGAAGGCATGATCGTCAGTCTCCCCGCCGCCATCACGCTGCTCATTTGGCTACTCAAGCGTCCGCGCGAACTTCGCAAGCCTTCGTGGCTTCGTGTTGCGCTGCCCGCAGCAATCGTGCTGCTGATCACCTTTGCCTGCATGGGTTACTACAACCACCGCGTCACCGGCAAGGCGACGCGCATGGCGTGGGAACATCATCACGATCAATACTGCACGTTTCCCATTTTCGTCTGGCAGCGACCCAAGATGGAGATGACCTGGAACCATGAAGAGCTCAAGGAATTTCATGGTTTCTGGGAAGTGGATCTTTGGATGCGCCATCGCTCGGCGGAGGGACTAGCGGTTGAGACGGGAAGAAAGCTGCGCACGCTTTGGGCGTTTTATCTGGCGGGTACGCCGCGCTTGGATCAGCCCATTGAGTTTATGGAGGAACAGATTGGTAAGGGACCGGTCGGCATCACCAAGCGCATCACTGCGGGCATGTCGATTGGCGATCTTGTGCTTGGCGGATTGCTGACGCTGCCGCTGCTTTCGCTGCCTTGGGTCTTGCGCAGACGAGGGATGAAACTGGCGCTGCTCTGCTGTCTGGGCGCGGTGTTGGCGAACCTCGTGACCGTGGCGACGTTCCCGCACTACGCAGCGCCGATGACGGCGCTGGTGATGCTGCTCATCGTGCAATGTCTGCGGCATACCAGAGCGCAGCGAAACAAAACAGGCACGATTGTTTTCGCAGTGGTGATTGGCGTTTCGATGGTGTTGTTCGTTGCCGCGTTCAATCCGCCTTGGCGCGCTGGTCGTCCGACATGGCACCTCGAGCGTGCGCGATTCCTTGCTGAGATGGAACAGATCGAAGGCAACCACCTGATCGTTGTGCGCTATGGTCAAGGCCACAGCGTACACAATGAGTGGGTCTTCAACCGGGCGGATATCGATGGTGCGAAGGTGGTCTTTGCCCGCGACATGGGCGAAGAAAAAAACAAAGCGCTCTTGGATTATTACTCGGAAAAAGGCGCAGGTGGAGCGAGGCATATCTGGATGCTTGAAGTATCCAACGATCGCGATGCTGATGTGAAACCGACGCTGACACTTCGCGCAAGGTTCTGAACGTGTGACTTCTCCTTCGCGCACTTTGCGACATCACTTCGTCGCCAGATATCGCACCAGCGCGGCGGCGGCGATCGCTGCCGTTTCGATGCGCATGACATGCGGGCCAAAGCACCAGGCGATGCAGCCTGCTTCTTTTGCATCGTGGATTTCTTCATCGAGCCAGCCGCCTTCGGGGCCGATGAGGATCAGGATGTGGCGAGCGCTGGCGAGGGTTTCGCGCGATAGCACACTTGTAGTTTCGGTCAGGCCGATGAGTTTCAGATCATGCTCGCTGCTTCGCAGCAGTTCATGCAGCGACATGGAGGGGGCGATGGTCATCAAATGCGCCCGGCCACACTGTTTCGCAGATTCGATACAGCCGCGCTGAAAGCGTTCCAGTTTTGCATCACGAGGATCAACAATGCTTCGAGCGGTGCGCAGGGGAATCAGTTCATCGCAGCCAATCTGGCTGAGCTGATCGACCAAAGCATCAGCGCGCGGCCCTTTGGGAATAGCGCTGGCGATAGTCAGGCGCTTGGCTGGTACAGGATGCGATTGTGCACTGGTGATGTGAACATTCACACGAGAGGCCAGGTTGACAATGTTCGCGGTTGCGGTGGTGCCTGCGCCATCGAAGAGGCCGATGGTCTGGCCCGGCGATAGCCGAAGGACTTTGAAGGCATGATGCGATTCATCTTTAGTGAGTTCGACAGTGGGGGCCGATAATCCCGGCTCGCTGAGGATAGGCGCAGCAGCAGAAAGCAGGGAAGCAAGCTGAGGGTGATAAAAGCGGTACATATGGTTTCATCCCAAGGCAATTGAGCGGGCAATGAAGCTGTCATGTGAATTGTCCTGCAAATCAGGCCGATTATGACAACTGGTGAAGCTGCGGTGCTCAATGATGGCATGGAGCAGGGCAAGACGCCAGCGGCAGGATTCACAGCAGTCATTGAGGGAGAGCACGGGTGTCCAGTTCATCGCAATCATCATCCAAGTCCAAGCAGGCGCACGCCGCGCCG
>CAZYQL010000030.1:5935-14005 GCA_964650055.1 uncultured Phycisphaeraceae bacterium | reverse complement strand
CAGTGATGCGCCTGGCGCAGATGATGATGACAGTGTCTTCTTTGCGCCTGAAGATCTCGTCGGTGATGACTTCGCGGCCCAGTTGCAAGGTGTGCTCGATGAAGCACGGTCTCAGCTCGAAGCAACAGCCGGTGATGACGCAGCGATCGACGAAGCGCAAACATCGCCACAGGTGGAAGGTTCACTGGCTTCAACAGTCCTGGACGATGAGCCCAATGATGATGCAGTTTTCGAGTCGCCTGATGAAGTTTGTGCCATCTCTGAAACAGACGCAGCGGGTGCAGACGATGAGCCAGTCGCCGAAGATATTCAGGCGCTCGATGCGCAGCTCAAACAACTGCTCGATATGACAGCGAGCGATAGCGACGCTGAATCTTCGTCGCCAGGTGGTGCGCAGGCGTTGGATGAATCAGACTCAGAAGATTCGCTCGATGATGCGTTTGTCGATGCTCGCGATCTGTTTGAAGAAGCGGCGCAACTGGCAGCGGTGGCTGATGAAGTGACCGCTTCGTCAACATCTTCAGCGACATCATCGGCAGCATCAATCGAGATTCAAGAGCCGCGGCTCGCTCAATCGACGATGAAGCAGCTCGATGCGTTCCTGGCAGACCAGGCGGATCATGCCGTGGCCGATGCCTTTGACACGGTGCAGGATGTGGTGTCTGAGGAGATGGATGGGGAGGCCTTGGCCAATTCGTCTTCAACCTCGGCTGCGTCAAACGATGCATCAGCGTATGACGATGAATTTGATTCGCCCGATCAGCTTTTGATGTCCGATGGTCAGCCGTTTGATGGCGGCGATGTTGCAAAGACAGAAGCTGCTGCCGCGCATGCCGCGCATGCCGGCGGCGCTGCTGCTGTTTCAAGTCTGACTCGTACGGAGCTTGCTGCCGAGTTGGCGTCGGATTCCAGCCATGCAGAGCTGGCAGATGCAAGGACTGCAAAGGTGTCGCTGCGTGTGAAGCTCGGCCATCTTCTGGCGCGGACAGGCGTGACGACCTACCAGCTTTGTGCAGCGATGAATCGGCCGCTACGACATGCCTCGGCATCAAAGCGCCGCATGGTGGGCATGATCGGTCTGATCACGCTGGGTAACGCATCCGTTCTTCTGCTGGGCAAGCTGCTGCATTTCTGGGGCTGATTCGCGTCAGCTCCTGACCGCAACGTGATGTTCGATTAAGAAAAATCGCAAGCGACCACCGAGACACCGAGGAAGGCAAAGAAGCGGAATCTAGACAAACTGGTCAGCATACTTTTTCTCGCGCAGCATCTGATCGCTGGGCACCATGGTGATGCAGTCCCACGGGCAGACCTGAGCGCAGAGCGTGCAGCCGATGCAGCGGACGAGATCGATCGAGCAGATCTGCATGACCTGTTGGTGATGCGGGCCCGGCAGCGTATCGATGCAATCGACCGGACAGACCGAGACACAAGCTTCGCAGCCGGTGCACATATCTTCATCGAGCAGCGCCAGTTGTTTGGGAGGTTTCTTGGCCATGTGTCAAGGATTGTAGAGCAGTGGAGGCGATGGGCCAAGTGGAGGCAACGAAATCGTCAGCTCGCTGGCTGTAGCCACACGCTGTTGGGGTGCTGATTGCTCTTCGCTATGACAATGAGGATCGGGGGTGCTCCGCGGGGCAATCCCAAACTTTTTTTGCCATCGTCCCATTGCATTCGACGAGAAATTGTTAGAATTGTGTAACCTTGGACTTGCCAACGGCATATCTAAGGAGTGGCCGCTCAAGGCCCAGTCGCCTACTAGGAATAAAAATATGTTCTTGTCGGGTGAGGAATCGGTCGGTCCCGTCCGTGCTCAGTCGCCAGAAACGACAGCCAGCGAAGGAGAGGAATCTCAGTCGATGCTGTCGCCATCGATTCAGCGAACCGCTGGCGAAAACACCGGGGCTTTCGAAGTCAAATTTCTGATCCCCGAGATTATCGCCAACCACGTGCAGACCTGGGCCGACGGCGTGATGCATCGCGATGCCTACGCAGACCCATCGCTGGGCGGGGCCTATCAGACCACCACGCTCTATCTCGACACGCCTGACCTGGGCGTCTTCAACCGCGTCAACGGTCACCGCAAAACGAAATATCGCCTGCGTCGTTATGGCAGTGAGAATCGCATCTATCTGGAGCGAAAGACTCGCCAGAAGGATCGCGTCTCCAAGCGCAGATGCGATGTGCCTATTGATGAGTTGCCTCACGTCACTCATGCCAACCACGTCACACATGCCACCCATGCCACCCATGCCACACATGCCACACATGCCACCGGGGCCGACCATGCTGCCGCCTGGGCTGGCGTCTGGTTTCGCGAACGGGTGACGGGGTACTTGCTCGCGCCATCGTGTCGCATCACCTACGATCGCTGTGCCTTTGTGAAGGCGGGCGAGGATGGGCCGTTGCGTCTGACGCTGGACCGCAACATTCGCGGCTACGCCACGAAGGATTGGGACCTGACGCCGGTGGATCAGGGACATGCGATTCTGCGTGGCGAAGTAATCTGCGAGTTTAAGTTTCGCGTGGCGATGCCCAACATCTTCAAGGAATTGATACAACTGCTCAAGCTGGAAACGGGAAGCGTATCCAAGTATCGTCGCATGATGCTTGCGACAGGGCTGGTGCCGCTGGTTGTTGCGGCAGAGCAGGGGCAGGTCAATGCCTGAATGGTTGCAATTTGCTGGTCCCGCCCATGAACTTGATGCTGCGGCGTTGTCCGTGCGCCTGTTCATGGCGATGGGGTTTGGCCTGTTCATTGCCGTGGTTTTCGCCGTCAGTCAGCAGCGGCCGGCGCGGGAGACCATCCCGATGATCACCACGCTCGTCCTGCTCACCATGCTCGTGGCGATGACCACCATCGTCATCGGCGACAGCGTGGCGCGCGCGTTCGGCCTCGTCGGCGCTCTCTCCATCGTTCGCTTCCGCACCGTCGTCGAGGACACCCGCGATACATCCTTCGTCATCTTCGCCGTCGTCGTGGGCATGGCCATGGGAGCTGGGCACGTGCTCGTCTGTCTCGTGGGCGTGCCGCTGGTCTCGCTCATCGCGGTTCTGCTGGGCATTCTGGGCAGGTCGGTCACCGCTGCCACTGCTCAGAGATTGGAAATTCGCATCGGCGCTGGCCGCGAACCGCAGTCGCTTTTCACCGATGTGTTTGCTCAGCATCTTCGCAGGTGTACGCTTGCGTCCGTCGTCTCCGCCAAACAAGGTGCTTCCATCGATGTGATCTACCGCGTCAGACTGCGCGATCCCCAAGGCATGTTCGCGTTTCTCAAGCTGATCCAATCCATCGAAGGCGTCCAAAGCGTGGACCTGCGCGATGCGTAAGTCTGTCCGAGCCGCAAGGCGTAAGCCTGCGGAGGACACGGCATCATCAAACAGAATAAAATCTGGTCGCTGTTGCAACCCTATACTTCCTGAAGTCTGACCTCTGACCTCTGACCTCTTCCTTCTGGTCTTCCACCCATGACCACTCCCATTCGCAAAGTTCAGTTCACGCTCCTTCTCTCATCGCTCCTCATGATGGCGATCGTGTTGCTGCTGGCTTCGGGTGTCTTCAGTAATGCTCAGCCGGTCGATGCGAGCCTTGGTGATGATGGCGATCAGCAAACGCAAGCAGCCCTCGCCTCGGCAGTGCCTGTCGCTGCTCCTGTTCCGCCGCCGCCACCCAAGCCGATTGATCCCAGCGATGCCTTCTTCAAAGATGGCGTCATCCCGCAAATCAAGATCGAGCTTTCAAAAGAGCAAGCCGACAAGCTGCGTGGCAATCAGCGGGCCTACGTGGAATGCACGCTCATCATCGATGGTAAGACGACCATCAAGAAGGCACGCGTCAAGCTCAAAGGTGCAGCAGGCAGCTTCCGCAATCTCGATGATCGTCCCGCCTTCACGCTCAACATGCCCAGTAAGAAGCACGCCTTCCATGGCATGGATAAGTTCCATCTCAACAACTCGGTGCAGGATGAATCCTTCGTTTCCGAATTGATTTCTTCGCAGATTTGCCGCGCTGCTGGGTATCCCGCTACTCGCGCGACTCATGCCCGTGTCTTCCTCAACGATCGCGATCTAGGTTTCTATGGCCTCAAAGAAGGCTTCGATGAACATTTTCTGGCCCGCAATTTCAAAGACGGCAACGGCAACTTCTACGACGGCGGCTTCTGCCAGGACATCGACGCCAATCTCGAAAAAGATGAAGGCACCGGCCCAGAAGATCGCAGCGATCTCAAAGCACTCATCGCTGCCTGCCGCGAAGGCGATGTGAACAAACGCTGGGTCGAGATCGAAAAGAATCTTGATGTTGATATGTTTTTGAAGTTCGTCGCGCTTGAACTGATGATGTCGCACTGGGATGGCTACGCGCAGAATCGCAACAACTACCGCGTCTATTTCCGTGGCGATGATAAGAAGGCCGTGTTCATGCCGCACGGTATGGATCAGATGTTCGGCGACGCCAACTTCTCTGTCTTCCATGTCCCGGGCCCCATCGTCACCAGTGCGGTGCTGAATAATCCCGCTTGGCGCGAGCGCTATCGTCAGATCGTCCGCGAGATGCTGCCGCTTTTTGAAGCGAAGAAACTACACGAACAGATCGACGAAGCTTATAAGCGCATGCGTCCAGTTGCCGCTGGGATTAGCGAAGACCGCGCCAAGCATCTCGATGGCCGAGTGCAGGATTTCAAGAACCGCGTGGCCGGTCGGTACGATGGGATTTTGCGTCAGTTCCCGCCTGAGCCGATTCCTTTTAATAAGGACGGTTTCGCAGTGATCGAAAAATGGGAAGCCAAAGGCGCCGGCGATGCCAAGCTCGAAAGCAAACAGGTCGATGGCAAAAATGTGCTGCTGATTGAGACCGGCCCGAGCAACAATTGCGATGCATCATTCCGCTCCACCGTGCGGCTGGCACGCGGACAGTACAAGGTGGAAGCGAAAGTGAAGACCAATGCGATCGCAGCGATCAATGATGGTCGCGGCGGCGGCGCGGGCCTTCGCATCAGCGGCGGCAACCGTGTCAATCAAGCGCAGAATCAGGCGGCAGGCACAGCCGACTGGCAGACCGTCAGCTATCCGCTGGAGATCGCCGAGGACTTGCGCGAAGTGGTCATTGTCGCCGAGCTGCGCAGCACCGCAGGCAGCGCGATGTTCGATATGAGTTCGCTGCGCGTGGTCAAGGTGAAGTGAGCAGGTGGGCTGGTTGTCCCAGCCGTGAAGCGTAAGCGAGCGAATGGATCGAAGCACAGGTGAAATCGTATCATCCGCACGCTTACGCGTTGCGGCTCGGATAAGGCATGTCCGCCGGCGCTTCATTTCGACCTCCATCCGCCCATCATCCGTTACAATTGCGAAGATCAATTCTGATTATGGAGACTACGCCATGACTGCGATGTGCCAATCGTTCTTTCGTTCAATCACCACCTGCTCACTCTGTGCTGCGCTGCTGCTGATCGCTGCATGTGCCAGCGGCAAGCCCGGCCCAGCCAAGGATGCAACGGCGAAGGATGCGCCAGTAAAGGATGCTTCCTCCAAGACGGTCACGCCACCTGTCGCGCCGCCCAAGGATGAAGCGATCAGCCTGTTCGATGGCAAGACGATGGGCAAGTGGAAGGTGACGAACTTTGGCGGGGAAGGGCCGGTGGAAATCAAGGATGGGGTGATGGTGGTTCGGATGGGCTCGCCGCTGTCGGGTGTGACCTGGCAGGGGGAGCCGCCGCTGAAGATGAATTATGAGATCTCGCTGGAGGCGCAGCGGATTGAAGGCGACGATTTTTTTCTGGCGCTGACGGTGCCGGTGGGCGAGGCTTCGATCTCGCTGGTGCTCGGCGGCTGGGGCGGCACGCTGGTCGGGCTGTCGAGCCTTGATGGTCAGGATGCTTCGGAGAACGAGTACACGCAGTACATGAACTTCAAGCGCGAGCAGTGGTACAAGGTGAAAATGATCGTCAAGGAGAAGACGATCCAGGTGTTCATCGATGACAAGATGGTGATCGATGCGATTACGGATGGCCGCAAGATCGAGACGCGTATCGAGGTGGATGTGTCCAAGCCGCTGGGCCTTGCGACCTTCGCCACAACGGGCGGCTACCGCAATATTCAGATGAAGAAGCTCAAGGATTGAGTGGGCCTCGGCCTGCGGAAATCGAGCGGGGGTCATCAGTTGGACGATGGCCCGATCAGGTCATGTTGTCTAATGGCTTGCTACTATGAGGCACATCTAGAACCAAGCCCAAAAATAAAACCCGCGCTGCTACAGAACTGCAACAACGCGGGCTTCCGGGGGCTGGGTTAGTGGTTCGGTCATTTCCTCACCGAACGCTTATATCCTACATCGAAAATTCGGCGTGTCAACGTGTTTTTTAGATTTTTTGCACTTTTGGCGTAACTTCGAAACGATCAGTAAGTCGCTTTTCGAATTCATGCGACCCTGCACTGGCACCCTAGAAATCAATCCTCGTCATAAGTACTTGCACTTAATGCTTTAGTGCCTTTGCCTGTCGCGTTGACAGGGGTCAGCATCTACGCTGATATGGTCAGAAAGATTGGTCGAAAATTCTTTGTCCAAAAACGTCAACGCCCGGCCGTGAGCGCCGAGCGTTGTCTGAATGAGAATTTACCAACGTCACCAATGGCTCTGATTACTGCCTTCTGTCCTCTGACCTCTGTCCTCTCACGCTGCCGAGTCGTGTACTTGCGGAATTTCCTTGAACACCGGGCGCGTCGGGTCCAGGCATTCGATGAGGTACGCCATCCGCTGCGTGTACCAGCCCAGGTGGCCCACATACCAGCCGGCGAGCGAAGGATGGCGCGACAGGCGATTGATCTGCTCGGCAATTGCTTCCTCGTGGCGATCTTCAGCATCCAGCGGCACCGTCTGAATCAGCAATATGCCCGCGCGGTCCGCAGCTTCATAAAGCACATCCGAACCCCAGTGCCCGCGCACAATCATCAGCGAGTCGCCCGTCACCGGCAGCAGATGTCTCTCATGCACGAGATCGACAGGTACGACCGCGCCGATGTTGCACTTGAGTCCATTGACGGTCAGGCCATGCGAGTTGATGCCGGGCGCGAGCCACTTCCACTGCCGCACACTGGTGAGACCGACGGTGCCGGTCCAGGTGTCCGCCTCTTCGCCATCGACCATCAGATCGACACTGAGCTTATAGAGCGGCTGATCGCCCATGCCCGCCGGCCACCACCGGCGAGGCTCGACGATCTTCACCTTCACCGAACCCGCATCGCTGCGTGGCTTGAGGTGAATCGCCTCTTCATCATGAAAGCCATCATCCGTGTCCACGTTGACGCGCACCTGCACATCACGCGGAAGCACCGTCGCTGTCACTCGTCGCTTGGATGAAGCAGGCAACGGCAGCGGCTGCTGAAGATTGATCATCACCTCGACCACCGCCTGCTGCTCATCTACATACCGAACCAGCGGACGAATCGAAGCGAAACGCGTGTTGACGAATGAAGAAGCACTCATGGCAAGGCTCCCTGCAAAAGGTCGAAACTTCAAGAGAACTCAGAAACGAGGAGTGTGATGGTGAAGTAGGTTGCCCTCGCTCACTCAGCTCAAGGCCACGCGCTTCAATACTTTCAATCCGCATTTCTGAGTGCTCGGCTTTCCTTTCACAATTCTGTTTACACCAATCTGTTCATACCAATCTGTTCACACCAATCTGTTCATACTAATCTTACGATGCTCTGTACGTAGTCAATTGCCAGCCGAACATTTTTCTCAACATTTCCAACATTGAAATTACCGGACTCTGCATTTCTGTATTTCATCGTTCCACTTATCGGCTGTTTATGAGCACGGCCATCACCGCCTTCCTCCCTAGCCGCTCGCGGCTTCGCTCCGTTAAGAGCAACGCACCACTCACCCATTACTACGCGCCCTTGCAGATTGTGCATGGCGAGGAGACAGGAGACAGGGAACAGGGGACAGGGGACAGGGAACAGGGGACAGGAAGCGGGAACGGGCGACAACGAATCGTTGAGACATGAAAAAACCGATGCCGTTCGGAGGCATCGGCCTAACACTGATCGCTAAGAATATATGTCTCCTGTCTCCTG
>CAZYQL010000030.1:4633-5835 GCA_964650055.1 uncultured Phycisphaeraceae bacterium | reverse complement strand
CCGATGGCGGCGATGGCTTCGGTCAGGGGGACTTCCTTGGGGCAGACCTTGATGCAGTTCTGGGCGTTGCCGCAGTCGCTGATGCCGCCGGGTTCCATCATGGCATCGAGGCGATCGCCCTTGAGCGTCGCGCCGGTTTCGTGCATGTTGAAGTAAAGCGCCTGGCCGAAGATTTGAGCGCCGACGAAGTCGTTATCGATGGTGAACTGCGGGCAAGCTTCAAGGCAGCAGCCGCAGGTCATGCAGCGCGATAAGCCGTAGCGAAGCTCCTGGTCTTTCTGCGATTCGACAGGGCCTGCGCCCAAGGCATGCGTGCCATCAATGGGCACCCAGCCTTTGACCACCTTGAGGTTGTCGAACATGCGCTGACGATCGACCCACAGATCGCGAACGACAGGGAACTTGCTCATCGGCTCAAGTGTGATGGGATTCTCCGGCGAGCCAAAGCCATCCGCAAGCAGCTCGTGAATAAGCGTGGAGCAGCTCTGGCGTACTTTGCCGTTGACGACCATGGTGCACGCGCCGCACACTTCTTCAAGACAGTTGCAATCCCAAACGACGGGTGTCGTCTGTTGCCCATTCACCGTCACCGGATTGCCGGCGATAGCGAGCAGGCAACTGATCACATTGGCCTGGGGCCGCTGCGGCACATCAAACTCCTGCTGATAAGGCGCGCCATCAGGCTTGTCCTTGCGGGTGATGCGAAGACGGATGTTATTCGTATTGGTGTGCGGTGCGATCATGTCAGAAATCCTAATTGCGAGCCGGAGCGTATTCGCTCCGCTATAAGTCCATCAATTCCACTTCACTTCAAAGTTTGTTTCTACATGCGTGCGAAGCCAGCGTAAAAACGCGCGGGCCTCGGCTTCGTCGGCAATGATGTTTTCATCGAGTCGGGCCAGTCGCGTCTCATTTCGATCATAGAACGCAAGGCCGCAGCCGTCCGCTTCTTCGCTCCATTTGGCGTGAGTAATCACATCCAGCCGCACATTCACTTCACTATCAGGTGCGGTGATGAGCAGTGCATCGCCAAGACATTCGACCTGCCTGCCTCGCATGCGCTTGGCATCGGTGGCGATTGATGTCGCAGTGACCCACGCAGTCAGCGCGATCAGTGACATGGCGATGATCCGCATCGTGACACTCGACCATTGAATCACCATCCAACCCGCAAAGATCGCCGCGAACAGAACGCCACCCGT
>CAZYQL010000030.1:0-4533 GCA_964650055.1 uncultured Phycisphaeraceae bacterium | reverse complement strand
ACCATTGAATCACCATCCAACCCGCAAAGATCGCCGCGAACAGAACGCCACCCGTTGCGCGAGCAATGGCGTACTGCCTCATGCGACCGGGCGGCAGCCAGAGGGCGCGGGGTGCGGCGGCAGGTTGTACGGCGGCGTGTTGCATCGGAAAAAGACTATTACTTATTATTTAATACTTATTACTTAACAGTTATTGGCGGAGTAAAGGCAGGTCGGAGCGATGTATCTATGACTTCTCTGAAATAGCTATTAAGTAATAAGTATTAAATAATAAGTATTAGCTATCTGTCTTAAGCCTTCGCCGTTTCCTTCTTCGGCTCCGCCGTCTTTCCATAATTCCGAAGTCGCGGCTGCACCATCGGCGTCAGCACATCTTCATACTCGAGCGTGTGTGAGTCGCTCGCCTTTTCATATTTCAGCAGGCTGGTCTTCATGAAGTTGTCATCATCGCGCTCGGGATAGTCGCTGCGGTAGTGAGCGCCGCGCGATTCCTTGCGGGCCAGGGCAGCCAGCACCATCGACTGGGCATAGAGCAGCATGTCCCCCAGAGCGCGGGTGAAGCTGAGGTTTTGATTGGTCCACATGCCGGTGTCGGTGAGTTTGACGCGTTTGAATTCCTCGCGGAGTTTGGCGATGGTTTCGACTGCTTTGGTCATGCGATCGTGGGTGCGGATGACGGTGCAGGCTTCGGTCATTTCGTCGCCGAGTCTGCGGTGGATGTCGTAGGGATTTGCATCCGCGCCGCTAGTGGCACTATCGATGAGTTTTTGCATCTTCGCTTTTTCCTGCGCGATCAGTGCGTCATACACCGAATCGGGCAGCGAGTCAGCGCGGTTCTTCACGACATCGCTGACGTACTTGACGACGGACAGGCCGGAGAAGAGGCCATCGAAAATGCAGTTGAGCAGGGCGTTGGCGCCCAGGCGATTGGCACCGTGGTAGTTGTAGTTAACTTCACCGAAGGCGTAGAGGCCTTGGATGTTGGTCATCATGTTGCCGGGCGCGCCGAGCTTCAGGCCGGTGACTTTGCTGATGGCGTTGCCGTCACCATCGTGCGGCGTGTCGCCGGGCATGAGCTCGCGCTCTTCGGTTACGAACGATGTGTAGAGGCCGCCCATGGAATAGTGGACAGCGGGGAAGATTTTCATCGGGACTTCGGTGGGATCATCGCCGGTGAATTTTTCGTAGATCTCGAGAATGGCGCGGAGTTTTTTCTTGGTGCCGGCCGGCAGGTGGGAGACATCGAGATAAACCTGACGTCCGCCGCCGATGCCGAAGCCTTCGATGACGACCTGGAAAATTTCGCGCGTGGCGACATCGCGTGCCACGAGGTTTTTGTATTTGGGGTACTTCTCTTCGAGGAAGTAGTAGCGTTCGCTGTCGGGAATCTGCGCGGGATTTTTGCCGGACTCAGGGTGCGGCTTCCACACGCCTTCAGAGACTTTGATGCCAGGCACCCAGAGTCTGCCGCCTTCACCGCGTGCTGATTCGCTCATGAGCCTGCATTTATCTTCACCGGGGATCGCCGTCGGATGCACCTGAATCATTTCCGGATTGCCCAGCCAAGCACCGGCTTGATAGCAGCGCGAAGCAGCGCCGCCGGTGCAGATGACGGACATGGTGGACTTGCCGTAGATCAGGCCGCACCCGCCGGTGGCCATGACGACAGCATCAGCGCGGAAGGCTTTGATTTCCATCGTCCGCATGTCCTGCGCGATGATGCCCTTGCACTGCCCTTCGCCATCAATCACCGGCCAGAGAAATTCCCAGAACTCATACTTTTTCACTTTGCCATCAGCTTCATAACGACGCACCTGTTCATCGAGTGCATAGATAAGCTGCTGACCTGTCGAAGCGCCAGCGAAGTGAGTGCGTTTGTAGAGCGACCCGCCGAAGAGGCGAAGATCGCGGCGGCCTTCCTTGGTGCGATCGAAAGGCACGCCCATGCGATCCATCAGGTCGATGATGCGCGGCGCCCAGTGAGCCATCTCATAGACAGGGGCCTGCTGTGCGAGGAAGTCTGCGCCGTAGAGTGTTTCATCGCAGTGCTCCCACTCGGAGTAGCCTTGCTGACGGGCGACATCATTGCAGGCATTGATGCCGCCTTGAGCGCAGACGGAGTGCGAGCGCTTGACGGGGACCATGCTGAAGAGGTCCACAGCGAGGCCGGATTCGGCGATGCGAATGGAAGCGGAGAGGCCGGCCAGTCCGCCGCCGACAACGATGACACGAGGAGATTCAGGCATGGTGATTCGGGTTTCGGGTGTCGGGTTTCGGGTATCGAAAAGGCAGAAGATTTAAGCGTGAGCGAACAGGCGAGAGTCAGTAGGTTTCAAATTCGAATGTCTTGCCGACACTCGATACCCGAAACCCTACACCCGCTCCTACTTCTCCCATCCAGGCACAATCTGCGTCAGTACAGCTCGCTGCATTTCAGTGGTATCAGTCTTGAGGTTGTACATCAGCCCACCGGCAATCGCGGCGAGCATGAACACGGTCAGCGCGACGCCGAGCCCCAGGCATGCATAGCCCCAGCGCTTTTGTGCGCCTTTGGTGATCGTCGCGCCCCAGGTGATGGCGGCGGTCCACAGGCCGTTGCACCAGTGATAGATCGCGGAGAAAACGCCCACGAGGTAGAAGCCCACGACCAGCCAGGAATATTGCAAGGCGTAAGCCGTCAGCGGCAGCGACATCGGCACATCATCGAGGCTGTGCCCCGGCTTGCCATCGATAGTCATGCGATGAAAGAAGGGCGTGTCCCAGATGCCAATCACATTGATGCGCCAGCGCAGCGTGGCGATGTGCAGGAAGATGAAGATGAGAGCGATCCACGCGGTGATGCGCTGAAGGAGGTATCGCCAGTTATCCATGTACGGGTAGTGCTTCACATTGGGCACCCAGCCGGTCATGTAGCCGATGCCCAGAATTGCGTGAAAAGCAATCGAACCCCAGAGGGCCAGTTCGACAAAATAGAGTGCGGGCATGGAGTGAATAAAATCGACTTCGTGTTGGAATGCAGCATCGCCGCTGGGCCCTGCGGACTGTCCCCAGATCATCTGCGCATTGGTGAAGAGGTGCGCGATGACGAAGAGGCCTACGGGGAGAATACCCGAGAGCGAGTGAAGCCGGCGAAGCAGAAAGTGATGCTTGCGCAGAGGAGAGATGCTTGGTGTGGCGGTGCCTGGAGCGTGATCGGACATGGGCGTGGGTCGGTGGGTGGTTGAAAAAAGGAGAGATTGAAAAATGGCCATTGCAAAATGAAAATTGCAGGAGCGGGTGCTGGTTTTACATTTTGCAATGGATATTGGTCAATGGATATTGTTCATTGGTCATTTTGCAATTGTCTTACGTCGTGCCACAGGGCAGTTTCATGCACCATGCTTTATGCATCATCATGCATCATCCCTTTCGCTGTTCACGAATCGCGGTGGCGACCTGGATGTATGCCTGCCGCAGTTCGTAGAGCGTGTTGAGCAGGAGTTTTTTTTCGGGATCGGTCAGGTTGTTTTTCGTTTTCTCTTCGAGGATGGCGAGCGTGTCGATGTGATGGCGGGCCAGGTCGAGATGCTGCATGCGCTGGCCGGTGCGCGGATCGGGTATGACGCCTAGGTAGAGCATGGCCTGCGACGCGACGGATTGCAGCAACGTCTCCATGGAAGCAGGCGGCAGCTCGCGCTTGCCGGTGGCAGTGGGCTTGTTGGACGCGGCAGCAGGCTTGGTGGCCTCAGATGCTTTGACCTTTTGTTCGAGCCGTTCTTTTTCCGCTTCAGCCTCGGCTTTCCAGTCTGAGTCGATCTGAAACTTGGATCCGCCGGTGGGTGCATTACTCATCGTGTGCCATCCTTCCAAAACCGTCGCCAAGCGACGAAGAATCATTACGAGGCAAGTATAGTGGCCAAGGCGAAAACGTGCCAAGAGACGCGAAGGAAGGTGAGCAGCGCGACGATCCCCCGTTTAGCGCCGGGCCAAAGGCCCGGGTTGATTGAATGAAGAAATATCCAATGCCCAATGCAAAATGTCCATTGCAAAATGACGAGCAGGTTTCGGCCATGATCCGTCAATTTGCATTTTTCATTTTTCAATGGCCATTGGACATTCCCTTCTTCCTATAATCCCGCCTCCCAATTTTTGAGGATCAATCATGAGCGACGAAAAAAGAGAAACCGGTCTCGTACTCGATGTGAAATACAACGAGCAAGGCCTCGTGCCCGCCATCGTGCAGGACATCGCCACGGGCCAGGTGCTGATGATGGGCTGGATGAATGAAGCTGCGCTCAAGCAAACTCTCGCCACGCGCAAGGCCACGTTCTACTCCCGCAGTCGAAACAAGATGTGGGTCAAAGGCGAAAGCTCCGGCCACATCCAGGAAGTCGTCGAAGCCCGCATCGATTGCGATCAGGACACCGTCCTTCTCAAATGCAAAAGCCACGGCCCATGCTGCCACGTCGGCTTCAATAGTTGCTTCTACCGCGCTGCCGATGAACAAGGTGAACTGAAATACGTTGAAGAAAAAACGTACGACCCCAAAGCGGT